>NZ_JBHFFC010000009.1:0-36050 GCF_043359615.1 Exiguobacterium sp. S22-S28 | reverse complement strand
ATTGGAGGATCGACCGTTTTTTAGTCGAGCGTTTCTTCGAGAATCCGTAAGGCTTCCCGCCAACTGGAAAACCGTTCAATCAGTAACGTGAGTGAGGGCAATTGGTGTTTTCGGGCAAACTGAACATATTCTTTACTGGTCAGTGCAGGACCAAGTGCTTCATAGGCTTGGCGCAAGGCACCTAAACAATCTTCGTTCGAATAAAACCCGTTTGATGATAATTGAAAATGGGCCAACGCCTGTTTCCAAGTCCCGTAATGGCGGATGATCGTATTGGCACTCATCATTTGCGGATGGTTCACCCGCAGTGCGGAATAGGAACGGATGGTTATGCGGGAGCCGCACTTCTTGACATAAAAAGCGATGCTCTCATCGACACTCCATCGGTTGCTGTGAGACGTATCGGATTTCGACCGGTCGAGCGCCACGCGTTTTTCGTTCGACAACTCGCGGGCACGAATGATTCCGGCTTGCTCAAGCAGATGGGTCCAGGATCCGAATCGTTTTTCGATTTCCGGTAAAGACGGGTAAGGCAAATGGCGGGCGAGCTTCTGGTAGTGTGTGGCTTTCATTGGTGTCAAGTGTAACTGGTGCAGTCCTTGAATCAACCGGATGATTTTTTCATCGGTCGTTTTGGTAGAAGTGGATGTAGGCGTGGTTTCTTTCATTAAGAAGTCTCCCTTAACGGATGGTTAGAACATGATGCCGCAAGTGTATCACCTCGCGGCGATGCCGTGAACTAACAAAATCGTAAGGTTCGGGACGATGTTCTCAAAAATCAATCAGCCTTCTGAAATCGATTGATAGCGATAAGCAGTGTTTCCTTTTAACACATACAGCGTACCTGTTGATTTTTTCGTTTGATACAATGTTGTTCCGGCTTTCCAATCGGTCGCCGTCCGGTCGACAAGTGCTTGTTTGCCGTTAATCTGCTTGTTGACGGTCGAATAGGACATCAGATCTTTTTTCTGAATGGCCGTATCTTTTCCGCGCAGTTCATAGACTCGGTCGCCGACTCGGATCAAATCAGCGGTCTTGTCCTGGCGGGCTTCCTTTGCGATGATATCCGTCGTCGATGTCGTTGTTTCCTTTTCTGCAGCACAGCCTGCGGTCAAAAGTAAACTGCTTAAGAGTACCGTTACGATTTGCTTGTTCATATTAAAACCTCACTTTCAAATTGAAATGGATGTACTAAGACGACAATGCTATATTCATCAATTGAAATCTTTATTCCCGATTTTCCATTCTCATTTTCCGAGGAATAACGTGCTATCTTGATTAGCATGTCCTACTAGATTGAACCACTTAGGAGACAGTTTTAGTTCTAAGATCATCTGAAAGTAGTTTAATCAATACTCCATTTCCTGACTTGGCTCATATAAACAATAGTCACCATTTGTCGGCTTCTTTTTAGCCTCATACATCGCAAGATCTGCGTGCTTTATCAAGTCCCGAAAAGAATGTGCATCCTTTGGAAAAGACGAGATGCCGACACTTGGCGGACAATGAATGATGTTTCCGCTTATGCTGTACGGTTCTTCAAGACGGGATATAATCCTGCCGGCCAACTCATGTAATGTAGAATCGGATGCAATATTTTCCGCTACTAATGTAAATTCATCTCCACCTTGTCTTGCGATCATCGTAAAGTTGCCGGAAAACTCGTGCAGCCGATGCGCGACGGCTGCTAATAATTGATCCCCGATATCGTGTCCTAATGAATCATTCACCCGTTTAAATTGATTTAAATCCATGAAAAACAGTGAGATATTTTGATCGGAAGAAATATGCGTTTGATTATCGATGAGTTCATGCAGTTTTTCTTCAAATGCGATTCGGTTATTTAAACCGGTCAACGTGTCATGGTATGCCAAATAATGTACTTTCTGCTCGTTTTGTTTGTTGATTGTAATGTCTTTACCGATTCCAAATATACCTACTAATTTATTGCGAACAACGATTGGGATATTTGTGATATTCAGATAAGCATCTCTTCCGTTATGAGCTATGATACGTGTCTCATAACTTCTGGGGTGTCCGACGAATACTTGTTTAAGTTCAGAAGTGACCCGGTCCCGGTCCCGATCATCAACATACAGTAAACTGTGTTCACCGATTAACGTTTCGTTGGTTACACCCAGTAATGTATTGCACGCGTTATTGGCACTTTCAAATCGGCCGTTGAGATCAGTCGAATAGACCGCATCCGGATGATATTCAAACAACGATTTGTAACGCTCTTCGCTGATTTCAAGCTCCTGTGTTTTATGAACATACAGTTTGACTAAACGTTGGTTTTCTACAATCATGACGATTTGTCGGATGATGACCAGGCCAATTGAAATCCCTGAACCAATCGTTACAGAATCGAAACCGGTCGAATGTAGACCCATGAAAAGAAATAAGACTAAGACACCGCCATACGGCATGACGATCTGAACTAGATTCATGCGGGCGACAATCATTTCAGACTGAACTGCAGCAGAAGAAGAAGTATGGAGTAATCCTGACAACCCGAGCAGCAACATGACGACGATGAATAACGGATCGATGAGACTGCCCGAAAAATAAGAACCGATTGATATCAGATACAGGTAAATAGAATCGGATACTGCCTGAATGAATAAAGCAATGAAGACAAGCAACATCGAGAGCGTTTGATTTTTTTTCGTCACACTGTAAAATAGAAAAACAGCTGCCAACAGCATTCCAAGATCACCGACCGGATAGGCGAGTGACACAATCAGCTCGTTCATCGAAATATCCCGTGACGACAATAGAGGTGTAATCAAAAAGTGCCATGAAAAGGTTGCGGCGACTACTATCACGATCGAAAGATCAAACAAAAAGGGAATCCGTTCTTGTTTTTTGGTCTGATTAAAAATTTTATAAAGCAGTGCACTTAAAATCAATGTGACTTGGAAAAGATAAAAAACATCGGTCCAACCGGGAGAAGGGATGTCTCGTAAAAGAACACTTTCAGTCATGAACCAAATGATCTCCCCGATCAGGTAACAACCGGAAGCACATGTTAAAATGATCCAAAATATTTGATCCGCTCCGCTTGATATTCTGATGGCCGTATACAACCAGATCAGAGATATACCGATCACAACGATCGAAAACAGGTTGCCGCCAAATGCTTGGATGTAAGAATGGTTTTTCCATGAGACGATCCAAACGTAATAGGCGAACAGATAGAAAAAAGTAAGGAACAGAGGAAACCTGATTTGTTTAATCATATACCGTGTTTACTCCTTTTTTGATGTAGTCGTTCCTCGTTTGACGTCCAATTTTCACGGAGTGTTGAAGACAGAACTTTCAGTCGGCAGTAACGCAATGAACGTCTTCGCTTCTACGGGAGGGGAAAACAGATAACCTTGACCGATCGGACATCCATAGTGTTGCAAAATCATTTTTTGTTGCGCCGTTTCAATTCCTTCCGCGACAATCGATAAGTTTAAATTCATACCTAGTTCAATGATCGTTTTCACGATAGGGGAAGACGGATCGTCATTTAGGCGGTCAACGAAGGATTTATCAATTTTTAATGTATCAATCGGCAGGTGTTCCAGTACATTCAACGAAGAATATCCTGTGCCAAAATCATCGATGGAAGTTTGGACACCCAGTCGAGCCAGTTCTTGAAGAATCGTAATACTTTCTTGAATGTCTTGAACGATGCTCTCAGTAATTTCTAATTCAAGCCATTGGGCCTGTAAACCCGTGTCCTGCAACACCTGTTCCACCATCTGGGTGAATAAAGGATTTTGAAACTGCAGGGATGAGACATTGACGGAAAGTAACAAAGGGGCAAAGCCCATGGTTTGAAATGTCTTATTTTGTGCGCAGGCGGTCCGCAAGACCCATTCACCAATTTGATTGATGAGACCCGATTCCTCTGCGATCGGAATAAACTCGGCAGGCGAGATAAAGCCGAATTCAGGATGTTTCCACCGGATCAAGGCTTCCATCCCGACGATGTTTTCAGTGGATAACTGGACTTTCGGCTGATAATACACTTCGAATTCGTTACGTTGCAACGCATTTCTTAAATGGTTTTCCATCTCTAAATGCTGTAGTAAGCGTAAAGATAAGGTTTGGTCGTAAAAAGCATAGAACGGTTGATTTGTTCTCGGCGAACGGTATAACGCTTCATTGGCAAGGCGCTGAAGTTCTTCCATGTCCCTGCTGTGTCGGGGATATAAACTGACACCGAGTCGCGGGATCAGATGGATTTCATGATGACTGATTTTTAAGGCAGACTGTACATGGATCATGATTTCGTCACAGCACGCATGAATTTCTTTTTCATGTTCATACGGGAAAAGAATGGTGAATTCATTTTCGCTAGTTCGGAAGAGATGAACTCCTTGCGGGAGAACGGTCGATAAGCGGCGACTCATCGTCTGAATGATTTGGTCGCCCACCTGATGTCCGAACGCATCCATAAAGACTTTAAATCGATTCAGATGAATCAAGATCAAAGCAGCCGAGTTTTGATGGTTTTTAAAATCAAACTGGTCTTGAAGGAATGCGGATTGATTTCCTAAACCCGTCAGACGATCTTTATAGGCTACATTTTCCAGTTCCTTCACTAAGCGATTGTTTTTCATTAAAACAATGGTTTGGCGAACCAAAATGAATGTAAAAATGATGAACCATCCAAGACTTAACGCATTAAAACGCCAATCATACGATTCGAACATTAAAAGCGATAAAAGAAAAATACTGGCATAGGGAAATAAAAACTCCCGTTTAAAAAAAGGTCTGTTTGGTTTAAATGAGTGCGGTAGTTTGTCCGGTACGTGATAAAGACCGGTAAAGCCGATGAATAATAAAGCGAGCGTCCATATGAGATCGACCCACTCCCCCGCATCATATGTCCCCTGAATCGTAAGATAGACAAAGAAGATATCTCCGATTACCTGAAGCAGAAGTCCGATGACGAGAAAAATCAGCGTATGGGTATTCCGCTCCAATTGGATGAGGTAATACAATGTCACAATACAAAAGAAAATGCCTAAATCAGCAAACTGAAATAATAATGTGACGGCATTTAACCAAAACGACTGTTCCTGCAGATAATAAAGAGGATGAAGTAAATAGTAGTAACTGATGGAACCGGCCGCCACCATGTAGATTGCCAGATTAAAAAAATAAGATGCACGTGCTAAAACAGCACTTGTTTTACGCAATTTAAAAAGCAGGGCGCTAAAATAAAAAAAGTATGCACCAATCCAAAGTGTCGAAGAAATGACAGGTGTTTGAATCGAGTGTGTCATCGGTAACAAGACAATCCATACGAGCGTACCGAAGGCTGAAAAAAAAGTTCCGCCGGATAGAAACAACCAAAATAAACGATTTTCCTTCGCTACACGCTGTGAAGTTTTAAACAGCCAATATGTACTGACCAGCCCGACCGTCATTTGGACAATATTTAAAAATAGAATACGTTTCCAATCAGAAACTTCGATTAAAAACTGTCCAAATCCGAACGATAACAAGATCAAACCAATACACGAAATAGAAAAGAATTTTAACAAGTTCAACTTAAATCCTCCTCTTTTGCGATAAAAAATGGATCTCCATTAGTCTATCGGTAGTGTGAAGGATTATTTTGATATTGTAATTCAAATTAGCCCGTCTAAATCGCCATCAGACGAATTAAACAATGCTACTAATGCATGCATTGTCTCATCAAATGAACGGACCGGTCGGTAGCCGAGCGATCTGATTTTATCGGTTGCATACGTCGGGCGCTCCGCCACGCGATTCGGTACATGATACGGTTTTCCGGACGCTTCAATCAGACGCATGCGAAAGTCGGTTTCCGGAATGTTGGCGTCGACCGCATGGAAGACGTCACCTGCTCGCCCGCGTGTGATGACGAGGTACACCATTTCGACTAGATTATCGGCATGAATCCAGTTCACGACATCGTCCGGATGGACCCAGGTCACACAATCCGCTTTTTGCATTCGTCTGACTTGCCGGTCGCCCCAATGTGAATCTTGTTCAGCGCAAATGGCACCGGGCCGGAGTATCCGGACATCCAGTCCGCGAGTGGCGTATTCGTTTAGAATCTGTTCCGACCGGATTTTCGTCTCGATGTAGGGTGCCGAATGATCAACAGCAAACGGCGTTGATTCTGTCAAATGACCGGCTGCCGGTTCCCCGTAAACGGATGTCGTCGAGATGTGCAGGATATTTACGTTCTTCTTTAAAGCAACCGTTGCCAAGTGATCGACCCCTTCGATATTCGATTGATAGGCAAGAAGCGGATCATCACCGAGATACGCAGCACAATGCACGACCCAATCAATATGTTCCATCGCTTTTTCAAGTGACGCTTGATCGGTTAAATCACCGAGGACCGGCTTCATTCCAATTGATTCGAATTCAGCGAACCGCTCCGCATTTCGGATGAATCCACGAACTTCAAGCGCTTCCGGTACGAGACGTTTTGCGACGCGCAGTCCAAGCGTCCCGGTGACCCCAGTGACGAGTATTCGTTTTCCTGACAGTTCCATCTGATTTACCTTCTCTCTAGATTATTTGACCCGCTCAATTGTTGCGACGAGCGGTTTTTTGTCGTTTCGGTATTCAAAGCGGATGACATCCGCCTTTTGTAAGGCGGATAACGAATTGACCTGAACGTCGATCTGCGTTTGGTCGTCAATCGTGACTTCGATCAAGGCGTATGTAGCTTCCGGATCTTGTTCGTCCGGAGCCAAGGCTAATTGATTACCCGTGATGTCAACGATGATATAGTTTTCATTTGAGCAACCACTTAACACCCATAAGGTCAGTAGACTAATCAGCATGATGCCAATTTTTCCTCGCATGCCTTCACCGCACTTTCGTTAAGTCTGATTATCCGAAATGGATTACTCCTAGTGTAGAGATATCACGAACGATTAGAAAGGTAAAATGGATGATTTTAGTCATTTTAATGATAAAGATGGTAATATTAAGGAGGGGGAACAAGGTGAGTGGATTCGTTCAGAAGCTGTTGATCGTCAGTGGTGTGATGGTGGTGATGACGGGATTGTTCATCTTTTTGTTCGTTCAATCGATAGTGCCGGAAAAAGAGGATGAAGACCGCGTGTTACGTGAAACAAAATCGTATATTGCGGAACACTTCAAAGACGCGGAAGTACCTGGTGTCCTATATGACAATATGGGCAACTATTTTACGCTTGATTATGCGGTTCAACTATACCGTGATGCTCAAGTATTGCCGTTCATCACTTTTACTCTAAACCGGTACCGTGTACCGAATGAAGAAGAAAATCTTGCACGAGTAGCAACTGCTTTACAGACGAAGAAAATTCTCCAACACGGGAATCTGAGAACAGAATATGTAAATGATCAAGGCGTTACGCGGGAAGGAAGTCGATTTCAACAAACGTTTTTGAATCAAACAGAGACATAATGAAGTAAGTAAGGGAAAGGAAGCAACTTCAATCGTATACTACTGGACACGGAGGTGAACGTAACGTGCGAAAAAATTATACTGTCCTGTTTTTGATGCTGTTTTCCGCATTCATTGCAGGCGGACTCGGACTTCAGAATTTCTTTGACTCCGCCATGATCATCGGCGTCAGCCTGGGAACCGTCTGTCTTTTTTGTGCCATCTATTTTGCGGGAAGAAGTCAGAAGACACAGTGAGTTAGATGACTGTGTCTTCTGACTTCTTTTGCATAGTAAAAGAATATTATTGTACTGGCTGTTTCGCTTCCTGCACCGGAAACAACAGACCGACTCCGATAATTAGAGCACAACCGATAAAGATGGCCGGTAATCCCAGAGTCGCGACGAATGACATCGTTCCGAGAATGATTAAATCGAAGGCAGAATCGACGAGATTGAGCAGCGAGAGTGTCGTCGCCCGGCTACCGGACGGGATATGTTCGTTGATGATACCGGAATAAAGCGGTTGACGGATCGACCGAAGCATCCGCAGGACAAAAAAGAGCACTAAGGCAATCCATAAGCTGTCAAACAGAAAACTGGCCAACGTAACGGCAAGCAGTGTGACGACGCCCGATAGTTGCATCAACGTCGTCCGTTTAAACCGGAGCAACAGCCACGCGAGATGTCGGGTAATCAGCATGCTGAGTAGAGCGGCGCTTGCATACAAAACACCGAGCCATGCAACCGGAAGTCCGGCTCCCGTCACATACGGTTGCTCAAACTTTCCAAAAATGACGACAGATGGAATCAACACAATCGTGAAGTTAAGAAAAACTTTAATCAGATCCGGTGATCGGCGGATGATCTGCCAACCGTTTTTGACATGCGTATACGGGTTGTCCCGGAACTGATCAAACGATTTAGGATTGATCAGACTGAAAATCAACAAGAATTCGATGATTTTGAAGAGAATTCCGATGAGGATCAGAAATTGGAACTGACTTTCCGCTAAATCGCGAACGAGATAGGCGCCGATCAGGCTAGTAAAAATCGTGACGAAAAACATGACGGACGAGATCTTCGCCATGACCTGACTCATCGTCTTTTCCTGACCGCTTTCCTTTAATGATTCGTAAATCAAGGCATCGTCTGAACCGGAAAAGAAGGACGTTGATAATCCCCACAGCAGTCCCTGAATCGAAAACCACCGAAGGTCATCCGCAATCAGCAACAGACTGGTTGAGAAAATACTGATCAGGCTGCCGGTTAAAAACGACGCTTTTGGTCCGAAGCGGTCGGCAAAGGCACCGGTCGGGATTTCCGATACTAATGTGGCGGCACAATACATGAAGAGGATGATCAGAATGTCAGATGCCGACAAACCGCGATGAAAATAAAACAAGGTGATGACCGGATCGAGGAGATTGATCGTGCCGAACAAAGTGATGAAATAAAAGACACGGACATTATGCGTAGCTAGATTATGATGATTTCGTTTGATGAACATGCTGTTTCCTAACTTGACCTGTAGTGATGAATCGGTGATAAACTATATCTTATATGATTATAATTATAATATATGGAAGTTTAAAGGGGTAATTAGGAGTCAAAAAAGGAATAAGAAGTAAGAGCACGAATACAACACATTAACCCATACGAGTCCCGGGTCAGTCGTTTCATCAAAAGGAAGAATGGACAACCTACCATTAAATCTTCATGAAGAGGAGTCAGTATGAGAATTCAGTTAAAAGCTTGTACAGCAAGCGATGCCGATGAGTTATACGCATTTGAATGTGACAACCGGCGTTATTTCGAGCAGTCGATTCCGTCACGCGGAGATGACTACTATGTGCCTGACATCTTTCGGGAACGGCATGCGGCTCTCTTGCAGGAGCAAAAGGACGGTAGTTCCGTCTTTTTCTTGATCAAGAACGAAACCGGATCGATTCTCGGCCGAATCAATCTTGTTGACCGGAGTCCAATCGAGAAAAGTGCGCAACTCGGTTACCGGATCGGTCAAGTTCATACTGGAAGAGGGATTGCGAAAGAGGCGGTTCGATTATTGCTTAGGCACTGTCAGAAGCTTGAGATCGATAAAGTCGAAGCAAAAACGACGGACGGGAACTTCGCCTCGCAAAAAATCTTGACGCATAGCGGATTCCGACGAGTAAATAAAGAAGAAGAAGTGGTGTTGCACGATCAACGGATGAGGCTGATTCATTATATTTGGGCGCGGTAAATCGTTTACTATGTATTTGAGAAGGAGAGATGAACATGCTAACACAAATCATTTTGAATTTTTCAAGCGTATTTCTCAGCGATACGGCATTGAGGTTCGTGTTATTTGGAGAATTGTTCGTGTTAGTCCTGATTTATTGGACGACAGCTAAATTTTCAAGGCAGAGTCTTTGGATTGGCGCAGGGTTGTTGGTGGTTGGAGTCCTTGCACTGCTCCCCGGATACTTGTACGTGCAAGAAACAACACCGGAAGATGCTGTCATTGACGTCTCGATTCTACTTTACTATCCACTCGAACTGGCGGCATTATTATTGGCCATCTTTGCTTTTCAAAAACGGCAGTCCCAATGATGAAAAAGCGAAATTAATATGTAGCATCGAAATATTCAAGTGACTCCAGTAATCATTCCGGAGTCATTTGAATTTTTTGATTTTAGGAGATATGACTTTTTCTTCGTTTTAGTTGTAAGGAAATCCAAAAGTAAAAGAACGCCGATAGTCCCGAAATCGAAAGAGCGAGTAAAAGAAAAGAGAAGTTGCTAAAGGTATAGTTGCCTTCATGGTTAGGCAACAGAAAGATTAGAGCAACCATGCCGCCGAAAACGACATATACTGTGGATTTTAGCAAAAAAATATTTCGGTTAACAGGAAAGAACGGAGCAATTTGTTTCACAAAAAAGTCGACGAGGTTTCCCGAAATTAAAATAATCGGGAACGAAGAAATGGTGTAGATTACAAAAAGATCGATGACCGAAAAATAGACATCATTATCATCATATATACCGTCTAAGACTGCAGAAATGTAAGAAATCAAGGTAATCAGACCTGAAGTTACGATAGCGGTCAATCCGGCGGCAATCAGTTTATTGAACATAGGGAAGTCTCCTTATCTTATGCAGGATGCCGCCAAGTTCGTTCGATTAGGCGAGATACGATGAAGTAAAGCAAGGCCGAAGATCCAGCAATCAATAAAGAAATCGGAATATTCGAATCATCTTTCGTGAACTGTAAGATCAGAATTATTCCGATGATAACACCTGATAGCATATATAAAAATGCCTGAAAGACAACTGTAAGCCGGACGGAAGAAAAACCTTTAAATCCGTTTTTGACCAGAAAATCGGTCAAAAATCCGGAAATCAAAATGATGGGAAGTGCATAAATCATATGCAAAGTAAAGATTCCGCTTGCTGATTCATACATCGTATCGTCTGCTCGTTCTGATATCGGTGTATAGGACCAGTATGTCAAGAAACCGGAAACCAAAACGGATGTCAGAATGACAGCGGCTATTTTTTTTAGCATGATGTTTTTCCTCTCCTTTTAACGATTACGAATCGTCAGATAGTATTTTGCGTTACTGACCATCAAGATGGATGTAATGACGAAAATGCTGAATAGCTGAGAGCTCGATGTCGACAGCGAGTAGAAGAGCAGCAAGATGATTCCAACGATCAGCATCATATTAACAAGAGAATGTGTTTTGTACAGTCCTTCGAGCATGACGTGTTTTTCCCCGTCATCCGATGCCGCGAGGAGCTTCATGGCATAATCCGTTTCACTGATGTCCGGAAGCTTCCGTTCCGGATACATGTGCTGGACCAGCGTCTGAAACCGGATCGAAGCAATCAGTCCGACACCCATTACGACAAAGCCGCTCACGACCAATGAAAGCTGTTGATCGAGCACTAAATTCACACTGACCAATACAAGACTAAGCGGAAGCACTAAGTTTAAACTCAGTGTGCCATCGCTGAACCAGCGATACATCTGTTGATCAGCCGAGTCTTCCGCGTCTCCCGTCAACGGTTGGTGAAGAAGGCGTTGAATTTGACGATAACGAATAAAAGAAAACAAAAGTAAACCGATCAGGACAACAAGCAAAAAGCCATTGACCCACACGCTGTACTCTGAAAAGGCGATTCCCTCAAGCGGACTGCTCAACATCCAGTACATCAAGAAAAATCCAATAGCGCCGCCAACAAGCATCTGTAAAATCAACTGTAGATTTTTGTTCACAGTAACTCCTCCTCGTCGAATTGAAAGATATCCTCGATTGTCGTTTCGAAGACCCGGGCAATTTTAGTGGCAATCAGAAGCGACGGCATGAACTCCCCCCGCTCAATCAAACTGACCGTCTGGCGTGATATATTGGCGCGTTTTGCCAATTCTGTCTGATTCCATCCATGGCGTGCCCGTAGTTCCTTTACTTTTGATTTCATTTCCTTCACCTCACTTGAATTGTAAACGATACTTGTCTTAATGACAACGATAATAGTCAAAAAGATGATTAAACTAGTCATTCCAGAAAAAAACTTGTCAGGAAAAGACATAGACAGATTTCACGAACTAGAAAACGGCATCAAATAATCGTATAGTCATGTATAGAATAATGATGGATTTAACAAATTTTGGTTGAGTTAATTCATTTGTTCATCATAGAGTACGTACCGATGAAGGGGGAAGCAGATGAAGACCGTAAAGCGCAAACTAGAAAATGATTTTAATGAGTTAATGAAGAGTGCGGACACGTTTCCTCGATTCATAGAACAGAGTCGAGCGTTTATTCATAAGTATGACGAAATGGTCATTTGGGCATCGATTGATTTTCAAAGGGATACATCAAATCAACAATACGAAGACCGGCTGAAAGAAGTGCAGCGTGACATCAAACCGCTCTTAGCAGTTTGTAAAAAAAGACTATACGACATCTGTCTCGAGAAGCACGGCGAAGCAATTGAAAATACACGAATGCAAACCATTTTAATGCACCAACAAACATCGTTTTCAGACAAAAATATCTTGATCCGTCAACAAGAGGATGAACAAATTAATCGATACATCCAATTAATCGGGAGTCTGCAATCAATGGATGAAGAAGCTGTCTTGATCCATGATTTAACGGCGTTACTTTTTGAATCCGATGAAGACGTACGCGAGACTGCCTACCGAGCGATTCATTTTTCCTATCAACATCATGCCGAATCACTTCAAACTATTTTTTCAGAGCTGATTCGATTACGCCACGAGAAAGCCAAAAATTTAGAACTTGAAAACTATGTGGCATATGCCTTCATGGAATTGGGGAGGATTGATTACACCTCGAAAGAATGTCTGAAACTGGCATTGGCTGTCCAAAAGCATATTGTACCGTTGAAAGAAGTATTTCAAGAGGAACAAACCAGATTTTTGGGGAAACAACAACTTCGCCCGTGGGATGTTCGGATCTCCCCGTACTCGGACGTCCAAGAGACGGCAAGCACATCTGTTGAAAGTCTGCTGGAGACGGTCGGAACAATATTAAGAAATCTGGATCCATCTTTTCATAAAGTGTTGGAAGAACTTAAATCTCAAAAGCATTTAGATCTTGAAGGAAGAGCCCATAAAGCGGGTGGCGGTTTTTGTGAATTCCTTCCGGAGTCTGAAACGTCGTTTCTTTTCATGAATCGAACACAAACATTTGATGATGTGGTCATTCTCATTCATGAACTGGGACATGCGATCCATCATGATTTAATGAAAGACGCGCCGGACAACTTTCAGCAGATCCCGATGGAAGTAGCGGAGTTCGCAGCGATGACATTCGAACTACTTTCCATGGAGTTTTGGCATCTGGCGATTAAAGATGCAGCACATGTCCGGAAGGCAAAACTCGAGCAATTCAGGCTGGTCATCGAGTTTTTACCTCAAACCATCATCGTCGATCAGTTTCAGGAATGGTTGTATCGAAATCCAGCACATACCGTTGAAGAACGAAATGAACAGTTTGCCTCCTTGCGCGACCGGTTTGACTCCAACGCCATCGACTGGAGTACACTCTCGAGGTGGAAAGGGGAGGAGTGGCTGAGCATCATTCATTTGTTTGAGACACCTTTTTATTACATCGAATACGCGATGGCGCAAATTGCGGCCTTACAGATGTATCGGAAATACAAAGCGCAACCGCAACAAACCATCGAAGCTTTTAAAACAGCGCTCCGCGCGACCCGCACACATTCAGTCAAAGAAGTCTACGCGTTGGCGGGCGTGTCGTTTGATGTCTCTGAACACGAGATGCAAGCACTCATTTGTTTTGTTCAAGAAGAAATCGACAAGTTGCAACATCTTAAAAACCATTAACTATTTTTAAATGCGGGTGTCCTGAAATATATAAGTTCCTGAGTACTGGTAAGCAGCTGTCTGACTCATGTGTGTACAAAAACACCCCCGCTTCCGTGTCAGGAAGTGGGGGTTGTCTCTTTAAACTGCCATGAAAACATCTTCTAACGAGGTGACCTCGATTTTAACTTCGTAAATCTTAACGCGCTGCTCGGTCAATCGTTCGATCAAGAGTGGAATGACTTCCTCCTCGTTCACTTCGATGACGCTGACTGCTTGATCGTGTTTAATAAACTGGACGTCAGTAATCCCGCATTCCTGTAATCTCATCGCGTCCAGTGAGGGATTCGTGCGGAGGTGGACGTGGGTCGTCTCTTTCGCTGCATGTTTTAGTTGTGCCACCGTACCGACTTTGGCAATCATCCCGTCCGTCATGATGGCGACGGTATCACAAATTTTTTCGATCTCCGTCAGATTATGTGATGTCAGGAAAATGGTCTTGCCCTGCTCTTTTAAAGTGAGGATCAACTGTTGAATCAGGATGGCGGACTCCGGATCAAGACCGGATGTTGGTTCGTCGAGGAAAATGAGTTCCGGATTGCCGAGCAAAGCTTGCGCAATACTGATTTTCTTTTTCATCCCGAAGGAAAACGACTTGATTTTTTGTTTTTCGACATGAGGTAAGCCGACTTGTTCCAGCAATTGACTTAACTCGGCTGTGCTTCTGGTATCTCCTTTTAAGGCAGCCATGTACTTTAAAAAATCAAGTGCTTTCATATGTTGGTAAAGGTTTGACGTATCCGGCATGACGCCGATCTTCTGTTTGATCCTCTCCATTTGGTGATGAGTTTCCCCTAAAATCGAGAAGGAGCCGCTCGTCGGTTGAGTGATGCCGGTCAAGATATGAATGAACGTTGACTTGCCGGCACCGTTACGCCCCAGAAAACCAAAGATTTCCCCTTGTGTGACGTGAAGTTGAATCCCTTTCAACACGTCGTTGACGGCATAACGTTTATGTAAATCATTCACTTCAATTGCGAGCATGATTACAAATCCCTTCTGTTAAACATAAAATAAGATGCTGCGAGAAACAGGATGCCGATCACGAACGGTATGACGAGATATCCGTTTGATTCCACGACATAATAGTACGGCAACAGATACTTAAAGGGCAGCAAGTACCAGTTGCTTGAAAAGGCAGCCCAAAATCCGAGAATCGGACAGAGAATCCCGAGTAAGATTCCGACGAACATCGTCAGGCTGGGGCGTGAAATCCAGGTCGATAAAAAGATGTTTAAACACGTGATGAAAAACAGAACGGTGAGGACCGTCAGATAATCGAGTAAAAACCACGACCGGGCATAGAGGGAAACAATCAAAAAACTGATCGAAATGGCACCGATCCAAAATAAAAACGATCCTAAAAACTTACCGAGGATGATATTAAAACGTGATGTTTTACTGACGAGCAGTCGAATGGTTTGATAGTCAATCTCACGGTTGATGATGTCATGCGAAACCGCAAAGACGAACAAGAAACCGAAGAAAAAAATCAAGAACTTGATGCTCGAGGTATAGGCAGCTTGACTGTCGAAATTGCCCAGTAATTCCGGATGGTTGGTCAAATAAGAGGCGGTCACGACCGACGTCAAGGTAAAGAACAGAACAATCGCGACAGACTTAAAGCTTTTAAACGTATGAAAAAACTCATTTTTTAAGATAGCAAGCTTGAACTACCTCCACCTACGTTTCACTTAGAGGTGAAGGATTCCTGAGTTATCCGACCTAACGGTCGAAACCTGATCAGGCTAACCCCGTTGTCCCAACGGTTGAAGAAGCTACGATACGTTCGGCTTCTTGTTTAAGATTCAGTCCTGCGTTCACATCCCGGTCGTGATGGATCCTGCAACTCGGACATATCCATTCACGCAACCCAAGGTGTTTTACATCTTTGTGTTGATGTCCGCAACTCGAGCACAATTGGCTCGAAGCGAAGGTCTTGCCGACCTTCACGACGGTCTTCCCATACCAGTCCGCCTTGTACTCCAACATGCGGAAGAACTCCGACCAGCTGACGTCCGAGATGGCCTTGCTCAACTTACGATTCTTCTGCATGTTCTTCACCTGCAAGGTCTCGATACCGATGATGTCGTGATTTTTGACGATCTCGGTCGATACCTTGTGCAGGAAGTCAGTGCGCTTGTTGGCGATCTTCTCATAGATACGGGCGACCTTCCGCTTCTGCTTCTGATAGTTTCTCGCCTCGGAAAGCGTGACTTTCTTGTTCAAGGCGATGCGTTGACGGCGGGAGAGCTTACGCTGTTCGCGCGCCAGTTTCTTCTCAAGCGAACGGAAGTAACGGTCGTTCTTATAGACCGTGCCGTCCGACAGGATGGCAAAGTTCTTGAGTCCGACGTCGACGCCAACAGATGAACCGGTTTTCGGCAGTTCGTTGCTCTCCTGCTCGACGAGCAGGGAGACGAAATATTTGCCTGAAGCGTTACGTCGGATCGTGGCGTTCAAGATACGGCCTATGACCTTTTTCGAATGGGCGAAACGAACCCATTTCAGCTTTGGAAGTTTGAGCTTGTTGCATCCAATCGAGACTTCAGGAAGCTGGTTTTTGCCTTGGATGTTGGTCTTGTACGACTGGACGGGATGGCGCTTGGACTTGAAACGAGGGCGTTCGTTCTGCTTCTTGAAGAAGCGGTCAAACGCATCAGCAAGATGTTTGACGCTAATCTGAACAGATGTACTATCAACTTCTTTCAACCAGTCGAACTCCTGCTTTAACAAAGGAATTTCTTTGGAACAAGAACCGTAGGACAGTCCTTTTCCAGTGGTCTTGTACATTTCATCCCACTTCGCCAAGAAGTGGTTGAAGATGAAGCGTGAACACCCGATCGTCTTCGCGATCAGGATTTCCTGCTCTTTTGTGGGATAGATTCTGAATTTGTAGGCCTTGTGCTTCAACACCATTTTTCACCTCCTTTAAGGAAAATATACCCGAAAGACAGGCTGTCGATTCATCTCCCACTTTCACTTCGTTTAGAAGTGGGAGTATTCTCGCCTAATTTTGATAAAAACTCCTGTAAATATGTATTTTCGGACTGATTCAACAATTGCGTAATCTCTTACTTTTTTTGAACTTTCGTAACAACTACACCTAGTCCAAATAAAGTCAGACCGGTCAAGATAACGACAAGGATGGTTTTTATGAATGTCACTCCTTCAGCTTTTGTGATGTAGAATATTCGGATTGAAGCTTCAATACCTCTACGATGAATGTGGATAAAAGTTCCATAATTTAAGTGGAAATGTTTTTTGAGATAGAATGTCAGCTAGTCGGTCAGAGATCAAAAAAATCCCCGAAAAAATGGACCGGAAACAAGAGTCCGTTTTTTCGGGGATGAAATGAGGATATGTTTATCCAAATGAAGCAGTTATGTATGTCTGGAGGAAATGACATTGCGTGTTCGGACAGCCATGACTGTACTGATCATGCTGATGAGTGTTCCCGCTACAGCAGTCAAGACAATCAACAGAGATCCGTTAGGTGTCATGAAACCCATTGGAATAAGGCCGATAAAGGATAAAACGATAATCGATTGATAGGCTGCATTGATGACTTTGACCACACCGTTCTCAAAAAAAGACAAGAACATAGGCGGCAAAAACAAGAGAACGACAATCGCAACCGATATACCAAGTGCTTTCGGTTGGTCAAAAGACACCACGCTTTTACCGACGGCATATTGTGCAGCAACCAGTAAAGTGACGACAGCCAAAACCATGGACAGGACAACGAGCGATACTCTTTTTATCATGGATACCCCTCCTTTGCATATTAGGCTAACATACAAAACAATAAATGTAAAATAATGGTTAATGATAAGACGGATGATTTCAGCTGATTTCACCGGTTCGTCCGCAATGGAATTCAATCGTTGTTATATGTCCTGTCACGATTCCGTCCATCGTATAGTAACCGCCGACACTGATTTCGTAGGTTTGATTGGCATCGATTCGCGTTGCTGTATAGCCTTTTTGAATCCAGGTCCCTTTGGTGCGGGATTCGGACGTAACGGAGACCGTATCCGAACAGAGTTGACGTTCGGCACTTTGACTGTAATCGGTCTTAATATCCGCTATGACGTTGATTTCACTTGACTGTTCCGGTTTGACCGCCTGTTTCTCATCCGATGTCAAAGCGATCCTGAACGTACTCCGCTTTTTTGCGATTTTTCTGAACTCCTCGACCGGACGCCAGTCTTCATCCCGAAAGGCATAGATTGGGGCTAACTCTAACTCACCGTCCGGATGACGTTGATTCACGGATTCAATCACGATTTCGTATTGTTGATACAACTCATTTTTTTGCTGCGTCGTTGGTCCCTTTGTCTCAGCAATCGCGTCCGGTGATAGTGGAACCAGTAAAACAAGGGATAATAAAGTAGTATAAACCGTTTTTTTAATCGACATTCGTGTACTCCTTTTTCATGCCATGATTTTTTGATACTGGATCAGCGTCGCGTTGGCAGTCAGCGGTTTCCGGACACCGATTTCAACGTAGCCCATCTTTTCGTACAATAAACACGTTTTCGTCTCTTCGAAGAGACTGGACAGCTCCCATGTCACGGCCTGCGGATAACGGGCTTCCGCGAGCAGCATGGCTTGTTTGGCAAATCCGTTGCCTTGGGCCTCCGGTGCTAGAAACAGCGGACTGATCCGGAAATGAACGTCTTCTTTCCAGCGAATACAGATCGCGCCGACGAGCTGTCCGTCCGCGATGATTTTAAAAAAACAGCCCGCCGGATGATGAATCCGCGCGTAGACCCGGTCAATCGTTTCATTGGCTGGATTCGTGTCGTAATCTTGGTATTTCTTAAGCAAGGGATTGAACGCAGCGACTTGCAGCTCGAATAACGCCAGCGCATCGATGTCGGTTGCCGGTTCCAAATGAATCATCCTAATCCTCCTTTTTTGACTTAATGGGATTATTTTACCATAATGTCATTCGTATGGAATTATTTTTCCTTTTTTGAATAATGTACTGTCCCCGCCTGAAAAAGCCTATGTTATAGTAGATAAGTTAAAAAATACCATCTGCGAATCAAGGGGGAACGAACATGACACGCCAAAAAAATGTCGTCTATAACGTCTTATTAAACGAGACACGAGATCAGGTCCTGATGGTCAAAAATATCGGACCGTCATATTCGTATTACACGTTGCCCGGGGGAACCGTCGAAGCAGGGGAGACGTTACCGGAAGCGGCAATCCGTGAAGCGAAAGAAGAGACCGGTTATGATGTTGCGGTCGGGGAATTGTTACACGTCAGCGAAGCCTTTTTCCCACAAGTCGATGAACACTGTCTGTTCTTCTTTTTCCAGTCGGAGATTCGCGGGGGCGAACTCGGCACGATTTTCCCGGATGAGATTGAGGAAATTTCGTGGGTGACGATTGCGGACGCCGTCCAGTTCATGAACTTGTCGAAAGAATATGAACAGATTTTGACGACGCAACAGACGGTACCGTACGTCTTTAACGGACAAATCACCCATTGAGTGGAGGGACACGCATGCAGATTATCGAAACAACAGATCTCGATACACTGGCTCGGCTGAACCGCTACGTCCATGAACCGCATGTCGCGCAACAGCCGGACTTTTTTAAACCGTACGACTTTGCGACGGTCCGGGCGTTTTTTGCGAAAATGGTCGGGAAGGATCAACATCAGTTTTTAATTGCGGAACTTGACGGAGAAGCGATCGGCTACGTCTGGATCGAGTACCTCCGGCGTCCGGAAAGTGCCTTCAACTTTGCCAATACCAAAGTCCGTGTCCATCATCTTTGTATTGTCGATGACAAACAGCAACAAGGGTTCGGCCGTCAGTTATTGCTTGAAGTGGAGCGACGGGCACTCGCACAAGGTATACATAAGATTGATCTCGATTACTGGATGAGCAACGACGGGGTCGACGTATTTTACGAACGGCTCGGTTTTGAAAAGATGCGGCAAGTCGTCGCAAAATCATTACGTTGAAAGAAGGATCCAAAAATGGATTATACGGATTTGAATTTTATCAAAATCAGGCGAGAATACTCCCACTTCTAAACGTCTAGAGCGAAGCCCTAGTGAAAGTGGGAGATGAATCGCCTTCGGACAAGGCGTGTCTTGCGACACGTCAATTGTCCGACATTTTTTGGTTTAAAGACAATCAAAATCAGGAATTAAATAACTGTCGCGTTCTTTGAAAACTGAAGATATCGGGTTGTGACAGGAAGTTCGTCTGTCACGTAAAATCTTCAACGTTCATCTTGCGGATGACTGAAGTAGCGAAAACCAAGCAGAGTAGGCATCCGCGCAAAAGAAACGGACAAGATGGACTTACAACCGTCGGGACGACGGGGTTAGCCTGATCAATTTTCGACCGTTAGGTCGGACAACTCAGGAATCCTCCACCTCTAAGCGAAGCGTAGGTGGGGGTAGTTCAACTTCGGACTGTTGCATTTGTTTGTTCAGTTCATGGCCGTCCCGGCAGCCATCTACGCGCTGTATTTATTACGTAAAATTGCCAATAAATAAGCGGCACCTTGTTTCCATTGGAGACAAGGTGTTTTATGTTGAACGCGATTATTTCCATTGAAAACAGGGTATTTCAAGTAAGAGCGACGAGTCACGAAAGCCTTGAAACTAGGAGGGATTGGATGTTATTTTTATTCATCGGCTACTACGATGCAGCAAAGATGAATCAGTCCTCGCAGCAAGAGCTCGATGCCGTCATGGAACGCTGTAATGTACCGTTGGAAGATTTTTTTACAAAAACGAACGTTTTGTATGAGTGGCATCCGGGAGCGGAGACGAAACGGGCCCGGCTCCTCGATGGACAGATTAGACGTCAGGACGGACCGGACCCGGACAAAACGGAGCAGATTGGCAGTTTGGTCGTCTTTGAAGCGGTTGATTTGGAGCAGGCCGTCGATTTGGCGTTGCTCCATCCGACGACTCAGATTGAGGAAGCGGAGCAGTACGGTTGGCGGATGGAAGTACGGCCGTTGATTGATCCAAAAGAAGCAGAATAAGACGTCCATCACCATACAACGCATCGATGCGTTGTATGGTTTTGTCATGTTGGGTATAGCAGTTTCATAGTCGATTACTAGAAATCAGAAAGTCAGGTGAAGCAGACGTGTCGATCATTACATTTGAAAACGTCCAGTACAAACACATACTCCGTGGCATCACGGGAGGATTCACGGAAGGCAAAATCACGACGCTCGTCGGACCAAGTGGTGCGGGGAAATCCACCTGCTTAAAGCAGATGAACGGGCTGATCTCACCGGACGGGGGACGGGTTTATTACCGTGGTGAAGATTTAGAACAACTGGACCTCGTTGAACTCCGGAAAAAAATCGGGATGGCGTTTCAAAGCGCACCGATGTTACCGGGAACGGTCGGCGATAACCTCAGCTTACCGAAAACAATTTTTCACGAGACGCTGGCGACAGACGAAGCCAATCGCTTACTGGGATTGGTCGATTTGCATGTCGACCTGAATCAACCGGTCAAAGAATTGTCGGGCGGTGAACGGAGCCGGCTCGCGATTGCGCGGACGCTCGTTAATCGACCAGATGTGTTGTTGCTCGACGAAATCACGTCCAGTCTCGACTTTCGGATGGTCAAGGAAATCGAGCAGCTGATTCAACGGTTGCAACGGGAACTCCAAGTGACCGTCATCTGGATCACGCATGATCTCGATCAGGCACGGCGTGTCAGCGAAGAGGTTTGGTTCCTGAAGGACGGACAACTGCTCGAGCAGGGCAACGTCTCGCTGCTTGAACCAGACGGAGCACGTTCGGACATTCAGGCGTTCCTAAAGGGGGAGTTGTCATGAGTTACGTCCAGTTGGCAACTTCCTTAATTTTCATTGCGATTCCGCTGATTCTCGCCTTTACACTGAAACTCGGTCTCGAAAAAGACATCCTGATCGCGACCGTCCGCTCGATCATTCAACTGCTGATCATCGGCTATATCCTGACATTTGTTTTTGAGAGTGACAGTCCGATTTATATCCTGCTGATGATTCTGTTAATGATTGGTGCGGCGACACTGAACGTCATCCGTAAAGGTGACGGGATTCCCGGCATTCAGTGGATTGTCCTCGCGACATTGATTTCGGTCGAAGTGTTGACGATGGGACTGATGCTCGGATTGAACATCATTCCGTTTGAAGCCCAGCAAGTCATTCCGATCAGTGGGATGGTGATTGGAAACTGTATGATTTTGTCACTCTTATTTCTCAATAAGTTCAAGGACGAGGTCGAACGGGGCGACGAGGTGATCGAACTGATTTTATCGCTCGGCGGTGATACGAAAACAGCCATCGATACAAGTCTCAAGAGTGCCATCCGGACGAGCATGATTCCGACGATTGAAGCGCAGAAGACAATGGGCTTGGTTCAACTGCCCGGAATGATGAGCGGACTGATCATCGGCGGAGCCAATCCGATGGAGGCGGTCCTTTATCAATTGTTGATTTTATTCCTGTTGCTGACGACAGCAGCAACGTCCGCCGTACTCGTCGGTTTCATGTCATACCGGAAACTGTTTAATCAGAAGTCACAGTTCATCGGTTTGACGTACCGCAAGGCGGGTAAGTAAAGGCGTCTTATTTGTCTGGGCATACAAAAAGGGGTGCCGGAATCAAATCCGGCACCCTTTGTCGTATAAAAAAATAAGGAATTCCATGCGACTTGAGCGAGTGGTGAAGTGGTCTCAACGGGCGAGCGCGATGAGATCGACTAGGAGATGGGTCAGCCAAGAACCCCAGATACTGCGTCCCATCTTCAAATAGACGTAATTGAAGATTAAACGGGCGACACCTTGAAGCAAAAGTACGTGGGCGACTGTCGAGAAGAAGGAACCGTCCCAGTAGGAAAAGACATGCATCAAGCCAAAAATGAGTGCACTGATCAGTGAACTGAGTAAGAAGGACAGTCCTTTGCTCCGCAAACCTTCCAAAATGCCGATTCCGAGCAATTCTTCCCCCATCAGCATGAACGGTAACATGAAGATCAATTGATTCAGATGCCCGGCTCCCGGATTGGCGGCCCAATCAAAGCCGATTCCTTTTGCAAGCAATCCGGTCAGCGTGGCGGTGACAAGATAGACGATGGCGCCGACAGGAATCAGCCAAAGTTTCCGTGGACGGGAGAAGGCAATTTTACTATCGGTTTGAAAAGCAATCAGCCACGCCAACCCACCTCCGATGAACAATCCCCACCAGGCCCAGCTGAAAGAAGCGAGGGCATAAAATCCGGCGATCAACAAAACAGCTCCCAGTATTAAACGGACGTTTGTCGTCTGCATCGTCTGTGTTCGATCTGCATCCATATTCAGTTCCTCCTTACATAGCGCGAGGGGCATGGTCAATGTGGGGTTAGGAAGGAAATAGAAGTACAAAATCAATATCAGAGGCAGGTTATATTACATATGGTTAGATATTCCACGTCGGTTTAGGTTCAAAACTAATTTACTTATAATAGACGCGTTAAATATTCATTCAAATTTCGTAAGGATTTAATATCCTTTTAATGGTATTATAGGTGTGTAATATACATAAAAAGGAGAATGGAATGACAACATCATTACTGCAAATTCAACACATGACAAAGACGTATCAACGGGGAACGGAGACGATCCATGCACTCGACGATGTCTCGTTTTCGATGCAAGAAGGGGAATTCATTGCCATCATGGGCACGAGTGGTTCCGGTAAAAGCACCTTGTTGAACATTCTCGGAGCACTTGATCAGCCGACAAGCGGTACGTTGCGGTTGCGGGATGAAGCGCAACGCGAAATCTTCACGGAACCGGCGGCGACCTTGTACCGGCAACAAAACATCGGCTTTATTTTTCAATCGTTCCATTTGCTCGACGATTTGACGGTTTCAGAAAATGTGGCACTGCCGTTGATGCTTGCCGGTACTGATGCGAAGACAATCCGGCAACGGGTAGACCATCTTCTCGAACATGTTGGACTTTCACGATGGGCGAAACATCGGCCGGCCGAACTGTCGGGCGGTCAACAACAACGGGTGGCAATTGCCCGGGCATTGATTACAGAGCCGCCAATCATTTTGGCGGACGAACCGACCGGGAATCTTGATTTCAGGACGTCGACGGAAATCATGACGCTGCTGAAGGCGCTGAACAAAGAACAACAGACCAGCATCCTGCTCGTCACGCATGATGCGCAGGTCGCGTCTTACGCCGACCGGGTGTTGTACTTCCACGACGGACGTATCGTGGCCGATCAGCCGTCGACCGGAGAACTTGGACCAATCATGGAGACGTTCGAGCGTTACGTGAGGTCGGTATGAAGCAGGAGAAACAGCATTTGTTCCGGTTGGCACTGAAATTATACCGGAAAAGTCCGATGATTCTTCTGACCTCAATCGGCAGCGTATTGATTTCGATTTTACTTGTCCTGTCGATGGTCTTGTTCGTTTCGCAAAGCCAGGCGTCGGTTCAAGCCGATATCGAGCGGCTCTACGGCAAGATGGACTTGTCGGTCGGCTATCAAAGTGGACAGACGAATGTCATCGATCAATCCTTTTTGGACCGGTTGACAGGAGATCAACAGACCCGGCAGATTTCACCGATTTTGATTACGAATTTGACGGTCACCGGACAAACGACGGCGGATGTTTATACGATTGGGACAAAAAATGATACGCTCGCCAAAAGCCGCTATCGTTTTAAGCAATCAGTGGGGCGGGGCGAGGTCATTTTGAATGCGGGGCTGGCCAAAGCCTATGATGTCAAAGTAGGACAGACACTCACGATTGCAGGTAACAAGTACAACGTGATTGAAATCCTGCCGGACGCATCAGCGAGCGGAGCAGCACCGGATACGCTAGTGATGTCGTATGCGGATGTCAAAGAATTGAATGCAACCGTCGGGCAAGAAGGTCTTGCGACGTATGTCCTGATTCAGTTGAAAAAGGAGTCGGATGTCGTTGCCTATGCGGATCGACTGACACAAGCCATATCTGGACTACGCGTCGAACTTGCCGAAACCGAAACTTCAAACGTCAACGGTGTCTCGGCGATGCAGATATATGTCGGCATCATTGCCGGACTGATTTTAATCGTCTCCGCGTTTATCCTGATGACGAATTTTGATGTCTTTCTCCGCAAACACCGGTATCAGTTCGCCATCATGCGGACGCTTGGGGCGACGACGCGGCAATTGTTCCAAATCTTCATGATCCAGTCGAGTCTGATTGTCTGCGCCGGAGCTCTGATGGCTTTCTTATTAAGCGGATTGTTTTACAGCATCCTGCAGGAGCAGTGGCGGGAACTGTTTGCATTGAAGGGAGCGGTCATTCCGTTTGATGGGCAACTGGCCTTTTTCGTTACAATCGGCAGCAGCCTGTTAATTCTTTTATTGCTGAGTGGTGCCGCTTACCGCAACCGGCGGATTCTGCCGCTCCATGTCATGCGCCAAAATCATGATGGACCTAAAGCGTCTCGGCTCCGGGAACGTTTCGTTAAATTTTTCGTCGCACTCACAGCAGGGGCGCTGTTATATGCGACGATTCTCGCGCAAACAGACAATCACCGAGCCGGTGGGTATCTCGTGTCGACTATCAGTTTTCTTCTGATGATGTATAGCGCAACGCCCTTGTTACTGCAACGGCTGTTGGTCCGAATTGAACCGTTGCTTCAAAAAGTGGCTGGGCCGACGACGTTTGTGGCTGTTCGGAGTGTCTTGCCGCAAATACGGAAAAACGCGTTGCTGATGTTGATCGTCCAAATCCTGCTGGTTGTTGTTGTCCTCGGTTCAACCTTCCTTGAGACAATCAAACAAAATGAGCTGACCTATCTGAAGACGCAATATCCGACGGAACTGGTCCTGAAAAGCCGCTTGATTGATGGGACAAAAGCTGATCCACTTGAACTGACACAGACGATTGAAGAGGAGCTACCGGAAGCAAAAAGTACGTTCGTTTCTCCGGTAAGTGGACTTGAAATCATAAAATCAAATCACACCATTACCTTAGATTACGCATTGACAGACCTTGAAAAACTTGACGCAATTGGAAAACCCGTTCGCTCTTTAGAAAACGATCAATTCATCGTCTCTAAAGATTTTGCGCAAGCGAATGAGTTGGAAGTTGGTGACCGTCTTGAAGTGGGACGTTTTATTGACGGAGAAACGGGGACCGTCTCGATTGGTCAATTTGAAGTCGGACAGATTGACCCGGACCTACCAACGGACGCCTGGTTCGACTGGCGGTCGTCGATCCGTACTTCTGAAGATCGGATTGGTGCACTGTATATCGATGCAACCGACACGGAGCAGACACAGGGCGTGTTGCAGGAACTGACGACACGTTATCCGACGCTCCAGTTGAACCGGTATGAGACGTCCGTCAACCTGGCGAATCAGCAACTGCAAGAACGATGGATCGTCTTCATCGTCGCGCTGGCTGTCATGAGTGTGTCCGTCTGGTTTGGTCTCGCCAATTCGTTATTGAATTATTTGGCGACGAAACGACGCGAGTATGCGTTACTCCGGACGTTAGTCTTGACTCGTTCGTCCCTCCGACGTTTGATTTTGATTCAAATGCTGATTTTCATCGGTAGCGGCATCGGATTCGGACTCGTCACCGGGATCTGCACCACCTTCTTGATCTCACGCGTCGATGGCGGAAACATCGCACTGGACTTGACGAGTATCAACATGACGGTTGTCGGACTTGTCGTGTTGGTGTTTGGACTGATCTGGTTCACGACAAGGCGGAACCAGGAGAATCTAGTCGAAGAATTGAATGAATGATCACAAAAAACCGTGAACCCGATTCCTGAAAGAGGAATGGATTCACGGCTTTTTTTTATTCTGATAATTTTTCAGCAAGCGGATGAAAAAGAAGAATGCAACCAGCACAAGTAGAATATTCGTTACGAGCGTCAATCGCGGCAGATCAAGGACGGTGGTGTTCAGCAGATTGACGAAAATCAATCCCGCTAATAACAAACGAAAAACTAAAGGGACAGTGCGAGAAGACAAATGATGACCTCCTTTCTTCCCTTGCTTTTCTTCAAAAAGCAGGGGATCTTTAATAAAAAGCGAATTCTGTCTAAAGAGAACAAAACGGAAACGGGGCGTTCGAAATGCGAAAGACGGTACTGGCACTACTCTTATTAGGAATGATCGGCGGCATCGGTTGGTTTTTTCTTGAGCAGGAACAGGATGAGACGTTTGAACAAATCGTACGTGCCCGGGTGACGAAACATGTCGCCGAGCAATATGGCAAAGAAACGATCGTTGCGGTCCGGTCTGCCTATGACAAGACGGCATCTACGAAAGAAGCCCGACATCAGGTCGCCGTCCAACTGAACACCGATCCGCGTGGTGAATATCAGGTGTTTCGACTGGCGAAGCAGCAAGTCGTCTTTATTGGACGTACCCGCTCCTTACCGGAACGGGAATGAGTCACGCGCTTCAGTCTTCCTGCATCCGTAAACGGAAGTAGGAGACAAGCGTCGGGACAGCGATCACTAAAACGACAGCCGTTGCGAGCAGGAGCGGTACGGTATCGAGCGCAACGTATGTGATGATAGCTGCTACAATCAGTCCGGTTCGAAGGACATTCAATCGAAATGGTGCAGTTGGAACATCCTGATCAGGTACCATGTATGACATCCGGTATTTAAAGTAGAAGTGGATCAACAGTCCAAGTTGGATGACTAACAGAAAGGTCGAATCAGATCGTTCAAAAAATATGGCATAAATCGTCATTACAGTGACGAGCAGATACAAACTAGTCGCTAAAAACAGACGTTTTTTCAAAACTGGTCCTCCTTTTGGTTATGTAGGTTATTCTTAGTATACGTCTAGTCCACCTAAATGTTCCCAAAAGTCTCAAATTAAACAGTGTGTCATTAAACGATGTAAGGAGAGAGCGCAATGTATTACGGATTACTCACGAAGTTCACGGCACAAGCCAATGAGGGAGAACGATTGATTGAACTACTGTTAGAAGCAGCATCGTCTCTTGAGTACGTGGCGGATTGTCTGCAGTATACCGTCAGTACGACAGGTGAAACTGATACCGTGATGGTTCGGGAAATTTGGACGGACCAAGCGGCACATGCAGCGTCTTTGCAGTTGCCGGCGACCCGGCAATTGATTGAACAGGCACGACCGATTCTGTTGCATGTCGAACGGGTGCTTGAAGATCAGCCGCATGGGGGAAAAGGATTAAAATGATTTTTCCATAAAAAGGGAACTTTTATTGGCAGGACGCGTAATCCCTTATGAGGTGAGCAGATGAACAAACAAGAACGGATCCAAATCATTCAGACCATTCGTAAGCGCATAAAACCAGTGCGAATGGTCTCTGCCTGTTTTGCAGCGATTGGATTCCTAATCCTATTTTTAACCGATCAGCCTGTGTGGTCGATTTTTCTGATCGTTTTCGCTTTGATTCTTTTCGGTGTATCTTCACGAAAGGAGTGTCTCGAAATCTGTCGGATGTTTCTGATTTGCACATATACTATTGGTACTTGGCTAGTTCGGTAATAATCATAATGACAGTCGTCGTCGAAACCAACTTAGATCACCGCGTTAGACAAGCTGACCCGGAGCAACCGTTAAGCAACGAATACCGGTAATGAAATTCATCTGTTGAAAAAAAGTATCCGCGATAGCCGGATGCTTTTTCTTGTGTTCAACTGACGACATAAGCAGGCAAATCGCTTTCCCGTCCATCTCTGACATATGATAGGAACGACTCGTACAAAAGGAGGGCTTCTTATTCTGGCCATTATCATTGGATTAATCATCGGGATCCTCGTTCCCGTTCAAACGAGTGTTAACACACGGCTGCGTGGAATCGTCGGTTCACCATTCCTTGCGTCCTTGCTATCCTTCAGCATCGGGACGGTTTTTTTGATCGTGCTGACGCTGTTCGTCGAACGCAATTTCAGTCTGAATCCGGGCATTTGGTCGGAACCCGGCTGGATTTGGATCGGCGGCGTGCTCGGTGTCATCTTTTTAACTGGAAACATTCTGCTCTTTCCGCGAATCGGCGGTGTCCAGACGGTGATCATGCCGATTTTTGGACAGGTGCTGATGGGGCTGCTGATTGACAACTTCGGTTGGTTTTCTACCAATTCCACACCGCTTTCGTCCACAAGACTAATCGGTGCGGGATTTGTTTTACTTGGTGTTGTCGGAACCGTTGCGCTCGGCGATTGGCTTGCGAAACGCCGGCATCCGGAACAGGCCAAGCCGGTCGATTCGACGCTTTACGGTTGGCGAATTCTCGGTGTCGTCATGGGAATGATGAGTGCCGCCCAAGCCGCGATCAACGGACATCTTGGTGTGGTGCTCGATTCCGCCATTAAAGCAGCGTTGATTTCCTTTATCGTCGGCACGGTGACATTATTGCTTGTAAACGTGATCGTCCGGACGAAGTGGCAGTTCAACCGGTCACTTCCGACTCCGTGGTGGATTTGGATTGGCGGGTTGATCGGCGCCTTGTTCATCGCCGGGAATGCTGTGATCGTCCCGCTCGTCGGAACAGGCGTTGCTGTCGTCATCGTGACAATCGGCCTTCTGACCGGCAGTCTGCTGATTGACCGGTTCGGTTTGTTTGGCGCAGCGAAAACGCCGGTCACCGGTGTTCAACTGGTCAGTCTTGGTCTGATGATTGTCGGAATCGTCCTGATCCGGCTCTAATCAAACATACTCCCTTCCAATGACGGAAGGGAGCATTTTTTAGTTCAGTTCGACTTTGACGGTTGTTGGTTTCGGGAAGGCTGGACTTGACGCATACATGACGAAAACGTGCTGATCGGCTGGCACTTCATAAACAAAATCAATCCGTGACCGCAGTGGAGGATAATATTGGAATGCATTCTTCCACGCTTTTTCGTTTCGGTTGACGTAATCGATTTGTTCGTATTCGATTCCGTCAGGTGCTTGTAAGGTAAACGTATTTGGCCGATATTCCATGAAACTTCCGTCATAATCGTCGAATGTGTCTTGAAAAATCAACGGCAACGTGACCAATTGGTAGCCGTTGCGCGGTTTTAACTTTAACTCTTTGGGCGGATTTGGCAACAGACTGTCCACATGAAACACTGATTTTTTTTGATTTGGATCACCGGGATAGGTCTGAACGACACCTTTGTTCATCATCTGTTTGACCGCTTTTTCGTCTTGATCCGTCAACACCTTTGTTACCGGACGCAATTCGATTTTGACCGTGACCGTTCTCGGGAATGCATCATCCGACGCATACAGGACCAATACTTTTTCGTCTTCCGGTACTTGATAGACGAGATCAACATGTGATTTTTCGCCCGAAACATACTGATAGCTGAACTTCCAGGCTTTTTCATTACGATTGACATAATCAACCGGCAAGTACTCTTTCCCGTCAGGAGCGGTCATCGCATAGGTGCTCGGTCGATAATTGGATACGGTACCTTTTGAGCGGGGATCCTGATTTTGTTGCATCATCGCTGGAACCGTCACAAAACGGTAGCCGGGTTTTTCTTTTAAATCCAATTCTTTTGGTGTCTCGATGAGCGGATCGACATAAAAGAACTGATTGCTGATCTGTTCTCCGCCCGGAGTCGTCTGTACCATACCTTTTTTCATCAGTTTCTTGATTTTTTTGTCAGTTTCCGACTGCGAAACGGCTGCTGTTTTCTTCGACTCATTTTGTCTTACATCAGCGATTTTCGCACCTGTCGTTTGAACGGTAGGCGGCTTCGCCTGCGTCTGTTTTGGTGTTTGCGTGATATCTTCGTTTGAGGCAAACAAGAACAGACTGGAAACGCCAGCGACTAAGGCGACGCCGATCGAGCCGAGTGCCAGTTTAAAACGACGTTCCGTTGCCTCAGCATTGACGACGACGCCACCAATCACAGCATTCGGCGTAATCCGGACCGCCCGTTGCGCCGGCAGTAAGGCACCGAGGACACCGGTCACGACCGGGATGAACAGCATCACGCTGAGGAACAAGAGCTCGTTGATCGGGAACTGATTGTAGACATATCCGATCATAGCGAGCGCAATCAGGAGACCAATCAGACCGGCGAATAAACCGGTTAACATACCTTCCGTCAGGACAAGGAGCCGGATCCAACCGTCGCGCCAACCTGTTGCTTTTAAGACGGCGAGTTGCGGTTTCCGCTCATTGACGTTTTGCCACATGATTTCCGTCGTCGTCAGGATGGCGATCAAGAGGGCGACTGCCATCGCGACGTAGTGCATTGTCCCGACCTCAAGCGCGACATATTCTCCGAGCCAGGTCGCATATAAGACGCCTTTCAGTCGGAACGTCACGAAGAGAAAGAAGATGAACAGACTGGTCGGTAGGGCGATCGCGACGATTGATAACAAGGTCCGTTGCCAATACGTGAACAACTGATTGAGACTCATCCCGAAAATCGATTGCGAGCGAACGAGTCGACGGCCTTTTGAGACTTCACCGGAGCGCATGCTCTCAAAAGGCTGAATACGACGAATTAAGCTCATCGGGACAAGTGTCCCGCCCCAGTAAATCAACAGACCGGCGAGACTGATCAGCAAAATCCGACCAAGCGCAATCGGATGATCCGTCGTCAGCCAGAACGACCCGAGAATCGTCCAGGAAATGAGGGCGACGAAGGTACCGAGTAGCGTCGCTTCCAAAAACAGCAGCTTTGACAACTGACGCGGACGCCAGCCGAGCGACAGTAAAATCGCAAATTCTTTTTTGCGGGCATACAGCAAGATGATATTCGAACTGAAGACATAAACGAGGGCGACCGCAATCACACTCGCGATGACACCGCTCATGCCGACTTTCGCCTCTTGAAAAATCGCCATCGAGGAACCGAGCTTGATCCACGGCTGCTGGACCCAACCTAAAGCGGGTTCATTTTTTAAGCCGGGCAGGTGGGTCAGGGCGAGTTGCGGGGAGGATCCGAGTGTCACATCGGTAATCAGTCCCGTCTTGTCTTCAATCTCTTGCGCGACAGCCTGCAATTTTTTTTCGCTTGTTTCATTCATGGCTTCGACCCCTTTGACGTTGACCCGGATGGCCGAAATGGCTTTATCACCACGGAGCTTGAACGCCGCATCCAGTGTCGTCAGCATCGACGGTGGTTTCGTCAGGAAGTCATACGGATCATTTGTCGGCTTAACGTCGCGGACCGGATTAACGGGGCGTTCGTTTTTGTCCATGACCCATTGGGCTTTCGCCGGGAAGTACGTCTCCATCGGCAGCTCGGTTAATGGATCCTTTGAAATGTTCAGCTTCAGTGGATCAAAGACACCGATGAAATTTAACTTCATCTTCGGTACGGATTTTAAATTGATCGACGTATCACCAAACGTTCGTGCTTTTCGATACATCGTTCGTTTTGCCAATTGAATGTCTTCCGGAACTTCCTGTGGTGTGACCTGATACGCAAACGGCCAACGGGTAGCATAGGGACTGGTCAGTGTCTGGTATTCGACGGCAGACGGCTTTAAATACATCCAATCGAAGCTTCCGGTTGGTTTAGACGGGACCGTTCCTTTTAAAATATCGTGGACGAGCTCTTTCGAGGTTTCACTCGTCGTGATCTTGTACACCTTAGCGGGGTGCACCGGAAGTGTCTTCAGATACGATGCGCCACCTTTTTTCATGATGGCATTGACGGTCTCGGTCATCGAATCATTAACCAAAGGAATGTCTACTTTTTCGTAACGATATTTACGGTAGGCATCGACGTATTCGTGACTATTTAAAATCAATGGAATATTCCATACATCGTCTCCGTTATCCGTCGCGATGTCGTCTTTTGTGAAATAACGGCTGTGTGCCGCTTTTTTTGTTGCTTGGTCAAGACCGACGAGTTTTGCTTCTGCTTCCGGATCAATTCCGGCAAGCATGGTGGCACTGCCGAACTCCATCAGCGGTTGTTTTCCTAAGGCTTGCGGTGAAATATCCCGGTTCAAGCCATCCCCCTCGGAAGGAGACCATCCGGCACCTAAGAAGGATGAACTGGATTGTTGTTCTTTCTGTAAACCGGTATCCTGAACGTCTTGAATGGTGATTTTATAGAAGCCTTGTTCTTTGAAATCGAATGTCCCAATCTGGGCATCCGCATAATAATTCCCGATCATCGCGATCGGAGCTGCGACTTCGACATCAGCCATTTCTTGAATCGTTTTATATTGTTTCATCGTAATGCCGCCGTCAAGCCCGCTCATATAGTTCGGCTCAAGCAGCTTCAAGTCTTCCGTCACACTGCGGCTGTCCGGCGGACGAACGACGATATCATAGGAGGAACCCCAGCGTTTCTGCAGTTCATCAACGACGGTGCCGTTGCTCGCTTGCGTCGTCCCGATCAGATAACTGAGTCCCGTACTGACGATCAAGACGCCGACGAGGAGTAGGATGAACCGCTCCTTGTTGCGCCACCAGGAATTCCAAATAAAAGAGATCATTTCAATCACACTCCTTCGGCATGCATGTAAGTAAAAACACACCTGACGCCGTGGAAGCATCAAGCGTGTTGAAGTTAATCGACTTCGATTTTAACGGTATGTGTTTTAGCGAATGCATCACTTGAGGCAAACAGAACAAAGGTTTTTTTGTTAATCGGTACTTGATAGACGACATCCACTTGTGAACGGTACGGGGCAAAATACTGATGGGTATTTTTCCATGCTTTTTCGCTCCGGTTGACGTAATCGACGGATTCGTATTCTTTTCCGGTTTCGTCTTTCAGTGTAAAGCGGTTGGGTTTATACACGCTGTACCCACCATCGTGATGAGAAGTATCTTCCATGATAAAAGGAACCGTGATAAACCGATGTCCATCCTTTGCCACTAAATTCAATGACTTGGGTGGAGCGCTTAACAAGCGGTCGACACGGAACGTCGATTTCGAGAGACTAGGATCTCCTGGATAGGTTTGGACAAGACCTTGTTTCATCAGTTTGGCAATCGAGAGTGTTTTCGGTGTGACCGTTTGACTGACGCCCGCTTGTTTCTTTTCGCTTGCAACCGAGGGAATGTTATCTTTAAAGACATCTGTCGTTGAAGCAACCAATCCGAAAGTACCGACGACGAGACATGATGCTGTGATCAATGAAAGCTTGTTCTTGGCAGACCATTTCATGTGACACGCTCCTTTAAAAAAGTGTGGTAATAATTATCAGAATAGTTAAACAAAATATACTGTTAATTGTTCCCAAATGCAATGATTTCGTAATAATACTTCAGAATAAGAAGAATCTATTTCCCTTTTTTATGGAACTATTTTGTCGCATCAACGTATTTTAGAAAGTAAGTCCCTTAACCTGTAAAAAGGAAAAATGAATAACTGCGAGGATTCAAATAAGCAACGACTGTCAAAGGAGGAGAAATCATGATTTTTATCGGAATTTTTGTAGTAGTCGGGATAATTGTTACGATTTTAGCGAAACGACGGGGGTACCGTGACCGTACACATGACGATCGGGCGTATAATTCAAACGATCATGAAATGGATATTCATCACCGGAACGACCCACCTTCTTGGTGAATCGAAGCTTTGTGAGGGGAGGATGGTCTATGATCGTCGATTCCCTTTTTTTCATAAAAGAGATTATTACCTCCTAAAAAATGTATAGTGAAGTAAGAGGGGGGAAGATTCATGAAAACGAAACAAGAACGAACGTCGTTCATTCAGGAAGCAAAGCGACAACTCATGAAACAACGGATACTGAGTGCCTTATTATATGGGACAAGCATCGTATTGATCGTCGCCAACCGAGGTTCCTACTGGCCGTTTGCCGTGCTCGTCGTCGCCTTGGTACTGATTGCACGGCTCCACTCACAAGAAGTGAACCGAGATATGGCACTGACGGAAAATCGGAACATGAAGCGGATCATCCAAGTCCAGTACGTGATTGATTATTGTTTCATCGTATTGGTCGGTCTGTTCCTGCCGGTCGTATTGAACTTGAGCTTGCCGTTCTTCACAAGTATCGGTGTTTATCTTTTACTCGCCGTCGCACTCTTGATGACCGATTCAATCCTTGAACGTCGCGGGAAGAAACTGGATCCCGAGCATCCGACGAAAAGAGAGTTACGGACCTATCCGAAGACGTGGAAAAAGCTGAAGACCTAAATGGGGGCATATCAATGCAAGGAACAAACGAAATTTACAATTCATTATCCGAAAATGAAACACTGCGCGAGCAGTTAATGCTCGTCGACCGGCTCGGACTGCCGGATGGCTGGATTTGCGCCGGCTATATCCGGTCCTTGATCTGGGGACTGACTTTGACGGAGAAACAGGACATCGATGTCGTTTATTTTGACGCGTCAGACGTCTCGGAAGCGACGGAAAAACACTATGAAGCGTTATTGAAATCAAGAAAGCCGCTACCATGGTCGGTCAAAAATCAAGCCCGGATGCATCTGAAAAACGAGTTGCCACCGTATACGTCGACGTGCGACGCCGTCGCTCATTTTCCGGAGACGGTGACGGCGATTGCCGCAGCGACGAGAAATGATCAGTTTCAGTTATATCTGGCATACGGCGCAGAAGATTTACATACCCGGACGATTCGTCCAACCCCGCTGTTTTCAAAAGGATTACCGCGCCACGCCATCTTTCAACAACGGGTGACCGATAAAGGCTGGGACAAGCGGTCTGATTTACGGATCGCCTGTCAGTTTGAAACGAACAGCTGAGACCTATCGAACAGGAGGGGGAAGATGAACTTTCGAAAGATGCTGCTTGTCAGTCTGGGCGCGCTGATCGTATTTTACATATTCAGAGAACCTGATCCGCCGCCAGACTATCAAAAGAAATTCAACGAATCCATCGAGACAGTGCTGAAACTCGAGAATCAAGAACTTATTCGTCAGAACGAGGCACCCATCGAGCGGAAAGAGACCGGTATCGAGGTGAGTGACGACGGGGACTGGATTGAATTATATTATGATGTGCCGGGCACAGCGACGGACCAGAAACCGCCGCAGCACAGTATATATCAACAGCAGGGGGACCAGTACGTCCGGATTGAAGACCCGAAGACCGTCTACCGGAAACTCGACAAGGCAAAAACGACCTATCTCGAGAATTTAGGAATCAAGTGAAAAAACGTCTATTATCCGTTCGGTACCAATGTAGCATCTCACCTCCAAAAGAGACATACAGGCGAAATTTTTTAACAGGTATACGTTTGAAACAGCGGGAAAAAGTTATCAAACCTCATGAATGTAAACGCCCCCTACCT
>NZ_JBHFFC010000008.1:0-57206 GCF_043359615.1 Exiguobacterium sp. S22-S28 | reverse complement strand
AAGAAGCCGATCTGCAAATGCAGGTCGGTTTTTTTTGTGTATCCGGAACGAAAAGACTAAATGGTTGCAATTCACTTTTAAGATGATTACTATTAAATCAAATAATAGTCAAAGATGGTCAGAGAGGTGGTGCCCATGCAAAACATCACAGATATCATCGAAGCCTATTTAAAGCAAATTTTACATGATGAGAAAAAAATTGAGATCAAACGTCAAGAAATTGCTGAGCGCTTTGATTGTGTTCCTTCGCAAATTAACTATGTCATCAATACCCGGTTTACGATTGAAAAAGGGTATTTTGTCGAGAGTAAACGTGGCGGAGGCGGATACATCCGAATTCAAAAAATCGTGATTTTAGATAGTCATGATTTACTAAATGAGATGAGTCGTTGGATTGAGAACGATCTAACAGAACAAACGGCGGAAGATTACCTGATTCGTTTGGTGAATGAGCAACTTTTAACGCGACGAGAAGCTATTTTAATTCAATCCTTGTTACAAAAGGAAAGCCTGCCGATGGGACTTGAAGATCAGCGGAGGATGCGTGCTCATTTGATGCAGATTATTTTACAAACGATTAAACGGCTGTGATACGGGAGGGATGCGTATGCGTTGTCAACGGTGTGGTGAAAGAGAAGCCGTCGTCCGTGTCAAACTTCCACAAGACCAAGACGGAACAGAACGAATTCTTTGTTCCGTTTGTGTAAAAGAACTCGCGAAAACCTATCAAGAAACCGCCTGTCCTTCATGTGGAATGACACGCCAACATCTTTTGCATATACGAAAAGTTGGCTGTGCGACATGTTATTCATTTTTTAAAGAAGAAGTAGACGGAATGATTCGTCAGTTCCAGCATGGTCATACAAAACACTATGGTTCACGACCGGAAGAAGAGTCAGTTGAAAAACGACTGTCTCAACAGCTGAGTCGATTAAAAGAACAGTTGAACCGAAAGATTTTATCAGAAGATTATGAGGAAGCTGAACTGATCAAGCAACAAATTGTTGATGTGGAGGAGGATTTGCGCCATGTTTGAGCAACTTTTAACGCACCCCCTCAGCGAAAAGATGGATCAGCAAGCTCCGTATGATGATATTGTCGTTTCAACACGGATTCGACTGGCCCGAAACGTGGCACATTATCCTTTTTCGACCAGAATGCCAGAAAATCAAGCAAACGCTTTAATTGACGAAACGGAACGCCAATTGTCAGGGTTAAAAGGATTTCAGTTCGGACGGGTCGATCAAGTCGATGCGTTGACCAGAACTGCTTTAGTAGAAAAGCATTTAATCAGTCCTGCTCTTGCGACACATCCACGGACCGGACTTTTCGTCAGCGAGGATGAACAGATCAGTGTCATGGTGAATGAGGAAGATCATTTCCGGATTCAAACCCTTTTACCGGGGCTGCAATTAGAAGAAGCATTCCGGGTGGCAAAACAAGTGGATCGTTTGATCAGTGAACGGTTTAAAATCGCTTTTGATGATACACTCGGTTATTTGACGACGTGTCCGAGTAACGTCGGGACAGGTCTTCGGGCATCCGTTATGTTGCATTTACCGGGACTCGTGTTGACGAATCAGATTCAAGGGTATATCAAACACTTGCGGCAGCTAGGTTTTGCGATTCGTGGACGGTACGGTGAAGGCAGCGATGCTTCCGGGCGAATGTTTCAACTGTCGAATCAACGGACGCTTGGAGCCAGTGAAGACATGCTGATTACTGATTATCAATTTGCCGTCGAAGCATTAATTGAAGCAGAACAGGCTGCAAGAAAAGGATTATTGGAGATGTATCAAGAAGAACTAGAAGACCGACTTTACCGGTCGTACGGCATCTTAAAATCGGCACGTTTGATTACGGCGCGGGAAGCAACCGAACGCTTATCTGATGTCCGTTTGGCAGACAGCCTAGGATTGGCCGTCACTTTGCCGCCAAACTTGTTCCATCATTTGCTTGTATCACTACAAACAGGTTTTCTACAAAAGCATTTCGGGAAACAATTAACATCAAGAGAACGGGACATCGAACGAGCGACAGTCATTCGTGAGATGTTAACCGAACAGACAAACAGGGATCACACACAAGGAGGTTTTGCGTAATGATGTTTGGACGATTCACAGAACGTGCTCAACGCGTACTCGCACTTGCACAGGAAGAAGCGGTACGTCTTGGTCACCATAATATCGGGACAGAACACATTTTACTCGGACTTGTACGTGAAGGAGACGGGATTGCGGCAAAAGCCTTAACAGCACTCGGACTCAGTTCAGATAAGATTCAAATGGAAGTTGAAGCTTTAATTGGTCGCGGTCAAGATGGTGCGACAACGATTCACTATACACCACGTGCGAAAAAAGTCATCGAACTTTCGATGGACGAGGCCCGTAAACTCGGTCACTCGTATGTTGGAACGGAGCACCTCTTACTCGGTTTAATCCGTGAAGGAGAAGGTGTCGCAGCACGTGTCTTGAACAATCTCGGGATCAGCCTTTCAAAAGCCCGTCAACAAGTACTTCAGTTACTTGGGAACAGCGAAACGACAGCAAACGCCTCACAAGCCGGCTCAGGTGTCGCAACACCGACGCTTGACGGTTTAGCACGTGACTTGACGCAACAGGCACGTGAGACACGCCTTGACCCAGTCATCGGTCGTGCCAAAGAAATCCAACGGGTCATTGAAGTCTTAAGTCGCCGCACAAAAAACAATCCGGTCTTGATCGGAGAACCGGGTGTTGGTAAAACAGCAGTCGTTGAAGGGCTTGCCCAACAAATCATCAATAACGAAGTGCCGGAGACGTTACGGAATAAACGCGTCATGGTACTCGATATGGGGACACTCGTTGCGGGAACGAAGTACCGTGGTGAGTTTGAAGATCGTTTGAAAAAAGTCATGGACGAGATTCGCCAGGCTGGAAACATCATTCTCTTCATCGATGAGTTGCACACGTTAATCGGTGCCGGTGGAGCGGAAGGGGCGATTGATGCCTCGAACATCCTCAAGCCGTCACTCGCTCGTGGTGAACTCCAATGTATCGGAGCGACAACGCTGGATGAGTACCGGAAATACATCGAAAAAGATGCGGCACTCGAACGTCGTTTCCAACCGATCCAAGTCGCTGAGCCGACGACGAATGAAGCGACACAAATCTTGTTTGGTCTTCGTGACCGTTATGAAGCCCACCACCGGGTCACCATCACGGATGAAGCGATCCAAGAAGCTGTAACACTCTCGGACCGTTATATCTCAGACCGTTTCCTACCGGATAAAGCAATCGATTTGATTGACGAAGCGGCTTCAAAAGTCCGTTTACGCTCATATACAGCACCACCGAACTTAAAAGAAGTAGAAGCGAAACTTGAAGGGATTCGTAAAGATAAAGACGAAGCCGTTCAAAGTCAGGAATTCGAAAAAGCAGCCGGTCTCCGTGACACGGAACAAAAATTACGAGATGAATTGGAACGCTTAAAAGAAGAATGGCAGAATAAGCAAGGCAATGAAAAACTAGAAGTGACGAAAGACGACATCGCACAAGTCGTCGCGAACTGGACAGGTGTTCCGGTCACGAAGATTGCAGAAGAAGAGACGGACCGCTTATTGCGTCTCGAAGAAATTCTTCATGGACGTGTCATCGGTCAAAACGAAGCTGTTAAATCAATTTCAAAAGCCATCCGTCGTGCACGGGCGGGCCTAAAAGATCCAAAACGTCCGATCGGTTCATTCATTTTCCTCGGACCAACCGGTGTCGGTAAAACGGAACTTGCCCGGGCAGTCGCGGAAGCGATGTTCGGTGACGAGGACGCCATCATCCGGATCGATATGTCCGAGTACATGGAGAAACACGCGACAAGTCGTCTTGTCGGTTCTCCTCCGGGATATGTCGGATATGAAGAAGGCGGTCAGTTAACGGAGAAAGTGCGCCGGAAACCATACTCCGTCATCTTGCTCGATGAAATTGAGAAAGCACACCCTGAAGTCTTCAACATTCTACTTCAAGTGCTTGACGATGGTCGCTTGACGGATTCAAAAGGTCGGACAGTCGACTTCCGAAATACGATCATTATCATGACGTCAAACGTCGGAGCAAGTGCACTCAAACGCAACAAATACGTTGGTTTTGCGGTTTCGGATGATACGGATCGTGAGTATACAGACATGAAGGGGAAAGTCATGGATGAGCTGAAAAAAGCCTTCCGTCCTGAATTCTTGAACCGGATTGACGAAACAATCGTCTTCCACTCACTTGAGAAGAAACACATCGAAGAAATTGTGAAGTTGATGGCGAAAACACTGGAACAACGACTTGCTGAACAACAAGTTCACTTCGAGTTGACACCGGCCGCGCTCTCGAAAATCGCGGATATCGGATATGATCCGGAATACGGAGCCCGTCCAATCCGTCGTGCCCTTCAACGGGAAGCAGAGGATCGTTTGTCAGAAGCCTTGCTTGCCGGTGATATTCAAAAAGGTGAGCGGGTGGCACTTGATGTCGAAGATGGAGAATTCATCGTCCGTCGTCATCAAGCTGAACCGGCAACGACCGAATAATTGATCAACAGGGTCCAGCTTTCGCAAGTATGAGGCGAAAGCTGGACTTTTTTTCTTGATAAAGAGAAAGGATGGATCACTTGGCTAAACTAAAGACGAAATTTGTCTGCCAGAGTTGTGGAACGGAATCTCCGAAATGGATGGGCCGTTGCTCCGGCTGTGGTGAATGGAACACGATGGTCGAAGAAGTTGTCGAAGAGAAAAAGGCACGGCGGGGTTCTGCTTTCGTGCACACGACGACAAAACAGTTAAAACCGGAACGTTTATCTAATATCTTGTCACAAGAAGAAAGCCGTGTTTTCACGGGCAGCGGTGAATTTGACCGGGTCCTCGGCGGTGGTATCGTACCTGGCTCGATGGTTCTTGTCGGTGGTGATCCGGGAATCGGGAAGTCGACGATTTTACTTCAGACCAGTGCACGTCTTGCGGCGCGTGGAGAAAAAGTCCTGTACATTTCAGGAGAAGAATCGCTTAAACAAACGAAATTACGCGCGGAACGACTCGGGTTGCCGACGCAGGACTTGTTTGTCTTGAGTGAGACGGACATGAATATGATTGAACGGGTCGTCGATGAAGAAAATCCGGCCTTCCTGATCATCGACTCCATCCAAACGGTTTACATTGACGAAATTCAATCTGCGCCGGGCAGTGTCACGCAAGTGCGGGAGTGTACAGCGATGCTGATGAAAATCGCCAAGAGTCGCGGAATTGCCATCTTCATTGTCGGTCACGTGACAAAACAGGGATCGATTGCCGGACCGCGTCTACTCGAGCATATGGTAGATGCTGTTCTGTATTTTGAAGGGGAACGTCATCATACGTTCCGGATTTTACGGGCGGTTAAAAACCGATTTGGTTCGACGAATGAAATCGGAATTTTTGAAATGCGGGAATCAGGGCTTGAAGAAGTCTTGAATCCATCGGAGATTTTCCTCGAAGAACGGACGTCCGGTGTATCCGGGTCAACGATTGTAGCTTCAATGGAAGGAACACGAACAGTTTTGGTGGAATTACAAGCACTGATTTCCCCGACTTCGTTCGGGAATCCGCGTCGTATGGCGACAGGTATCGATCAGAATAAAGTCGCCTTGCTGATGGCTGTCCTAGAGAAACGGTCAGGATTGTTGCTTCAGACGCAAGATGCCTATCTTAAGGCAGCAGGTGGGGTTAAACTGGATGAACCGGCCATCGATTTAGCAATTTGTGTCGCGGTCGCCTCCAGTTTCCGGGATAAACCGACCCGACCGACAGATGTCGTCATCGGGGAAGTGGGATTGACCGGAGAAGTCAGACGCGTATCACGCATCGAGCAACGAGTCGCTGAAGCGGCGAAGCTTGGCTTTACCCGTGCCATTATTCCGAAAAACAACCTTGGTGGGTGGACCTATCCGCCCGGGATTACGGTAATCGGGGTGGAGAGTGTAGATGAAGCACTGCGGGAAACCATTCCTTTCTAAACAGTTTCAACTACGGGAAAAGATGGGGAAGGTGTTAAGGAATTGTAAACAGTTTCCCCACCTTAAGCCGTAGGTGATTCAAATAAATACATGTTACAATGAACTTAAAATAATAAAAGGAGGTGGGAAGATTGAAAATTGTCATCAGGATCTTTTTTGCGTTATTAGGTCTTGCGCTTGGTATCTTGTTGCTTCCTGAATTATTTCAACTGATTGAAGCAGCGACGAAGATGGCTTTCCCGGAATGGTTGATGACCACATACGTTACAGGAACGATTGGTGCACTCATATTTTTATTAATTGGATTATTCATTACGGATTCTGTGATTCGACTTCTCCGGTTTTTAGAAGAAAAGTTAGTGAAAGCACCTGTCGCCGATTTATTTTTCGGCACATTCGGCTTATTAGTTGGTCTCGTCATGGCCTTTCTCGTCAGTATGCTAATTGAACTTGTCGGTATTCCGTTACTGAGTAATGTGTTAACCATGATTGTCGCAGTCCTGTTCGGGTATCTCGGATTTACGGTCGGTTACCGGAAGCGTCACGAACTGACAAAAGTCTTCTTACGTAACAATAATAATCAGACAGAGAAAAAGGCGGCAGAGCCTGTTGTTGTCGAAAAATCAAACAGTAAAGTCCTCGATACGAGTGTCATCATCGACGGTCGGATTACCGATATTGCGAAAACCGGATTTGTCGAAGGCAAACTGATTGTCCCGCAATTCGTCATCGGTGAGTTACAGTATATCGCGGATTCATCGGACACGCTGAAGCGAAACCGCGGACGGCGTGGGCTGGATGTCCTCAAAGAACTCCAATCGATTCCCGGCATGGAAGTCGAGATTTATGACGGTGATTTTGAAGACGTCCCGGAAGTGGACATCAAATTGATTAAGCTTGCTGAATTGATCAAAGGTATCGTCGTGACAAATGACTATAACTTGAACAAAGTGTGTGAAGTCCGGAACGTTCGTGTTTTAAACATCAATGATTTGGCGAATGCCGTCAAGCAAGTGGTGATTCCCGGTGAAGAGATGACGGTTCTTGTCATCAAAGAGGGGAAAGAACAAAAACAGGGAATTGCTTATTTGGAAGACGGGACGATGGTCGTCGTCGAAGAAGGAAAACATTTGATTTCGAAGACAATTGGTGTCGTCGTGACCAGTGTTTTACAGACGTCTGCAGGACGTATGATCTTTGCGAAACCCCAAGAAAAATAAACGACAGACTGCCAAAAATGATTTTGGCAGTCTTTACTTATGAGAAAAGAGGGAACTAGATGAAAGAACACACATATCGGATTGTGATTCCGGCCGCCGGAGCAGGCAAGCGGATGGGCGCCGATCGAAACAAGTTGATGCTGACGTTACGAAACCGTTCCATCATCGAATGGACACTCGATGTCTTTGAACAGGATCCTGCCTGTCTTGAAATCATTCTTGCAATTAATCCAGCGGAGCAATCATGGTTTGAACGCATCACTGAACCATACAAGACGCCGATCCGTCTCGTTCCAGGCGGACGTGAACGCCAGGAAAGTGTAAAGTGTGGACTAGAGGCGGTTACGGAACCTGGTATCATCTTAATTCATGACGGAGCACGGCCGTTCGTGACAATCGAATCGATTCAGCAGGTCGTCGAAGCAGCCGAACAGACCGGGGCTGCAATTTTAGGTGTTCCGATCAAGGATACCGTCAAACGGGTTGAGGGCGACTCAATTGTCGAGACAGTCCCGCGGGATCAGTTGCTGGCAGCTCAGACGCCACAAGCCTTTACATTAGAGACGATTCGAACCGCCCATGCAAAAGCGGCAACGGAATTTATAGGTACGGACGACGCAAGTTTGATAGAATGGGACGGAGGAACGGTGACCTGGGTCACCGGACAATATGAGAACATTAAAGTGACGACACCGGATGATTTATTATTTGGAGAAGCCATTCTAACGAAACGAGGGAAATGATGATGATTCGAATTGGACAAGGTTTTGATGTACATGCCTTTGCAGAGGATCGGAAACTGATTTTAGGTGGAATTGAGATTCCGCACACGAAAGGGTTGCTCGGTCATTCGGACGCCGATGTCCTGTTACATACAATTGCTGACGCGGCACTCGGTGCCATCGCAGCCGGTGATATCGGGAAACACTTCCCGGATACGGATCCGGAATTTAAAGACGCGGATTCAGCGAAGTTATTGCAACACGTCTATGCGCTCGTTAAAGCACAAGGTTATGAACTGGGCAATTTAGACGCGACAGTCATTGCTCAAGCGCCGAAATTACGTCCGTATATCGATACGATGCGGGCACGAATTGCGGAACTGCTTGAAGCGGATATCGAACAGATCAATGTCAAGGCGACGACGACGGAATGGCTCGGCTTTACCGGGCGCGAAGAAGGAATCGCATGTCAGGCTGTGATTTTGCTGAAACGAATCGAAGAATAAGGTATACTAGTTAAGCGAATTTTAGACTAAAGGAGTGGATCGGTAATGGCAGAAGTACGTGTACGTTATGCACCAAGTCCAACGGGACACCTTCATATTGGAAATGCCCGAACAGCATTGTTCAACTACCTGTTTGCGCGACACGCAGGCGGCAAGATGATTTTACGAATTGAGGATACGGATCAGAAACGAAACATCGATGGTGGTGTGGAAAGTCAGATGAAGTATCTGGAGTGGCTCGGCATCGACTGGGATGAAGGTCCGGGTCGCGGTGGCGACTATGGTCCTTACTTCCAAATGGAGCGGCTTGATCTGTATAAAAAATACACAGACGAGTTACTTGAAAAAGGATTAGCGTACCGCTGCTACATGACATCAGAAGAACTCGAAGCAGAACGGGAAGCACAAATCGCCCGCGGCGAAGCACCCCGTTATTCAGGTGCACACCGTAATCTGACGCAAGAACAAGAAGAGGCGTTTGTGGCAGAAGGCCGGACACCGTCGATTCGGATCCGTGTTCCGGAAAGCGTCACATACACGTGGAATGATATCGTCAAAGAAGACGTTTCGTTCGAATCAAAAGACTTCGGAGATTGGGTCATCGTCAAAAAAGACGGTATCCCGACGTACAACTTCGCTGTTGTCATCGATGACCACTTGATGGCTATCAGTCACGTGTTGCGTGGAGACGACCATATCTCGAACACACCGAAGCAGATGATGATTTATGATGCATTCGGTTGGGAGTACCCGACATTCGGTCACATGACGTTGATCGTCAATGAAGAACACAAAAAACTGTCGAAACGTGATCAGTCGATCATCCAATACATCGAGCAGTATAAAGATCTCGGCTACTTGCCGGAAGCATTACTCAACTTCGTGACGTTGCTTGGCTGGTCGCCGGTCGGTGAACAGGAAATCTTTACAAAAGAAGAGTTCATCGAAATTTTTGACGCCTCTCGTCTGTCGAAGAGTCCAGCTGTCTTTGACCAACAAAAGCTCGCTTGGATCAACGGTCAATACATGAAACACCAGTCATTCGAAGAAGTATTCGAAGCAAGCCTGCCGTTCCTGCAAGACGCGGGACGTGTTTCAAGCGAACCGACGGAAGAAGAGTTTGTCTGGGCACAAAATTTGGTCGGATTATACCGGGAACAGATGACACACGGTGCAGAAATCGTTGAGCTTTCAGAGATGTTCTTTGAGGATGAACTGGTGTATGATGAAGAAGCAAATACTGTCTTGGCAGGAGAAACAGTTCCTGCAGTCTTGAGTGAATTCGCAAACCAGTTGCGGACACTTGAAGAATGGACACCGGAAGCTATCAAGGGAGCCATTAAAGCGACCCAAAAAGCAACCGGACAAAAAGGGAAAAATCTGTTCATGCCAATCCGTGTCGCTACGACAGGACATACACACGGACCAGAGCTTCCGAACACGATTCAACTATTAGGAAAAGACCGCGTACTTGCGCGTCTAGACGCATAAAATAAAGCGTAGATGAGGAAAGTAGAAACGATGGCTGTTATCCAGAGACAAGCTTGAATGGTGAGAGAGCTTGAACAGACGCGTTTCGAAATGCCCCTCTGAGTGCTGCCCGAAATCAGTGAGAGTAGGCGTAGACGTATCTCCGGCGTTAACGGACCGGAGAGGGATGATCGATTCATCCAAACAGAGTGGGACCGCGCTGATTGGCGTCTCTGTGCAGCGATGCACGGAGGCGCTTTTTCTTATGGAGAGGAGAACAAACATGACACGGATGCGCGAAGATATCCGCAACGTATTTAAGCAGGATCCGGCTGCCCGGAGTGCGACGGAAGTCGTCTTGACCTATCCCGGGTTGCACGCTGTCTGGATGCACCGGCTGGCTCATCGGATGTGGAAACTAAATCTGCATTTACCCGCACGAATGCTGTCTCAATTCAGTCGGTTTCTGACAGGAATCGAGATTCATCCCGGTGCGACGATCGGCCGACGTTTATTCATCGATCATGGTATGGGAGTCGTCATCGGTGAGACGGCGATTATCGGTGATGATGTCACCTTATTCCAAGGTGTGACACTCGGGGGAACAGGGAAAGAAACGGGCAAACGGCATCCGACACTCGGAAACGGTGTCCTCGTATCAGCCGGTGCACGAGTGCTCGGTGATATCACGATTGGGGATTCATCCAAGATTGGAGCAAGCTCTGTTGTTTTAAAAGATGTGCCGTCAAATGCGACGGTCGTCGGAATTCCCGGACGTGTCGTGATACAAGATGGAATAAAAGTCGACGCACCGCTCGATCATCAATTACCTGATCCGGTTCGTGAATGCCAGGAACGGATTGAACTGGAACTTGAACAATTAAAACGTGAGATTGAACGAATAAAAGGAGGACACCGCCATGATACAACTGTACAACAGCATGACCGGAAAGAAGGAACCATTTAAGCCGCTCGAAGAAGGAAAGGTCAAGATGTATGTCTGTGGACCGACCGTCTACAACTACATCCATATCGGAAATGCCCGTCCGGCCATCGTGTTTGATACGGTCCGCCGCTACTTTACGTATCGGGGCTACGAAGTCAAGTACGTCTCGAACTTCACGGATGTCGATGATAAAATCATCCGGACGGCGAATGAACTCGGAGAAGATTACCACGCTTTGACGAAACGATTCATCGAAGCCTACCACGCGGATACCGGTGCGTTGAATGTCCAAAAAGCGGATATTCATCCGTTGGTCACAGAAACGATGGATGATATCATCGCCTTCATCGAAGTGCTTGTCGAAAAAGGAAATGCGTATGCGTCAAGCGGAGATGTCTACTTCCGGACACGTAGTTTTGAAGATTACGGTCAATTGAGTCAACAGTCGATTGATGAACTTCGCTCGGGTGCGCGGATTGAAGTCGGCGAGAAAAAAGAAGATCCCCTCGATTTCGTGTTATGGAAAGCGGCAAAACCGGGTGAACCGGCATGGACGAGTCCGTGGGGAGAAGGACGTCCCGGCTGGCACATCGAGTGCTCGGCGATGGCGAAAAAGTATCTCGGGGACACGATTGATATTCATGCCGGTGGGCAGGACCTTAAATTCCCGCACCACGAGAATGAGATTGCTCAATCAGAAGCCTGCAATTCACAGAAGTTTGCGAACTACTGGATGCATAACGGCTTCCTTAACATTGAAAATGAAAAGATGTCGAAATCACTCGGCAATTTCCTGACGGTTCATGAAGCGATTCAAGCCGTTGATCCGATGGTCTTACGTTTCTTCATGCTGTCGGTCCAGTACCGTCATCCGATCAACTACAGCCGTGAATTGATTGATCAGGCAGCAAACGGGTTGGCACGAATCCGGGAATCGGTCGCAAACATCGAACATCGCTTGGCGATGACGGCTAATCTCGGAACAGCCAATGAGAAATGGCTGAACCGCATTGCTGAAATCAAACAACATTTCATTACATCGATGGACGACGATTTCAATACGGCGAATGCTGTGACCGATCTCTTTGACTTGTCAAAAGAGGCGAATCTATATCTCGGTGAAGACCAAGTGGCGACCGACGTGCTGGAGCAATTCCTGGCTGTTTTCGAAGAACTGTCGACGGTCCTTGGAGTGACATTGACGGTCGATAAAGGGTTGCTTGATGAAGAAGTCGAACAGTTGATTCGTGATCGTGACACGGCGCGTAAAGAACGGGACTTCGCCCGGGCAGACGCAATCCGTGATCAACTGCGCGACCAAGGCATCTTGCTTGAGGATACAGCGCAAGGGATGCGGTGGAAGCGCGGATGAAGAACTACAAACAATTAAATGCGTTGGCGCTCGCTTATATGGGTGATGTCGTCTACGAAATGCACGTTCGGGAACGGTTGCTTGAAAAGGGATTCGTTAAACCGGGTGAGTTGCATCAAGCGGCCATCCGGTATGTCCGCGCGCAGGCGCAAGCTTTCGTCGTGACACACTGGTTAAATGAAAATACGTTAACAGAAGAAGAACAGGCCGTCGTCCGGCGCGGGAAGAACGCTAAATCAGGTTCCGTTCCGAAAAGTACGGACGTCCATACGTACCGTTACGCAACGGCGTTTGAAGCTTTGTTAGGATATATCTATCTTGCAGAAGGAGGGGATCGTCTTGAAGAACTCATCGGACAAGCGTTCGAATTACTCGAAGCCGAAGCAACGGACGGAAAATAAGTCGTTCCAACCGGCGCGTAAACCGAAAGGCGACAAGCCGTATGGCGAAAAAGCAAAACAGAAAAAAATTGAACCAAAACAAGAAGAGACGATCGTAATCGAACCGCTCGAAGAAGGACAAGATTTCTTATACGGTCGTAATCCGGTTCTCGAAGCGTTGCGGACAGGTCGTGAGATGAACAAGCTCTTCATCCAAGAAGGACAGCAAAAAGGACCGCTTGCCGTTATCCATGCGATGGCGAAAGAAGCAGGTGTCCAGACACAAATCGTTCCACGTTCGAAATTACACGGTCTGACGGGAAGTGACAACCACCAAGGTGTCGTGGCTGCCGTTGCTGCATACGAATACGCGGAACTTGATGATATTTTTGCACTGGCGGAAAAGAAAGACGAGACGCCGTTGATGATTTTACTCGATGAACTCGAAGACCCGCATAATCTCGGATCGATTCTACGGACGGCAGATGCCGTCGGTGCCCACGGGATCATTATTCCGAAACGCCGGTCTGTCGGATTGACACAAGTCGTCGCAAAAGCTTCGACGGGAGCAATCGAACACATTCCGGTCGTTCGTGTGACGAATCTAACCCGGACGATGGAAGACTTAAAGAAAAAAGGGATCTGGTTCGTTGGAACGGATGCCCGTGAGAGCGATGACTACCGGACGCTCGACGGAACGATGCCGCTTGGAATCGTCATCGGCAGTGAAGGGAAAGGCATGAGCCGGCTCGTCCGTGAAAAATGTGATTTCCTTGTTCATCTCCCGATGGCAGGACACGTCACATCACTCAATGCATCGGTCGCAGCCTCGTTATTGTTGTATGAGGTCTACCGGACGAGAAAGCCGTATTCGCGATGAAATACGACCGTCTGATCGTTGATGGCTACAATATCATTGGCGCATGGCCGGAATTCCGGACATTGCGGGAGCAGGATTTTGAATTAGCACGGGAACGATTGGTCGATGCGATGGCCGAGTACCAAGCCGTCACAGGAATCAGTGTGACGATTGTCTTTGATGCCTACTTGCAACCGGGACGAGAATCCCGAATCAAGAAAAGCGGCATCGAAGTCATTTATACACGGGAAAACGAAACAGCGGATGAATGGATTGAAAAAACAGCGGCGGAATGGTTGCAGGATATCCGGGTCAAGTTGACCGTCGCGACAAACGACTTCACCGAGCAGTGGGTGATTTTCACGCTTGGCGCTCTCCGCATCTCAGCGCAGGAATTACGCCGGGACTGGAAGGCAGCAGTCGCAGTCATCCGCGGGCAGACGATTACGTCGAAGACTAGTAAACAACCACGTTCGACAATCGATCTGCCGGCCGATGTCATTGAACGTCTTGAAGAAATCCGGCGGCGTAAAAATTCAGATTCATGAAGAAATTCGAAGCGGATTTACGATTCAATCGTAGAATCCGCTTTTTTTTAATCTTTCACGTATCACTTCGGTGCACGATTGGACCAGACAAAAAGAGGTCATGCCAATTTTAATTGTCGTAGGATAGGAAATTATTGTATAATTAGAAACAATCGATTAGTTGGCTAGAGAAGGTTGGAGGGATGAAGGATGAGTTTGGTTTCGTTCGACCAGTTTGAGTGCATGACCGATGAGGCGCTTGTAGAGCAAGCGAAGGTATTTGACAACAGTGATGCGCTTGAATTTCTGATCGAGCGGTATCGGAACTTCGTGCGCGCAAAGGCACGGTCTTACTTCTTAATCGGAGCAGACCGGGAAGACATCATTCAAGAAGGCATGATCGGTCTATACAAAGCGGTACGGGATTACCGGACGGATAAGCTGGCTTCTTTCAAAGGATTTGCCGAGCTGTGCATCACGCGGCAAATGATCACAGCCATTAAAACGGCAACACGTCAAAAACATATTCCGCTTAATTCTTACATCTCGCTCGATAAACCGATTTATGATGATGAATCGGAACGAACACTGCTCGATATCATTACGTCGACGGCACCGTCGGATCCACAGATATTGATCGTCAACCGGGAAGAGTATGCGGATATTGAAAATAAGATGGATGAGATTCTCAGTGATCTTGAACGAAAGGTTCTGGCACTTTATCTCGACGGAAGAACCTATCAAGAAATTTCGGATGATCTCGATCGTCATGTCAAGTCGATCGATAATGCCCTTCAACGAGTAAAGAAAAAACTGGAACGGTATCTCGAAGCACGAAAACTGACGGTCTGACCGAGAGGTGGATTGACCACTGAATCCGGGTGTGCTACTGTATAAATAGCGCCTTACTAGCGAGACGCCGCTCATAGGCGTTTTTTTTTACGCTCTTTTTTCGAAGAGGGTTCTCTTCTTGAAGAGAAAGAGTGGCAAAGAAGGAGGTCGTTTGAGATGGCGAAGAGAGTAGGCCTTGCTTGTGATATTTGCGGTGCCCGCGACTACACGACGATGAAAAAAGAGGATGTCAGCATCCGCTTGGAACTGAAGAAGTTCTGTCGCCGCTGTAACGCGCATACGATTCATAAAGAAGCGAAATAAGGCTTCATCTATCCCGATTTAATACATCCTGGAGGGAAAGTACGATGAAATTTTTGCGTGACGTATGGAATGAACTGAAAAAGACGAGCTGGCCAAAACGAAAAGAACTGACGAAGTATACACTGACTGTAATTGGTATGGTCATTTTCATGGGTGTCTTCATCTTCGGTGTCGATTCAGGGCTCAGCGCATTCATGAGTTGGTTGATTAAGTAAAAAGAAGAGGTGACGTACCATGGATAAGCAGTGGTTTGTTGTCCAAACGTACTCTGGATTCGAAAACAACGTCAAGGCAAACCTTGAGCGTCGGATCGAGTCTATGAACATGGACGAGAAGATCTTCCGTGTACTCGTTCCGATCGAAACGGTACAGGAAGAAGTAACAAATAAAAAGGGTGAAACGAAAATCAAGGAACGTGAAATCAAGATCTTCCCGGGTTATGTACTCGTGGAAATGGTCATGACGGATGATTCTTGGTATGTCGTCCGTAACACACCGAACGTCACAGGTTTTCTCGGTTCGGTCGGCGGCGGTTCAAAACCGACACCACTTCTTCCGGAAGAAGCAGAAAACATTCTTGGATCAATGGGACTTGTCGACATGAAGAGTCGTTACGACTTTACGATGGGACAAATTGTTCGGATCAAAGAAGGTGCGTTTGAGAACTTGGAAGGAACGGTCGAAGAGCTTGACACGGAAACGGAAAAAATGAAGGTTTCTGTCGATATGTTCGGTCGTGAAACGAAAGTAGAGCTTGATTTCTCACAAGTTGAGAAAATAGATTAAGTTTCCTATTGCGAAACTTTTGTTTTAATGGTACAATTTTTCCTGTTTGATGTTGTGCTTATTTCGGTAAATTACTCGTCGAATAGAATGAGTGGGAGGACGCGCAACGTCCAATTAAACCACATTAAAGAATTAAGGAGGTGTGTCTCGTGGCGAAGAAGGTTATGAAACTAGTTAAACTTCAAATTCCTGCGGGCAAAGCAAACCCAGCTCCACCAGTTGGACCGGCACTCGGTCAAGCAGGTGTGAACATCATGGGCTTCTGTAAAGAGTTCAACGCTCGTACACAAGACCAAGCCGGCTTGATTATTCCTGTAGTCATCACGGTTTTTGAAGATCGTTCATTTACGTTTATTACTAAAACTCCACCAGCAGCAGTTCTCTTGAAGAAAGCAGCTGGAATCGAGAGCGGTTCAGGCGAGCCTAACCGTAAGAAAGTAGCGACTGTCAAACGTGACAAAGTTCGCGAAATCGCTGAAACGAAAATGCCAGACCTCAACGCAGCATCTGTTGAAACAGCGATGTTGATGGTTGAAGGTACTGCACGTTCTATGGGTATCGTAATCGAAGACTGAGTCTTTTGATTGCAATGAACAACGATGAGGGTCGCAGGCGGATAGTTACTTGAAGCCTTGCTACCCTTTCATTATGTGGGAGGATTTTCCGCACAACCACAAAGGAGGAACCTAAAATGGGTAAGAAGTATAAAGAAGCTGCTAAACTTATCGATCGTACGGTTTCATACGAACTCGCAGAAGCGGTAGACTTGACTAAAAAGTCTGCAACTGCGAAATTCGATGAAACAATCGAACTTGCTGTTCGTCTCGGAGTCGATCCGAAGAAAGCAGATCAACAAATCCGTGGAGCAGTCGTATTGCCACACGGTACTGGTAAAACACAAAAAGTTCTCGTCTTTGCTAAAGGTGAGAAATTAAAAGAAGCGGAAGCTGCTGGAGCAGACTTCGCTGGTGATTCTGAGTACATCACTAAAATCCAACAAGGATGGTTCGACTTCGATGTTATCGTTGCGACACCTGACATGATGGGTGAAGTTGGTAAACTCGGTCGTGTTCTCGGACCTAAAGGCCTCATGCCTAACCCGAAAACAGGAACAGTTACATTTGACGTCACAAAAGCAATCAACGATATCAAAGCTGGTAAAGTTGAGTACCGTGTCGACAAATCAGGTAACATCCACGTTCCTGTCGGTAAAAAATCATTCGATGACGCTAAATTGGTTGAGAACATCAACACAGTTATCGAAACACTCGTTAAAGTTAAGCCTGCTACTGCTAAAGGTGTTTACCTTAAAAACATCGCGATCGCTTCAACAATGGGTCCTGGTGTAAAAGTATCTGCAGCTGACTTCGCGAAATAATTTCGTCTAAAACGAACTTGACAACGTTCTAAGAACGCTGTTACAGTATAAAACGTTGATATATTCGACATACCGTAGACAGAAGGTGCTCATCGATTGAGCATAAACCCTTCCGAGGTGTTCTTGCTCAGAGAGCCTGTTTGTTCAGGTATCCTTTTTGACGATTACGCCTCCTCTGCCTGGCAGACGGAGGCTTTTTATTTGAAATCGAGCAGCCCCTCGCACCGGTACATTCCATTTACCAGGAGGTGCAACAGAAATGGCAAACGAAAAAGTTATCGCTGTCAAAGCGGATCTCGTATCTGAGATCGCTGAGAAAATGCAAGCGAGCGCTGGAACAATCGTCGTCGACTACCGTGGTCTCACAGTAGACGAAGTAACAGAACTTCGTAAACAACTCCGCGAAGCGGGTGTTGAATTCAAAGTTTACAAAAACGGTCTCCTCCGCCGTGCTGCAGTTCAAAGCAATCTTGAGGGTCTTGACGAAGTCTTTACAGGTCCTACTGCGATCGCCTTCAGCAATGAAGACGTTATCGCTCCAGCTAAGATCTTAAACAACTTCTCGAAAGACCACAAAGCTCTTGAGCTTAAAGGTGGTATCATCGAAGGCAAAGTCACTTCAGTAGAAGATGTCAAAGCCCTTGCGGAACTTCCATCACGCGAAGGTCTCCTTTCGATGCTTCTCAGCGTGCTTCAAGCGCCAATCCGTGGTCTTGCGGTGGCAACGAACGCAATTGCAGAGCAAAAAGAAGAACAATCTGCTTAATGTCCGCTTAGCGGGATAGGCAAACACACAATTTTTCACACCCCAACGCGGGTTAAATCAAAGGAGGAAAACCATAATGGCTTTCAACAAAGAGCAATTTATCGAAGACCTCAAGGGCATGACTGTTCTTGAACTTAACGAACTCGTAAAAACAATCGAAGAAGAATTCGGCGTATCAGCAGCAGCTCCAGTAGCAGCAGCAGGTGCAGGCGCAGCAGCAGCTGAAGAGCAAACTGAATTCGACGTTATCCTCACAAACGCAGGATCTGGTAAAATCAACGTCATCAAAGCAGTTCGCGAATTGACAGGCCTCGGTCTTAAAGAAGCGAAAGCACTCGTTGACGGAACTCCAGCTCCAGTTAAAGAAGGCGTTTCGAAAGAAGACGCTGACGCAATCAAAGCTAAGCTTGAAGAAGCTGGCGCTACTGTAGAAGTTAAGTAATTTTCTTCTTCCGTAAAACAAAAGAAGCTCGCTTTGCGGGCTTCTTTTGTTTTCAACTTTAAACAGAGAGGGGAAGGAAACATGTCAGATCATTATTACACCAATGATCCCTCCTCGAAACGGGATCCAAAGTCGTGGGAATTTATATTACGCGGTGAAACATTCCGTTTTACATCGGATCATGGTGTCTTTTCAAAAGGCGGCGTTGATTTTGGTTCGCGTCTTCTAATAGAAGCATTTGTTGAGCCGGAGATAGCCGGACCGATTCTAGATGTCGGCTGTGGATACGGACCGATGGGTATTTCGCTTGCGAAGACGACGGGACGGGAAGCGGTTTTGGTTGATGTAAACGAGCGGGCGCTTGAGCTTGCGGCTGACAATGCACGTGCGAATGGTGTTTCCGTGACGACCGGTGTAAGTGACGGATATGCTGGCGTGGTTGATCAGACGTTTGCAGCGATCGTGACGAATCCACCGATTCGCGCAGGAAAAACCGTTGTTCACCGGATTTTACGGGAAGCGTATGATCATTTGGAAGTCGGCGGAGCGTTATGGGTCGTCATTCAAAAGAAACAAGGCGGACCATCAGCGAAGAAGTTGATGGAAGAAGTGTTTGGTTCGTGTGAAACGGTTGCCCGGGATAAAGGGTATTTGATATTTAAATCAATTCGGTCTTGACAAATCGAGTGATTTGTCGTTGACCTTGTCTATTGTCTATGATAGTATTATAAAATGCCATTGGAGTGATTTTTGGATAAGCAGTTTGAAGCAGCTGGCGTTCTCGACTACAGATGATTGAGTAGACAAGACGTCGCTTTTTTGCGCTTATCGGTCAAAAAATGGCTTCAATGTTCGATATTACACCCGTCCTTCTCAAGAAGAAGAACTGGGTCTGAGAGGTGAATCAGTTGACTGGTCAACTTGTTCAGTACGGTCGTCACCGTCAGAGAAGAAGCTATGCACGTATCAGCGAAGTTTTAGAACTTCCAAACCTTATTGAGATTCAAACGAATTCATACGAATGGTTCCTGCGGGAAGGTCTTCGTGAGATGTTTCATGATATCTCGCCGATTTCCGACTTCACGGGAAATCTCGTATTAGAATTCATCGATTACTCGCTCGGAGAGCCGAAGTATTCGATTGATGAATCAAAAGAGCGCGATGTGACCTATTCGGCACCACTACGCGTAAAAGTCCGTCTTCAAAACAAAGAGACGGGTGAATTGAAGGAACAAGAAGTCTTCATGGGTGACTTCCCGCTTATGACGGAGTCGGGAACATTCATTATTAATGGTGCGGAACGAGTCATCGTTTCTCAGCTTGTTCGTTCGCCAAGTGTGTATTACAACAATAAGTTAGATAAAAACGGTAAACGTGGATTCTCGGCAACGGTCATCCCGAACCGTGGAGCATGGCTCGAACTTGAGACAGATGCGAAGGATATCGTATACGTCCGAATCGACCGCACGCGTAAGATTCCAGTAACGGTTCTTTTACGTGCTCTTGGTTTCGGCACGGATCAGGAAATCATCGATCTCCTTGGAGATGATGAATACCTCCGTAATTCCCTTGAAAAAGATAATACAGAAACGACGGAAAAAGCCCTCATCGAGATTTATGAGCGTCTGCGTCCGGGAGAGCCGCCGACTGTAGAAAATGCGAAAGCACTTCTTGTGTCGCGCTTCTTTGACCCGAAACGTTATGATTTGGCAAACGTTGGTCGTTATAAAATCAATAAAAAGCTTCATTTGAAGAATCGTCTGTTCGGGCAGAAACTTGCGGAAACGCTTGTCGATCCGGAAACAGGAGAGGTAATCGCAGAAGAAGGAACAGTTCTTGACCGTCGCATGCTCGACAAAGTCTTGCCATTCCTTGAAGGATCTGTCGGTTATATCGAAGCGACGCCAACTGGCGGCGTAACACAAGGCGAAGCCTTCAACCTGCAGTCGATCAAGGTGTTCGCACCGGACGATGCTGAAGGTGAACGCATCATCAATATCATCGGTAACGGTAACATCGATCGTGACATCAAGCATATTACGCCTGCTGACATGATTGCTGCGATTAACTACTTCTTCAACTTGTTGCATGAAGTGGGAACGACAGACGATATCGACCACCTCGGTAACCGTCGTCTCCGTTCAGTCGGTGAATTGCTCCAAAACCAGTTCCGGATCGGACTTTCCCGTATGGAACGTGTCGTCAAGGAGCGGATGTCGATTCAAGACCAGAATGCGATCACGCCACAGGCATTGATCAACATTCGTCCGGTTATCGCATCGATTAAAGAGTTCTTCGGTAGCTCGCAGTTGTCACAGTTCATGGACCAAACGAACCCGCTTGCCGAGTTGACGCACAAACGTCGTCTCTCTGCACTTGGGCCCGGTGGTCTTACACGTGAGCGTGCCGGCTTCGAAGTCCGAGATGTTCACTACTCGCATTATTCCCGTATGTGTCCAATCGAAACGCCTGAGGGTCCGAACATCGGGCTGATCAACTCACTGTCTTCGTTCGCGAAAGTCAATGAGTATGGTTTCATTGAAGCACCATACCGTCGTGTCGATCCGGAAACGGGTGTCGTCACGAATGAAATTCACTACATGACGGCCGACGAAGAGGATCTCTACGTCGTCGCGCAGGCAAACATGTTACTGACGGAAGAGAAGACGTTCCAAGATACACACGTCTTGTCACGTTTCCGTGGACAAAACTTGTCTGTCGAACCACCTCGTGTCGATTACATGGACGTTTCACCGAAGCAGGTTGTTTCGGCGGCGACGGCATGTATCCCGTTCCTTGAGAACGATGACTCGAACCGTGCCCTCATGGGAGCGAACATGCAACGTCAGGCCGTGCCTCTTCTTGACCCGGAATCACCGATTGTCGGGACTGGGATGGAGTACGTGTCTGCAAAAGACTCAGGTGCTGCCGTTGTTGCAAAACACTCAGGTATCGCTGAGCGTGTAACGGCTCGTGAAATCCTTGTCCGTCGTACGACGGAAGTCGATGGCAACATCGTTCAAGGTGAACTGGACCGTTACAAGATCCAAAAATTCATCCGTTCCAACCAAGGAACGTGCTATAACCAGAAACCAATCATCAAAGTAGGCGATCCTGTCGATAAAGGCGAGATCCTTGCAGATGGTCCATCGATGGACGGTGGGGAACTTGCGCTTGGTCGTAACGTACTCGTCGGTTTCATGACATGGGATGGTTACAACTACGAGGATGCTGTCATCATGAGCGAACGTCTCGTGAAAGACGATGTCTACACGTCGATCCACATTGAAGAGTATGAGTGTGAATCACGTGATACAAAACTCGGACCGGAAGAGATCACTCGTGACATTCCAAACGTCGGCGACGACGCCCTGAAAAACCTCGACGACCGCGGAATCATCCGTGTCGGTGCTGAAGTTAAAGACGGGGATATCCTGGTCGGTAAAGTTACACCTAAGGGCGTAACGGAATTGACGGCTGAAGAACGCCTGCTTCATGCAATCTTCGGTGAAAAAGCACGTGAAGTCCGTGATACTTCACTCCGTGTACCACACGGCGGCGACGGTATCATCCTTGACGTGAAAATCTTCGATCGTGATAACGGCGACGAACTGTCACCTGGTGTCAACCAGTTGATCCGTGCGTACATCGTTCAGAAGCGTAAGATTCACGAAGGAGATAAAATGGCGGGACGTCACGGTAACAAAGGTGTTATCTCGCGTATTCTGCCAGAAGAAGATATGCCGTACATGCCAGACGGCACACCAATCGACATCATGTTGAACCCACTTGGTGTACCATCACGGATGAACATCGGGCAGTTGCTCGAGCTTCACCTTGGTATGGCTGCACGCCAACTCGGAATCAAAGTTGCATCGCCGGTATTCGATGGTGCACGTGAGGAAGATGTTTGGGCAACGATTGAAGAAGCCGGTATGGACCGCGACGCTAAGACGATCCTCTATGATGGACGTTCTGGTGAAGCCTTCGATAACCGCATCTCGGTTGGTGTCATGTATATGATCAAACTCGCCCACATGGTCGATGATAAACTGCACGCACGTTCGACGGGTCCTTACTCGCTCGTTACGCAGCAACCGCTCGGTGGTAAAGCCCAGTTCGGTGGACAGCGTTTCGGTGAGATGGAAGTATGGGCACTTGAAGCATATGGTGCCGCTTATACGCTCCAAGAGATCCTGACAATCAAGTCAGATGATACAATCGGTCGTGTTAAAGCGTATGAAGCGATCGTTAAAGGCGAAAATGTACCACAACCGGGCGTACCGGAATCGTTCCGAGTTCTCATTAAAGAGCTTCAGTCTCTTGGTATGGATGTTAAGATGATGTCTGCTGAAGATGAAGAGATCGAAATGAAAGACGACGACGAGGACAACATCCCGAACGCGACTCCAGCACTCGAAGAAGTTCAAGCGCCTGTCGCACCAGTTGTTACTGAAGAGGAATAAGCGAAAGGGAGGTCCACCCCTTGGTAGATGTTAATAGATTTGAATATATGAAAATCGGCCTCGCTTCCCCAGAAAAGATCCGTTCGTGGTCTTTCGGGGAAGTGAAGAAGCCGGAAACGATCAACTATCGTACGCTCAAGCCAGAGAAAGACGGCTTGTTCTGTGAACGGATTTTTGGTCCAACGAAAGACTGGGAATGTTACTGCGGGAAATACAAACGGATCCGTTATAAAGGAATCATTTGTGACCGTTGTGGCGTTGAAGTAACCAAGTCGAAAGTCCGTCGTGAGCGCATGGGTCACATTGAACTTGCAGCACCGGTTTCGCACATCTGGTACTTTAAAGGAATCCCAAGTCGTATGGGTCTCGTCCTTGATATGTCACCGCGTGCACTCGAAGAGATCATTTACTTCGCGTCATACGTCGTCACAGATCCTGGCGAATCGACACTCGAGAAAAAACAACTCCTTTCAGAAAAAGAGTACCGTGCTTACCGTGAGAAATTCGGTAGTTCGTTTACTGCTGAAATGGGTGCGGAAGCGGTTCGTAAATTGCTCCGTGACGTTGAACTCGAAAAAGAAGTTGCCGGTTTACGCGAAGATCTTCGTATGATTCAAGGCCAACGTCGTACACGTGCGATCAAACGTCTTGAAGTCCTCGATGCGTTCCGTAACTCAGGCAATAATCCGGAGTGGATGGTTCTTGAAGTATTACCGGTCATCCCACCGGAACTCCGTCCGATGGTCCAGCTTGATGGTGGACGTTTCGCGACATCTGACTTAAACGACTTATACCGTCGTGTCATCAACCGTAACAACCGTCTCAAGCGTCTTCTGGACCTTGGCGCTCCGAACATCATCGTTCAGAATGAAAAACGGATGTTGCAAGAAGCAGTCGATGCCTTGATTGATAACGGTCGTCGTGGTCGTCCTGTTACTGGACCGGGTAACCGTCCATTAAAATCTCTTTCACACATGCTGAAAGGGAAACAAGGACGTTTCCGTCAAAACTTACTCGGTAAACGAGTCGACTATTCAGGTCGTTCGGTTATCGTCGTTGGTCCGAACCTGAAGATGTATCAATGTGGTCTTCCGAAAGAAATGGCCCTTGAACTCTTCAAACCGTTTGTCATGAAAGAGCTTGTCTCACGTGGCATCGCACCAAACATCAAGAGTGCAAAACGGAAAATCGAACGTGTTCAACCTGAAATTTGGGATGTATTAGAAGAAGTCATCCGTGAGCACCCGGTTCTCTTGAACCGTGCCCCGACTCTTCACCGTCTCGGTATCCAGGCGTTCGAACCGACACTCGTCGAAGGTCGCGCGATTCGCCTTCACCCACTCGTATGTACGGCATACAATGCCGATTTCGATGGTGACCAAATGGCGGTTCACGTACCACTTTCAGCAGAAGCGCAAGCAGAAGCCCGTCTTCTCATGCTCGCTGCACAAAACATCTTGAACCCGAAAGACGGTAAGCCTGTTGTTACACCATCGCAGGATATGGTCCTCGGTAACTACTACCTGACGCTTGAGCGTGAAAACGCAATCGGCGAAGGGAAAACATTCTCGACCGTGAACGAAGCGTTGATTGCCTACCAAAATGGGTATGTCCACTTCCATACACGTGTTGCAGTTCCGGCCGGTGTTCTCAAAAACCCGACATTCACGGAAGCGCAAAACGAGAAATTATTGGTTACGACGGTCGGTAAGTTGATCTTCAACGAGATCCTCCCAACGACGTTCCCATACTTGAATGAACCATCGATGAGCAATCTGCAGGAAGCAACGCCTGATCAGTACTTCCTTGAAAAAGGAACGGATGTAGCTGCTGAAATCAAGAGCCGTCCGATCATCGAACCATTCAAAAAAGGATTCCTCGGAAATGTCATCGCGGAAGTCTTCAAGCGTTTTGAAACGACTGAAACGAGCCGCATGCTTGACCGAATGAAAAACCTTGGTTTCAAACACTCGACACGTGCGGGTATTACGGTTGGTATCGCCGATATCATCGTACTTCCGGACAAACAGGAAATCCTGGTCGAGGCACAAGATAATGTTGACCGCGTTATGAAATCGTACCGTCGTGGTCTCATCACGGAAGAAGAGCGCTATGAGCGTGTCGTTAAATCGTGGAATGACGCGAAGGATGAAATTCAGTCTCGTCTGATGAAATCCCTCAACCGTTTGAACCCGATCTTCATGATGAGTGACTCCGGTGCCCGTGGTAACGCGTCAAACTTTACGCAGCTTGCAGGGATGCGTGGACTCATGGCCGCTCCAAGTGGACGGATCATCGAGCTCCCGATCAAATCTTCGTTCCGTGAGGGTCTGACGGTTCAGGAATACTTCATCTCGACGCACGGTGCGCGTAAAGGTCTTGCCGATACAGCCTTGAAGACTGCCGATTCAGGTTACCTGACTCGTCGTCTCGTTGACGTCGCACAAGATGTTATCATTCGTGAAGATGATTGTGGAACGGATCGTGGTATCCGCGTCACAGCACTTCGTGAAGGAACGGAAGAAATTGAAAACCTCTACGACCGTCTTGTTGGCCGTACAGCGTTTGAAAAAGTCGTTCACCCGGAAACAGGTGCCGTTCTCGTTTCAACAAACGAACTCATCGACGAAGATATCGCGCGTGCAATCACGGACGCAGGCATCGACAACGTTGAGATTCGTACAGCCTTCACATGTAACACAAGTCATGGTGTCTGTAAGAAATGTTACGGACGTAACCTTGCGACTGGTAACGACGTCGAAGTCGGCGAAGCAGTCGGAATCATCGCGGCACAATCAATCGGTGAGCCAGGAACGCAGCTTACAATGCGTACCTTCCACACAGGTGGGGTTGCCGGAGACGATATCACACAAGGTCTCCCGCGTATCCAGGAGTTGTTCGAGGCCCGTAACCCGAAAGGTCAAGCGGTCATCTCGGAGATCGACGGACAAGTCATCGACTTTACGGAGTCGCGTGACAAGCGTGAGTTGACGATTCAAGGTCTGAGCGAGACACGGACATACACGATTCCTTTCGGATCGCGTCTGCGTGTTCAACTCGGTGAAGAAGTCAAAGCCGGACAAGTGTTCACGGAAGGTTCAATCGACCCGAAAGAACTCTTGAACGTCAAAGGTGTATCAGGCGTACAGAACTATCTTCTCCAAGAAGTTCAAAAAGTATACCGGATGCAAGGGGTTGAGATCGGTGACAAGCACGTCGAGGTCATGGTACGTCAGATGATCCGTCGCGTCCGCGTCATCGAATCAGGTGAGACATCACTCTTACCAGGTTCGCTTGTCGATATCAGCACGTTTAAAGAAGCATGTAAAGAAGCGCTCCGTGCCGGTAAAGCACTCGCTTCGGCTAAACCAGTTCTCCTCGGTATCACAAAAGCGTCGCTTGAAACGGATTCATTCCTATCAGCTGCTTCGTTCCAGGAAACTACTCGTGTCCTTACGGATGCGGCGATTAAAGGGAAGAGCGACTACCTTCGCGGCTTGAAAGAGAACGTTATTATCGGTAAACTTGTTCCAGCTGGTACAGGAATGACACGTTACCGTCAAATCGGTCTCGAAATAGCAGGCGAAACACCTGTAGAAGCAGATTCTCCTGTAGAATAAAACGCCTTGACACGCCGGTATGGCGGTGCTACTATGATATAGTGTTGCCAACCGGCTGTGTTATTTTGGAGGATATCTTCATGTCTTACAAAAAAGTAGTCGGCGCAGATTTGAAGTTTGTCGGTCAAAAGCAAACGCTCAAAGCATTGCGATCTGGCAAGGCGTCGGAAGTGATCATCGCAGATGACGCAGATGAACACGTAAAGCAAGCATTGCTCGACGCGGCGAAACAAGCAAACGTTCCAGTCGTGAATGTTCCTTCTAAGCTTGAGCTTGGTAAGGCTTGTGGAATCGACGTTGCTGCAACTGCTGTTGCCATTAAGAAAGTTTGATAATACGTTTTGTGTGGCGATGGAATGCCTGAGCCACGCAAAACGTTTCATTATGACTTTCGATGAACCACCCGGCTCGGTGGTTTTGAAACTTGTCATGAATTCAGGAAGGGAGGATCTCAAAGATGCCTACTATCAACCAATTAGTCCGTAAAGGACGTCAATCAAAAGTTGTGAAATCAGATTCGCCAGCGCTGAACAAAGGGTACAACAGCTTCATTAAAGCTCGTACTGACATCAGCTCACCACAAAAACGTGGTGTTTGTACTCGTGTAGGTACAATGACTCCGAAGAAACCGAACTCGGCTCTTCGTAAGTACGCACGTGTACGTTTAACGAACACAATGGAAGTAACAGCTTACATCCCAGGTATCGGCCACAACTTGCAAGAGCACAGTGTTGTTCTTATTCGCGGCGGTCGCGTAAAAGACTTACCAGGGGTACGTTACCACATCGTTCGTGGTGCACTCGATACAGCTGGAGTTGACGGCCGTATGCAAGGTCGTTCGAAATATGGTACTAAACGTCCAAAAGCAGCAAAAAAATAATCTAGATATCAGAAGATATCACCTCACTATATGAAAGGAGGGACTCGGAATGCCACGTAAAGGTCAAGTAGAACGCCGTGATGTAATGGCTGATCCGATCTACAACTCTAAACTCGTTACCCGCCTTATCAACCGTCTTATGTTAGATGGTAAAAAAGGTACTGCTCAACAAATCTTATACAAAGCTTTTGAAACTATCGCTGAACGTTCAGGTCGCGATGCAATGGAAGTTTTTGAAGAGGCGATGAACAACATCATGCCAGTTCTTGAAGTTAAAGCACGCCGTGTAGGTGGAGCTAACTATCAAGTTCCTGTCGAAGTCCGCCCTGAGCGCCGTACGACACTCGCACTTCGTTACCTCGTGAACTACTCACGTCTCCGTAACGAGAAAACAATGGATGCTCGTCTTGCTAACGAAATCATGGACGCTGCAAACAACACTGGTGCTTCTGTTAAGAAGCGCGAAGATATGCACAAAATGGCGGAAGCGAACAAAGCGTTTGCTCACTACCGCTGGTAAATCCGGAATTAACCACCTCATCTATGCCATTTTGTATGGAAATATGAGGTGGCTTTCGGGTATAGTCATGACGTGTGGCAACACACGGACACTAAACTAAAATGCGAAAGGAGAATGTTTAAAGATGGCAAGAGAATTCTCCCTTAAGAACACCCGTAATATCGGGATCATGGCCCACATCGATGCTGGTAAAACAACAACGACTGAGCGTATCCTCTATTACACGGGTCGTATCCACAAGATTGGTGAAACGCACGAAGGTGCTTCACAGATGGACTGGATGGAGCAAGAGCAAGAGCGTGGAATCACGATTACATCGGCAGCAACAACTGCACAATGGAAAGGGAACCGCGTAAACATCATCGATACACCTGGACACGTAGACTTCACTGTTGAAGTTGAACGTTCACTTCGTGTACTTGATGGTGCGGTAGCAGTACTTGATGCTCAGTCTGGTGTTGAGCCACAAACTGAGACAGTATGGCGCCAAGCTACAACTTACGGCGTACCACGTATCGTTTTCGTTAACAAAATGGATAAAATCGGTGCAGACTTCCTGTACTCGGTTGGAACGCTCCGCGACCGCCTTCAAGCGAACGCACACGCAATCCAAATCCCAATCGGCGCTGAAGATGAATTCAAAGGAATCATCGATCTCGTTGAAAAGAAAACATACATGTACGGTAACGACCTCGGTACGGACATCGAAGAAACTGAAGGTTTCCCTGCAGAATTCGCAGAAGAAGCTGAAGAACTTCGTGCGTCACTTATCGAAGCAGTTGCAGATTACGAAGAAGAAATGATGATGAAATACCTCGAGGGCGAGGAAATCACAATTGAAGAGCTTAAAGCGGGTATCCGTAAAGCGACACTTACAGTTGATTTCTACCCAGTTCTCGTTGGTTCGGCATTCAAGAACAAAGGTGTTCAGCTTATGCTTGACGCAGTCCTTGATTACCTTCCATCACCAGTCGACGTAAAAGCAATCACAGGGATTAACATGGATACAGATGAAGAGATCATTCGTGAGTCAACTGACGAAGCGCCGTTCTCTGCACTTGCATTCAAAGTTATGACTGACCCGTATGTTGGTAAATTGACGTTCTTCCGTGTGTACTCTGGTACAGCTTCGGCAGGATCTTACGTCAAGAACTCAACAAAAGGGAAACGTGAGCGTCTTGGACGTATCCTTCAAATGCACGCGAACAGCCGTGAGGAGATCCCAATGGTCTTCGCTGGTGATATCGCAGCAGCTGTAGGTCTTAAAGATACAACTACTGGAGATACGCTTTGTGCAGAGAAAGACAACGTCGTTCTCGAATCAATGACATTCCCAGAACCAGTTATCTCGGTCGCAATCGAACCAAAAACGAAAGCTGACCAAGATAAAATGGGTCAAGCACTCGCTAAGCTTGCTGAAGAGGATCCAACATTCCGCACTGAAACAAACCCAGAGACTGGTCAAACGATCATCTCAGGTATGGGTGAGCTTCACCTCGACATCATCGTTGACCGTATGCGTCGCGAATTCAAAGTCGAAGCCAATGTTGGTGCTCCACAAGTAGCTTACCGTGAAACGATTCGCCAAGCGGCGAAAATCGATTCTAAGTTTGCTCGTCAATCAGGTGGTCGTGGTCAGTATGGTCACGTCGTCGTAGAATTCGAGCCAAACGAAGAAGGTGCTGGCTTTGAGTTCAACAACAAAATCGTCGGTGGTGTTGTTCCACGTGAATACATCCCAGCGGTTGAACACGGAATCGAAGAAGCGCTTCAAAACGGTATCCTTGCTGGTTATCCAGTAGTTGACGTTAAAGCGGCACTCGTTTTCGGATCGTACCACGATGTCGACTCAAACGAGATGGCATTTAAAATCGCGGCTTCAATGGCCGTCAAACAACTTAAAGATAAGAGCGGCGCTGTTATCCTTGAGCCAATGATGAAAGTTGAAATCGTTATCCCAGATGAATACATGGGAGACATCATGGGTGATGTTACATCACGCCGTGGACGCGTTGAAGGTATGGAAGCTCGCGGGAACGCTCAAGTCGTTCGTTCGATGATTCCACTTTCAGAGATGTTCGGTTACGCTACTGGTCTTCGTTCACGCACACAAGGTCGCGGAACGTACTCGATGCACTTCGATCACTACGAAGAAGTACCGAAATCAGTTGCTGAAGAAATCATCAAAAAAGCAAACGGCTAATCCTTCACAGGTTGTCACGCTTTTATGATTAGTGTAAGCTAAGGAAGGTGTACGTTATTCGACGATTCACCTTCCTAGTTATAAAATATTATTAGACACATAGAGGAGGAATTCAGAATGGGTAAAGAAAAATTCGACCGTTCTAAACCGCACGTTAACGTTGGTACAATCGGCCACGTCGACCACGGTAAAACAACTTTAACAGCAGCTATCTCAGCTGTACTTGCAAAAGCACAAGGTAAAGCTGCAACTAAGTTTGACCAAATCGATGGTGCTCCAGAAGAGCGCGAGCGCGGTATCACTATCGCAACAGCTCACATCGAGTACGAAACAGAAAAACGCCACTATGCACACGTTGACTGCCCAGGTCACGCTGACTATGTTAAAAACATGATCACTGGTGCTGCACAAATGGACGGCGCGATCCTCGTTGTTTCTGCAACTGATGGTCCAATGCCACAAACACGTGAGCACATCTTGCTTTCACGTCAAGTAGGTGTTCCTTTCATCGTAGTATTCATGAACAAAGTCGACATGGTTGACGACGAAGAGCTTCTTGAACTCGTTGAAATGGAAATCCGCGAACTTCTTTCTGAGTATGACTTCCCAGGCGATGACCTCCCAGTTATCCAAGGATCTGCTCTCGGCGCGCTTAACGGCGAAGCTAAATGGGAAGAAAAAATCATGGAACTCATGACAGCTGTTGATGAGTACATCCCTGAGCCAACTCGTGACACTGAAAAAGACTTCATGATGCCAGTTGAGGATGTTTTCTCAATCACTGGTCGTGGTACAGTTGCTACTGGCCGCGTTGAGCGTGGAGTTCTTAAAGTCAACGACGAAGTTGAAATCGTTGGTCTTCACGAAGAAACTAAAAAATCAGTATGTACTGGTGTAGAGATGTTCCGTAAGCTTCTTGACTATGCTGAAGCTGGCGACAACATCGGAGCACTTCTCCGTGGTGTATCACGTGACGACATCGAGCGTGGACAAGTTCTCGCGAAACCAAACACAATCACACCGCACAAAACTTTCAAAGCGCAAGTTTACATCCTTTCAAAAGAAGAGGGTGGCCGTCACACGCCATTCTTCGGTAACTACCGTCCACAGTTCTACTTCCGTACAACTGACGTAACTGGTATGTGCCAACTTCCTGAAGGAACTGAAATGGTAATGCCTGGGGACAACATCGAATTGACTGTTGAACTCATCGCGCCAATCGCTCTTGAAAAAGAAACTCGTTTCTCAATCCGTGAAGGTGGCCGTACAGTAGGCGCTGGATCAGTTACAGAAATCGTTGAGTAATTTTTAAGACAAAAAGGTCTTTCGTCTCCCGTGACGGAAGACCTTTTTTCATTTCTTTGAAAACAGTCTTGCAACATGACCAGACATCTTATATACTGAGGAAAGTGTTTGTGCGAGTGGTGAGAGACTTGAAAACAAATTCTATTTTTATTTTACTTGCTTTCCTGCTTGGAATTAAGTACACTAGAATATGTTGGTCACAAACACAACGCGATGAAGCGGGAGGTTATGACACACCAGGCGGCATTGCCATGGCTAGTGTGGAAATTTCCGCGGAGAATGTCTATTTACAAAATAGGCGAAAAGGAGGGAAACAACATGGCAAATGAAAAAATTCGGATCCGTTTGAAAGCATACGATCACCGCGTGCTTGATCAATCGGCTGAGAAAATTGTCGAAACAGCAAAACGTTCTGGTGCTACTGTATCTGGTCCGATCCCACTCCCAACGGAGAAGGCGATCTACACAGTACTTCGTGCCGTTCACAAGTACAAAGATGCTCGTGAGCAGTTCGAAATGCGTACACACAAACGTTTGATCGACATCGTTAACCCAACACCGAAAACAGTTGATGCGCTTATGCGTCTTGAACTTCCATCGGGCGTTGACATCGAAATCAAACTTTAATTTTTCTTCTATAAATAGTTGATACTAGCCAGAAGATCAAAATCATTCAATATTAGGAGGTGTATCTCATGGCTAAAGGAATCTTAGGAACTAAACTCGGTATGACACAAATCTTCAACGAGTCAGGCGAAGTAGTACCAGTTACTGTCGTTTCAGTAGAAGGTAACGTTGTTCTTCAATTGAAGACAATGGAAGTGGACGGTTACGAAGCAGTCCAACTCGGCTTTGGTGATATCAAAGAAGGTCGTCAAAACAAACCGCAAAAAGGTCACGCAGCGAAAGCTAGTGCGACACCTAAGCGCTTCATTAAAGAAATCCGTACATCTGTAACAGATTTCGAAATCGGTCAAGAGATTAAAGCAGATACTTTCGCTGCAGGCGAAATGGTTGATGTAACAGGTACGTCGAAAGGTAAAGGTTTCGCTGGAGCAATCAAGCGTCACAACCAATCACGTGGTCCAATGGCTCACGGTTCGCGTTACCACCGTCGCCCAGGTTCAATGGGTCCTGTCGCTCCAAACCGTGTATTCAAAGGGAAATTGCTCCCAGGACGCATGGGTGGAGAGCAAGTCACTGTTCAAAACCTTGAAATCGTAAAAGTTGATGTAGAACGCGGCTTACTCCTCGTCAAGGGTGCTATCCCAGGCGCACGTAAGAGCCAAGTTGTCGTCAAAACTGCGGTAAAAGGCAACTAATTTGTTTGCAAGGAAAGGAGGAATAACGAATGCCTAAAGTAGCTTTGCTTAACCAAACAGGTACACAAGTTGGAGACATCGAGCTCGCAGATGCCGTTTTCGGAATCGAGCCAAACGAAGCAGTCGTATACGATGCAATCGTCATGCAACAAGCTTCACGTCGCCAAGGTACACATGATACAAAAGGTCGCTCGGAAGTTCGCGGTGGCGGCCGTAAACCATGGAAACAAAAAGGTACTGGTCGTGCACGCCAAGGTTCGATCCGTTCGCCACAATGGGTTGGCGGTGGAACAGTCTTCGGTCCAACACCACGTTCGTACGCTTATAAACTTCCTAAAAAGGTTCGTCGTCTCGCATTACGTTCAGCTCTTTCTTCGAAAGTCGCTAACAACGAGTTCATCGTTCTTGAAGGATTAACAATCGATGCTCCGAAAACAAAAGACATGATTTCGGTCTTCGCTGCTCTTTCAATCGAACGTAAAGTCCTCGTCGTTACAGCTGATTACAACGAGACAGTCGTTCTTTCAACACGCAACATTCCTGGTGTCACAGTCGTTGACGCTGCTGGAGTAAACGTCCTTGATCTTGTCGCACACGACAAAGTCATCTTCACGAAGGATGCTGTTGCGAGAGTAGAGGAGGTGCTTGCATAATGGCAAACGCACACGACATTATCAAACGTCCTGTAATTACTGAACGCTCAGTGAACCAAATGGCTGAGAAAAAGTACACGTTCGAAGTAGACGTAAAGGCATCTAAGTCACAAATCAAAGATGCAGTTGAAGCGATCTTCGGCGTTAAAGTTGAAAAAATCAACACACTTATCTCAAAACCAAAAGCAAAACGCGTAGGTCGTCACGCTGGTTACACAGCACGCCGCAAAAAAGCGGTCGTCACGCTTACTGCAGATAGCAAAGAACTCGATTACCTCGGTTAATCGGTACTCTGTAGAAAAGGAGGGAACTCTCGATGGGAATTAAAAAGTTTAAACCGACCACTAACGGTCGTCGTAATATGACTGCACTTGATTTTGCTGAGATTACGGCTTCACGTCCTGAAAAATCGTTAACTGAAAAGCTTACGAAAAAGGGCGGACGTAACAACCAAGGTCGCTTGACAGTACGTCACCAAGGTGGCGGACACAAACGTAAATACCGTATCATCGACTTCAAACGGAACAAGGATGGCATCGCTGGCCGTATCGCTACAATCGAGTACGATCCGAACCGCTCTGCAAACATCGCTCTTGTCCACTACATCGATGGTGAAAAACGCTACATCCTCGCACCTAAAGGATTGAAAGTTGACATGCAAGTCATGTCAGGAGTTGAGGCTGACATTAAAGTCGGTAACGCTCTTCCACTTTCAAACATCCCAGTTGGTACATTGATCCACAACATCGAACTTAAGCCAGGTAAAGGTGGTCAGCTCGTTCGTTCAGCTGGTACTTCTGCTCAGCTTCTCGGTAAAGACGGTAAATACGCGATCGTTCGTCTTCAATCAGGCGAAACACGTATGATCCTTGCTACTTGCCGTGCAACAGTCGGCGCTGTCGGTAATGAAGAGCACGAGCTCGTCAATATCGGTAAAGCTGGTCGTTCACGCTGGCTCGGAAAACGTCCTACAGTTCGTGGTTCTGTAATGAACCCAGTTGATCACCCGCACGGTGGTGGTGAAGGACGTGCTCCAATCGGTCGTTCGGGCCCACTTACTCCTTGGGGTAAACCGGCACTCGGATACAAAACTCGTAAGAAAAACAAAGCGAGCGATAAATACATCGTCCGTCGTTCTAAAAAATAATTACGTGATTTTCGAACGGTTCGCAGGAACCGTTCCTGAATCATGCCAAAGGGAGGTACAACTATGGGTCGCAGCTTGAAAAAAGGTCCATTCGCAGATCACCATTTGCTTGCTAAGGTTGACAAAGCCAACGAAGCTGGTGACAAGCATGTTATCAAAACTTGGTCACGCCGTTCTACAATCTTCCCAGAGTTCATCGGTCACACGATCGCTGTCTACGATGGTCGTAAACACGTACCGGTTTACGTGACAGAAGATATGGTCGGTCACAAACTTGGTGAATTCGCGCCAACACGTTCTTACAAAGGACATGCTGGAAACGATAAGAAAACGAAACGTTAATCTGAGGGGAGGTACTCATTATGCAATCAAAAGCATCGGCTAATATGGTTCGCATTGCTCCTCGTAAGGCACGTCTCGTAGTAGACTTAATCCGCGGGAAGCAAATCGGCGAAGCACTTTCGATTCTTGCTTACACGAACAAGGCAGCAACGCCAATCGTTGAGAAAGTATTGAAATCGGCAATCGCGAACGCTGAGCACAACTTCGACATGAACATCGAAAACCTCGTAGTAACAGAGGCTTACGTCAACGAAGGTCCAACGCTCAAACGTTTCCGCCCACGTGCAATGGGTCGCGCAAGCCGCATCAACAAACGTACGAGCCACGTTCACATCGTGGTATCTGAAAAATAAGGAGGGATTACCGTGGGTCAGAAGATTAACCCAACTGGTCTTCGCGTAGGTATCATCAAAGACTGGGAATCACGTTGGTTCGCAGATAAAGACTATGCTGATCTCCTTCATGAAGACTACGTAGTTCGTGAATATATCGAAAAACGTCTTAAAGACGCTAGTGTCTCTAAAGTTGAAATCGAGCGCGCAGCAAACCGCTTGAACATCTCACTTCACACTGCTAAGCCGGGTATGGTTATCGGTAAAGGCGGTTCTGAAATCGAAACACTTCGTACAGACATCACTAACCTTGCAAAAGGCAAACGCGTTCACGTTAACGTCGTTGAAGTGAAAAACCCGGATGCAGTTGCTAAACTTGTCGCTGAGAACATCGCACGCCAACTTGAAGGCCGTGTATCGTTCCGTCGTGCAATGAAGCAATCAATCCAACGCTCTATGCGTTCAGGTATCAAAGGAATCAAGACTGAAGTTTCTGGTCGTCTTGGCGGCGCTGATATCGCTCGTTCAGAGAAGTATTCAGAAGGAACAGTTCCACTTCATACACTCCGTGCAGACATCGATTACGGTACTGCTGAAGCTGATACAACTTACGGCAAAATTGGCGTAAAAGTATGGCTCCACCACGGTGAAGTGCTTCCTACGAAAAAAGCAGCATCTAACGAACAATAATCCACATCCGTCTAGGGAAGGAGGCAACACAACATGTTGTTACCAAAACGTGTAAAATATCGTCGTGTTCACCGCGGCAACATGCGTGGTAAAGCGAAACGTGGTACTACAGTACACTTCGGCGAGTTCGGTATCCAAGCTCAAGAAGCTAGCTGGATCACTAGCCGTCAAATCGAATCAGCGCGTATCGCGATGACTCGTTATATGAAACGTGGTGGTAAAGTGTGGATCAAGATCTTCCCACACAAACCATACACTAAAAAACCTCTTGAAGTCCGAATGGGTTCAGGTAAAGGTGCTCCGGAGGGCTGGGTTGCAGTCGTTAAACCGGGGAAAGTAATGTTTGAAATCGCAGGAGTATCGGAAGAGATCGCACGCGAAGCTCTCCGTCTTGCATCACACAAACTTCCAGTAAAATGTAAGTTCGTAAAACGTGAAGAAAATGGTGGTGATACGAATGAAAGCAACTGATCTCCGTCAGCAAACTACAGAAGAGCTCAACGGTAAAGTCGGTTCGTGGAAAGAAGAGTTGTTCAACCTTCGTTTCCAACTTGCGACTGGTCAGCTTGAGAACCCTGCTCGTATCCGTGAAGTGCGCAAGTCGATTGCACGCGCGAAAACCGTTCTTCGTGAACGCGAACTCGGCATCAACAACGCATAATTCACTCGGATTCTGAGAGGAGGAACACTCAATGGAACGCACTAACAACCGCAAAGTGTTAACTGGACGCGTCGTATCTGACAAAATGGATAAAACGATCGTAGTTACAGTTGAGACTAAAGTAAAGCATAAGCTCTACGGCAAACGCGTAAACTACTCTAAGAAGTACAAAACGCATGATGAAAACAACACAGCTAAAATCGGTGATGTTGTACGCATTCAAGAAACACGTCCACTTTCTAAGGACAAACGTTTCCGTCTCGTAGAAGTCGTCGAAAAAGCAGTAATCATCTAAACTCTAATTAGTTCGGATGAATAAACATCCGGAGGGAGGTACAATCGTATGATTCAACAAGAATCTCGCTTGAAAGTAGCAGACAACTCAGGAGCTCGTGAAGTCTTGACGATCAAAGTCCTCGGTGGATCTGGTCGCAAAACTGCTAACATCGGTGACGTAATTGTTTGCACAGTTAAACAAGCAACACCAGGTGGCGTTGTCAAAAAAGGTGAAGTTGTACGCGCAGTAGTCGTTCGTACTAAACGTGGCGTTCGTCGTAAAGACGGTTCGTACATCCGTTTTGACGAAAATGCAGCAGTCATCATCAAAGATGATAAAAGCCCACGTGGCACACGTATCTTCGGACCAGTCGCACGCGAACTTCGTGAAAAAGACTTCATGAAGATCGTCTCGTTGGCACCGGAAGTACTTTAATTCCAAAGAATTCCTACAAGGAGGTGCTCTAACGATGCATGTCAAAAAAGGTGATAAAGTTCAGGTTATGACTGGTAAAGATAAAGGCAAACAAGGTGTTGTCCTTACTGCTATGCCTAAAAAAGATCGCGTTATCGTCGAAGGCGTTAACATGATCAAAAAACACTCAAAACCTTCTCAACTCAACCCGCAAGGCGGAATTGTCGAGAAAGAAGCACCGATTCACGTATCGAACGTTATGCTCATCGACCCTAAGACAGGAAACCCAACACGCGTTGGCTTCACTGTGGTTGACGGCAAGAAAGTACGTATCGCTAAAAAATCGGGCGAAGCTTTAGATAAATAAGAAGATTTAAAGAAAGGAGGTCCACTTTCTGATGAACCGTTTAAAAGCTAAATACCAAGACGAAATCGTCAAAGTAATGATGGAGAAATTCAACTATACTTCTGTAATGCAAGCGCCGAAAGTCGATAAGATCGTAATCAACATGGGTGTTGGTGACGCTGTTACGAACACGAAAGCACTTGACATGGCAGTCGAAGAGCTTCAGCTCCTCACTGGTCAGAAGCCACTCATCACGAAAGCTAAGAAATCAATCGCTGGTTTCAAACTTCGTGAAGGTATGCCAATCGGCGCGAAGGTAACACTTCGTGGAGAGCGCATGTATGAGTTCCTCGACAAGTTGATCAACGTGTCACTTCCACGTGTACGTGACTTCCGTGGTGTATCGAAGAAATCATTCGATGGCCGTGGTAACTACACGCTAGGCGTGAAGGAACAATTGATCTTCCCAGAGATCGACTACGATCGCGTATCGAAAGTCCGTGGTATGGACATCGTTATCGTTACAACTGCTAATACGGATGAAGAGTCACGTGAGCTTCTCACTGCACTCGGCATGCCATTCCAAAAATAAGGGAGGCCGCACACATGGCTAAGAAATCAATGATCGCACGTGAAGTAAAACGCCAAGCACTCGTAGAGCGCTACGCTGAACAACGCGCAGAATTGAAAGCACAAGGCGACTACATCGGCTTGAGCAAACTCCCACGTAACTCTTCAGCGGTTCGTTTACACAACCGTTGCAGTATCACTGGCCGTCCACACGGTTACATTGGTAAATTCGGTATCAGCCGTATTAAGTTCCGTGATCTTGCTCATAAAGGTCAAATCCCTGGTGTTAAAAAAGCAAGCTGGTAATTCATTAAAGTTGTGAAAGGAGGTACATCGCATGGTTATGACAGATCCGATTGCAGATATGCTTACACGCATTCGTAATGCAAACATGGTTCGCCATGAGAAGTTGGAAATGCCAGCTTCTACAATCAAACGTGAAGTCGCTGAAATCCTCAAACGTGAAGGTTTCATCCGCGATGTTGAATATCTCGAGGACAGCAAACAAGGTACGCTCCGCGTATTCCTTAAGTACGGCGCAAGCAACGAACGCGTCATCACTGGACTCAAACGTATCTCGAAACCAGGTCTTCGCGTTTACGCGAAAGCTGATGAAATCCCGAAAGTACTCGGTGGTCTCGGAATCGCTATCGTTTCAACATCTAAAGGTGTTATGACAGACAAAGAAGCTCGCCAACAAAAAGTCGGCGGCGAAGTGATCGCATACATCTGGTAATTCACGCATAAAAAGAACGGAGGTGTCTTAAATGTCACGTATTGGTAAAAAGCCAGTCGTTATCCCAGCAGGCGTTACAGTAACAGTTGAAAACAGCACAGTTACAGTAAAAGGTCCTAAAGGTGAACTTACTCGTGAGTTCAACCCGACTATGGCTATCAACGTAGAAGGTAATGAATTGACTGTCACTCGTCCAAACGACGAGAAAGCTAACCGTACAATCCACGGAACGACTCGTGCGCTTATCGCGAACATGGTCGAAGGTGTAAACAACGGTTTCGCTAAGACACTCGATATCCAAGGTGTTGGTTACCGTGCTCAAAAGCAAGGTAACAAAATCGTACTCAACCTCGGTTATTCACACCCAATCGAGTACACTCCGGAACAAGGCATTGAAGTCGAAGTTCCTACGAATACGCAAATCATCGTCCGCGGAATCAACAAAGAGCGTGTTGGACACGTTGCTGCATTGATCCGTTCGTACCGTCAGCCTGAGCCGTACAAAGGTAAAGGAATTCGTTACAGTGATGAAGTCGTTCGTCGTAAAGAAGGTAAAACAGGTAAGTAATTCGTTGATACGAATTGACCGGAAAGGAGTGGCATAAATGATCTCAAAGGCAAACAAAAATGCTACGCGTAAAAAGCGTCATGGTCGTGTACGTCGTACAATCATCGGGACTGCAGCTCGTCCACGCTTGAATGTATTCCGTTCGAACAAGAACATTTACGTACAAGTCATTGACGATGCAACACATGCAACACTCGCATCTGCATCATCACTCGACCTTGAAAAAGGCAACACGACTGACGCTGCATCAGCAGTTGGTAAGCTTGCAGCTGAACGCGCTCTTGAAAAAGGTATTGAAACAGTCGTTTTCGACCGTGGAGGATATCTCTATCATGGACGTATTAAAGCAGTAGCTGAAGCAGCTCGTGAAGCTGGTCTCAAATTCTAATAGAAAAGGAGGGAACCTCTACATGCGCCAGTTAGAAATTAACATGGATCAACTCGAAGAACGCGTTGTTACTGTAAACCGCGTCGCGAAAGTAGTAAAAGGTGGCCGTCGCTTCCGTTTTGCTGCACTCGTCGTCGTAGGTGACAAGAATGGTCACGTAGGTTTCGGTACGGGTAAAGCTCAGGAAGTGCCTGAAGCGATCCGTAAAGCAATCGAAGATGCAAAGAAAAACATGGTTAACGTTCCAATCGTTAACACTACAATTCCACACGAAATCAACGGAATTTTCGGTGCAGGTCACGTCTTCTTGAAACCTGCTTCTGAAGGTACTGGAGTCATCGCTGGTGGCCCAGTTCGTGCGGTTCTCGAATTAGCGGGAATCAACGACATTCTTTCGAAATCACTTGGATCAAGCACTCCAATCAACATGGTTCGTGCGACTGTTAAAGGTCTCACTTCACTTAAACGTGCTGAAGACGTTGCGAAACTCCGCGGTAAAACCGTCGAAGAACTTCGCGGTTAAGAAAGGGAGGGAATACAGATGGCGAAACTCGCAGTTACCCTCACACGCAGCATGATCGGTCGTCCGGAGAACCAACGCGTTACTACTCGTACGCTTGGTCTCCGTAAGATGCACCAAACGGTTGTCGTACCTGACAACGCTGCTATGCGTGGGATGATTAACCACGTGTCACACTTATTGACAGTTAAAGAAATTCAAGAGTAATAGTTCGATATAATTTTATGAGGAGGTGCCCCACTATGAAACTCCATGAATTGAAACCAGCTACTGGTTCACGTTCAGAACGCAACCGTGTAGGTCGCGGTATGTCTTCTGGTAACGGTAAGACTTCTGGCCGTGGTCACAAAGGTCAAAAAGCTCGTTCAGGCGGTGGTGTTCGTCCAGGTTTCGAAGGTGGACAAAACCCACTTTTCCGTCGTTTACCAAAACGCGGCTTCAACAACCCGACTCGTAAAGAGTTCGCGGTTATCAACCTTGACACACTTAACCGTTTTGAAGACGGAACGGAAGTAACACCAGAACTTCTTATCGAGACTCGCGCAGTCAAAGGTATGAAGGATGGCGTGAAGATCCTTTCTAACGGTAAGATTGAAAAGAAACTGACAGTAAAAGCTCACAAGTTCTCCGAAGCTGCGAAGCAAGCGATCGAAGCTGCCGGCGGTACGGTTGAGGTGATCTAATGTTTCAAGCGATCTCCAATATGTGGCGCGTAGCCGACATCCGTCGGCGCATTCTCTTTACCTTGGCCCTGATTATTGTGTTCCGTATCGGTGCACATATCCCAGTCCCAATGGTAAACACTGAAGTATTCAAGATCGATCAGAATGGTATTCTTGGTTTCTTGAACTCCTTCGGCGGGAATGCTTTGCAGAATTTCTCACTCTTTGCGATGGGAATCATGCCGTATATCACGGCCTCGATCGTTGTCCAACTCTTACAGATGGACGTTGTTCCAAAGTTTGCCGAATGGGCAAAACAAGGAGAGGCGGGCCGTAAGAAGTTAGCAACGGTAACGCGCTATGGAACGATCGTACTCGGCTTAGTCCAAGCGTTTGGAATCGCGCTTGGATTTAACCGTATCTACCCAGGTCTTGTCAATGAAGATTTTGGCACCTGGACGTACGTGATGATTGCACTTGTTTTGACGGCGGGTACCGCATTCTTGATGTTCCTCGGTGAACTCATCACGGAGAAGGGCATTGGTAACGGGATATCAATGATCATCTTCGCTGGGATTGTCGCAGGCTTCCCGAACGCGTTCCGTCAGATCTATGAAACAAAGCTCCAAAATGCAGGGGATGCTTTGTTCGTCAATGTGCTTTATATCGTACTGTTGCTTTTAATCATCATTGCGGTCATCGTCGGTGTCATCTATGTGCAGCAAGCTGCCCGGAAGATTCCGATTCAGTACGCCAAGCGTACGGTGAACCGTGCACCAGTAGGCGGTCAATCGACACACTTGCCGATTAAACTGAATGCTGCTGGTGTTATCCCAGTTATCTTCGCTGTATCGTTCATGGTGACGCCACCAACGGTTGCAAGTTTCTTTGCAAGTCCGGAGAATGCGACGAAGATCCGTGACATTTTTGACTATACGAGTCCAATCGGTATGTCGATCTATGTGGCACTGATCATCGCGTTTTCGTACTTCTACACATTCGTTCAGGTCAATCCCGAACAAATGGCAGAGAACCTTCAAAAACAAGGCGGATACATTCCTGGTATTCGTCCTGGTAAGCAAACGGAACAGTACATCACGAAGATCCTGTATCGTCTGACATTCTTCGGCTCACTCTTCCTCGCTGTCATCGCGGTGACGCCAACGTTCTTTATTAAGTTCGCTGGTTTACCGAACTCGGTGCAGATTGGTGGAACAAGCTTGTTGATCGTCATCGGTGTAGGTCTTGAGACGATGAAACAGATTGAAAGTCAACTGGTTAAACGACACTACAAAGGCTTTATCCGATAAGGCGGGAGGAAGGGGACCATCCCTTTCCTTTCTGTTGTGTCTATAGAGTCTATAGAAGTGGAGGCTACCGACATGAATCTTGTATTGATGGGCTTGCCGGGTGCTGGAAAAGGAACGCAGGCTGCGAAAATTATCGAAGACTACGCCATTCCACACATCTCGACAGGCGACATGTTCCGTGCGGCGATCAAAGATCAAACACCGCTCGGGCAGGAAGCGAAATCGTACATGGATAAAGGGGAACTCGTTCCGGATGAAGTCACAATCGGCATCGTACGCGAACGTCTCGCCAAAGAAGACTGTGCAAATGGTTTTCTTCTTGACGGTTTCCCACGCACAGTGAAACAAGCGGACGCTCTTGAAGCATTGCTTGCGGATCTGAACAAACAAATCGATCACGTCATTCACATCGGTGTGAACCCGGAGAAACTTGTCCCTCGTTTGACAGGCCGACGGATTTGCCCGACATGTGGAGCAACGTATCACGTCATCTACAATCCGCCAAAAGTGGAAGGTGTCTGTGATATCGACGGATCAGCACTTGTTCAACGTGAAGATGACCAAGAGGAAACGGTTCGCCGTCGTCTTGAAGTCAACGTCGCGCAAGCGCAACCTTTGATTGACTTTTACGCTGAAAAAGGGTATCTTCGTAATTTGGACGGTGATCGTCCGATTAATGAAGTTTATTCCGATGTTCAAGCACTTCTTGGTGGTCAGTAATGATCATTACGAAAGCGCCGCGTGAAATCGATATTATGCGGAAGGCGGGACAAATCGTCGCCCGGACGCATAAAGAGTTGAAAGCTCATATTCGTCCAGGGATCACAACGGGGCAACTCGATGCGATTGCTGAACGGTATATTCGAAGTCAAGGGGCAACACCATCGTTTAAAGGTTATAATGGGTTTACTGGCAGCATCTGCGCGTCAGTAAATGAAGAACTTGTCCATGGTATTCCGGGTGACCGCGTACTCCACGATGGAGACATCATCTCGATTGATATCGGGGCGGAGTATAACGGATATCACGGAGATTCAGCCTGGACATATCCGGTAGGTACAATCTCTGAAGAGACGAAGCGGTTACTTGACGTAACTGAAGAATCTCTGTATAAAGGATTGGAGCGCGCCAAAGCCGGCGTGCACCTGACAGATATTTCGCATGCGATTCAGTCACATGTTGAAGCAGCGAATTTTTCTGTAGTCCGCGAATATGTGGGCCACGGCGTGGGACAAAATTTGCATGAAGATCCGCAAATTCCACATTATGGACCACCGGGGAAAGGGCCGCGCCTGAAAACCGGCATGACTTTGGCGATTGAGCCAATGGTCAATGTCGGAAAACGCTATGTTCGCACGCTATCCGACAATTGGACGGTAGTGACAGTGGACGGTAGCATGTGCGCCCACTTTGAGCACACCATCGCCATCACAGACGAAGGCTACGAGATCTTAACGGTCGATGCAGAGTGAGCTGTGCGCGTTATTGGTGTCACCTTTCTATAAGCCGCTATCCACTCGTGTTTGTGACCGATGATTCTCTCACGGCTACTGTAGAAAGCCCCTAAGCGCTACAAATCGTCTGGGCTCCCAATCAACTTTATAGAGAAAGGGGTATAATTGATGGCGAAACAAGATGTAATCGAAGTGGAAGGTACGGTTATCGAACCGCTTCCAAACGCGATGTTTAAGGTGGAGTTAGAAAACGGCCACACGGTCCTCGCGCACGTCTCAGGAAAAATTCGGATGCACTTCATTCGGATCTTACCAGGAGATAAAGTAACGGTTGAGTTGTCACCATACGACTTGACTCGCGGACGGATCACATACCGTTTCAAATAAAAACTCCGATTTTTTCAGGAGGAGGTATTCACAATGAAAGTAAGACCTTCGGTTAAACCGATCTGTGAAAAATGTAAAGTTATCCGCCGTAAAGGCAAAGTAATGGTTATTTGCGAAAACCCTAAGCATAAACAAAAACAAGGGTAATTAAACAAGGAGGTGCACACATGGCACGTATTGCTGGTGTAGATATTCCACGTGAGAAACGCATCGTTATCTCACTCACTTACATCTATGGTGTTGGTAAAACGACTGCTCAGAAAGTCTTGAAAGAAGCTGGTATCTCTGAAGATACTCGTACTCGTGAATTGACTGAAGAACAACTCAACCAACTCCGTGATGGATTAGATAAAGTAAAAGTTGAGGGTGACCTTCGTCGTGAAATCTCACTCAACATCAAACGTTTGATCGAAATCGGTTGCTACCGTGGTGTTCGTCACCGTCGTGGTCTTCCAGTTCGTGGTCAAAACACTAAAAACAACTCGCGTACTCGTAAAGGCCCACGCCGTACAGTAGCGAACAAGAAGAAGTAAGGGAGGGTAAACTAAGATGGCAAAACGTAAACAGAATGTTCGTAGTAAACGTAAAGTCAAAAAGAATATTGAATCTGGTATCGTGCATATCCGTTCAACATTCAACAACACAATCGTTACGATCACTGACATGCAAGGGAATGCAATCTCTTGGGCAACTGCAGGTAACATGGGCTTCAAAGGCTCACGTAAATCGACTCCATTTGCTGCGCAACTCGCTTCAGAAACTGCTGCGAAAACAGCAATGGATAACGGTATGCGTACTGTAGAAGTTAACGTTAAAGGTCCTGGTGCAGGTCGTGAAGCTGCAATCCGTGCGCTTCAAGCAATCGGTCTTGAAGTAACAGCGATCCGTGACGTAACTCCAGTTCCACACAACGGTTGCCGCCCTCCAAAACGTCGTCGCGTGTAACCCGTCTTGTACTGCAAAGCGGGAATTCGAGTAGACTTTCGTTGATCGTTTGACCAAGCAAGGCAGTAGAAACGTACACAAGACGGTTGGCGATTGAACGCGATGGCCAACATGACGATATTCAAGGAGGGGTTCAGATGATCGAAATCGAAAAGCCGAAGATTGAAACGGTCGAATTAAGCGACAACGCTACGTTTGGTAAATTCGTGGTAGAACCGCTTGAGCGTGGATTCGGTACAACGCTTGGTAACTCATTGCGTCGTATCCTATTATCTTCACTTCCGGGTGCTGCAGTCACTGCAGTCCAAATCGATGGCGTTCTTCATGAGTTCTCGACGATTGATGGCGTTGTAGAAGACGTTACCCAAATCATCTTGAACCTCAAGAAACTCGCCCTCAAAGTTTACTCGGAAGAAGAGAAAACACTTGAGATCGATATTCAAGGCGCCGGCGTTGTTACTGCTGCGAACATTACGCATGACAGCGACGTCGAAATCCTCAACCCGGAACTGCACATCGCAACACTTGCAGAAGGTGCATCACTTCATATGCGTCTGACAGCTCGTCGTGGCCGTGGTTACGTTCAGGCTGAAGATAACAAACGGGACGATATGCCAATCGGCGTTATCCCAATTGATTCGATTTACACGCCAATTCAACGTGTAAACTATCAAGTTGAAAAAACACGTGTTGGTCAAGATGCGAGCTTCGATAAATTGACGCTTGATGTTTGGACGGACGGTTCAATCCGCCCTGAAGAAGCAGTGTCACTCGGTGCAAAAATCATGACTGAACACTTAAACATCTTTGTTGGTCTTACGGACGAAGCGCTCCATGCCGAAATCATGGTCGAAAAGGAAGAAGATCAAAAAGAAAAAGTACTTGAAATGACGATCGAAGAACTCGATCTTTCAGTTCGTTCGTACAACTGTTTGAAACGTGCCGGCATCAATACGGTTCAAGAACTCGCGAACAAGAGCGAAGACGAGATGATGAAAGTTCGTAACCTCGGACGTAAATCACTCGAAGAAGTTCAAGCGAAACTCGATGAACTCGGATTGGGCCTACGTAAAGAAGACTAAAACTATTAATTGCACGAAGGAGGGAATCCATCCATGGCATACTCGAAATTAGGCCGTACAAGCTCACAACGTAAGGCACTTTTGCGTGACCTTGCGACTGATCTCATCATCAATGAGCGTATCCAAACTACAGAACAAAAAGCGAAGGAACTTCGTCCAGTCGTTGAGAAACTCATCACTTTAGGTAAACGCGGTGATCTCCACGCTCGTCGTCAAGTTGCATCGTTCGTTCGTCGCGAAGCTGCTGGTCAAAACGAAGCTGGTAAAACACAAGATGCAATCCAAAAATTGTTTGCTGATGTTGCTCCACGTTTTGCTGAGCGTCAAGGTGGTTACACACGTATCATGAAAATGGGACCACGTCGTGGTGACGGCGCAGAAATGGTCATCATCGAACTCGTTTAATTTTTAAATGATTCGAATAAAAGGGCAGTGCGTAACTCGCTTCTGCCCTTTTGTTACAAATGAAATTATTTTGATTTGATGAAGGAGGAGCAGACATGACAAAGCTGATTGAGTTGGAACAGGTGACGTACCGTTACCCGGAACAAGAACAACCAGCCTTGCAAAATGTCTCTCTTTCGATTCATTCGCAGGAATGGGTCGCGATCGTTGGACACAACGGCTCTGGAAAATCAACGCTGACGAAGTTGTTTAACGGATTGTTGCTTCCTGAACAAGGAAAGGTCACTGTCAACGAGACTTTCTCGAGTGCAGTGCCGGAGCAACTGTGGGAGATGCGCCGCGCAATCGGTATCGTCTTTCAAAATCCGGATAATCAATTCGTTGGCACGACCGTGCGCGACGACGTGGCATTTGCCCTTGAAAACTGGGGTGTGCCACGCGAGGAAATGGTTCGTCGTATCGACGACAGTCTAGCGCGCGTTGGCCTTACGGATTTTGTTGATCGGGAACCCCATCAACTATCCGGCGGACAGAAGCAGCGTGTCGCAATCGCCTCGGCGCTTGCGATGCGCCCTGATGTTCTCGTGCTCGATGAAGCGACATCGATGCTTGATCCGATTGCACGAACTGAGGTTATGTCGACCGTCCAAGAGTTATATGAACAACATCCGATGGCCGTCGTTGCCATTACACATGAACTCGATGAAGTCTTACGGGCCAGTCGTGTCATTGTCATGGATGCGGGTCAAATCGTATTAGAAGGAACACCGCAAGAGGTGTTTGCACAATCCGCGTTTCTTGAGCAGATTGGACTAGATGTTCCGTTTGTCGTCCGGGTGCAGGAGCAACTTTCGGCACGTGGTCTTACTTATGAGGACACGATACTAGATGAAAGAGACTTGGTGAACCGCTTATGCCAATCTTAATCCAGGAATTAAACTATACGTACCAACTCAATAGTCCGTTTGAACGAGTCGCGCTGCGTGATGTGAATCTTGAGATTCCGTCAGGGGCGCTTGTTGCGTTTGTGGGGCATACCGGTTCCGGGAAGTCCACGCTTGTGCAACATATCAATGGCTTGTTGAAGCCGACTGCCGGTAAAGTACAGGTCGATGACATTATCATCGAACCAAAACGAAAACAAGATTTAAAAGCGTTGCGTAAACGGGTTGGTCTTGTCTTTCAGTATCCGGAATATCAATTGTTCGAAGAAACCGTCTTGAAAGATGTCATGTTTGGTCCGATGAACTTCGGTCATGCACCGGCAGAGGCAGAACGGTTAGCGAAAGATGCCTTACGTACCGTAGGACTCGATGAAGTCTTTTGGTCACGTTCTCCGTTTGACCTGTCTGGTGGGCAAATGAGGCGTGTTGCGATTGCGGGCGTACTCGCTAGTCAACCAGACGTGTTGATCGTCGATGAACCAACAGCAGGACTCGATCCGCAAGGACGAAAGCAGATGCTTCGTCTCTTTGCTGAGTTGCATGCGCAATCCGGGATGACCTTGCTGTTGATTACACACGATATGGACCAAGTGCTTGAGTATACGAACCGGGTCGTCGTGATGGAAGAGGGACAAGTCGCCTATGACGGAGAACCAATGGGTCTATTCCGTCAAGAAACGCTGTTGCGTCAATTCCATCTCGATTTACCCCATGTCTTGGCGTTCGCCTGGAACATGGCCGATCAGTTGAACCAACCACGTCCGTCGCTTCAGACGGAAACGGAATTGATTGAATGGATTTTGCGTGTACGGGAGGATAGACGATGATCGTAGGACAACATATACCAGGGACTTCGTATTTACACCGCTCGTCTGCCGTCGCGAAAATCATTTTTGCCTTTTGTTTTATTCCCCTTGTGTTTTTGGCCAACAATGCAACAACGAATATTTTTTTACTTCTGTTTACGTTTTTCGCGTTAGCCAGTAGTAAATTACCGATCCGTTACGTCTTAAAGGGGCTGCGACCGATCTTATTCTTAATCGTCTTTACGTTTATCATTCAACTGTTGTTTACGCGTGAAGGAGCCGTTCTGTTTGAATTTGGCTGGTTCAAGATTTATGAAGAAGGATTGCGTCTCGCCATCATCGTCTCACTTCGGTTCTTTTATTTGGTATCGATTACGACACTCGTCACGTTAACGACGTCGCCGATTGAGCTGACAGACGCGATTGAATTATTACTCAAACCGTTTAAGGTCGTCCGGGTACCGACGCATGAGATTGCCTTGATGCTGTCGATTTCACTCCGTTTCCTGCCGACATTGGCAGAAGAGACGGAAAAGATCATGAAGGCGCAACAGGCACGCGGCGTCGATTTGTCGGCAGGTCCGATCAAAGAACGGTTGCGGGCAATCATTCCGCTGTTGATTCCACTCTTCATCTCGGCCTTTAAACGGGCGGAGGATCTCGCAACAGCGATGGAAGCCCGGGGATACCGGGGCGGTGAAGGGCGGACACGGCTCCGGGAGTCCAAATGGACAGGACGGGATACGGGACTGATGCTACTTCTTGTCGTACTCGGACTGCTTCTAGTGTATTTACGGGGAGGATTTTGATGCGACGCTTTAAATGTACGATTCAGTATGACGGAACGGACTATTCCGGGTATCAAGTGCAGCCAAACGGTCTGACGATTCAGGAAGTCCTCGAGAAGACGCTGGAGCGGATGCATAAGCACCCGGTCAAGATCATCGGCTCCGGTCGTACAGACGCCCGTGTGCACGCACAGGGGCAGGTGATCCATTTTGACACGGAGCTGTCGATTGCGCCTGCAAGCATGGTAAAAGCGTTAAATACGTTATTACCGGACGATATTCGGGTTCGGGACTGTAAAGAGGTCGCTTCTGACTTCGAAGCAAGGTATGATGTAGTAGGGAAAGAATACCGGTACTTCGTGCGTCAGACGGAAGATGCGTTTCGGCGTCATCAATCCGTGCTGATTCCGTATTCGCTCGATGTGGCGCAAGTTCGTCTGGGATTAGCGCATTTAGTCGGGACTCATGACTTCAGTTCGTTCTGTGTCGCGAAGACAGAGACGGACAATCGTGTTCGAACGATCTATGAAGCCGAACTGATCGAACAAGGAGCAGAACTGATTTTTCGTTTTCAGGGAAGCGGTTTTCTCTACAATCAGATTCGGATCATGGTCGGCACCTTGCTTGATGTCGGACGCGGACGTTTTGCACCGGAAGACATCAAACGGATGCTCGAAGCGAAGGATCGAAACGTCGCTGGTGTGACGGCACCACCGCACGGGTTATACCTTTGGGAAGTTTTCTACCCAGAGTCTAAAAAAGGCATTTGACATTAGCCGCTAAAAAACATACAATGTTTATTGGCATTTCATTTATTATGAAACCACAATCTTAGCCCCGTACACCTAAGATTCTGATAGATTCAAACAGTGAATAAATGAAAAATCAAAAAAGAAATTTTTAAATTCCTTAGGAGGTATTTTACATGCGCACAACTTTCATGGCGAAAGCTACTGATGTAGAACGCAAATGGCTCCTTATCGACGCAGAAGGCAAAACACTCGGTCGTCTTTCGAGCGAAGTGGCTTCACTTCTCCGCGGTAAGCACAAACCTACGTTCACACCACACGTTGACTGTGGGGATCACGTTATCCTCATCAACGTTGAGAAAATCGTTTTAACTGGTAACAAACTCGACAAAAAGGTCTACTACCGTCACTCTGGTCATCCAGGCGGCTTGAAGCAGACTGTCGCACGCGACTTACTCGCTAACAAACCTGAGCGTATGCTTGAACTCGCGATCAAAGGGATGCTTCCAAAAGGTAGCCTCGGTCGTCAAATGTTCAACAAACTCCACGTTTACGCTGGAGATACTCATAAGCAAGAAGCACAACAACCAGAAGTTTACGAACTTCGCGGTTAATACGAATTTAGGAGGAACTACACGATGGCAGATGTACGTTACTACGGCACTGGTCGCCGTAAACACGCGGCAGCTCGCGTTTTCCTCGTTGCTGGAGACGGTAAAGTCACAGTTAACGGGCGCGATATCAGCGAATACTTCGGTTATGAAACTTTAATCATGACTGCAAAAGAACCACTTGTACTCACAGAAACAGAAGGCAAATACGATATCATGGTAACGGTCAAAGGCGGCGGCTTCACTGGTCAAGCAGGCGCAATCCGTCACGGTATCTCACGTGCTCTTCTTCAAGCGGATCCAGACTTCCGTGGCACACTTAAAGCTAAAGGTTTCCTCACACGCGATGCTCGTATGAAAGAACGTAAAAAATACGGTCTTAAAGCAGCACGTCGTGCACCTCAGTTCTCAAAACGTTAATCGTTTTATCTCTCATCCTTACGGGTGGGAGATTTTTTTGTTTATTACTAATTTAAATAAAGCTATTAAGTTTAGATATACTTAAATCAGATTAAAGAAATAAAAATTCTTCCAAATGGGTATTAATAGTAGTAGAATTGATTGGATGAAAAATAAAAAGGAGGGAGACTCATGCTGAATTTAAAGATTTTTTCCACAGAAAATTCAAAGTATTCTATACCAGAACTTAAATTAAAATTTAAAGAAGATACATTTTTTGAACTAAGTGAAAATCTTATCGGAATTGAATATTTTGGTGATAGTCATGAATATATAGATATTCTTAAAACTGCGAAAAGCGTGGGTCTCTCTCAATTCTTGTTTACGTCTAAAAAGTTTTTAGGAACAATAAACTATCTCGTCAAAGAGAGATTTACTTTGGAAAAAATTAATTTTGTATACCCACTAAAAGACGACAGCAAAGAATTTGTTAGTAAACAAATAGAGGGCATATATGCAGCTGATGAAAAACAAAATTTAATTGATAAGTATTTATCTAATTTGTTAGCAGAAATAGAATGGTTAGCCGTAGATGGTTGTATAGATATAGAATCTATTTCGTTTGATTATCAATCACAAGAAACTAGACTTTATCAAAGATTATCAATATATAATAATGGAGTTGCTGTATTAGCTTCGCGAAAAGATGTTTTGATTCTTAGTAAATTATTAAAAAATACGAGGTCATCAAATTGAATTATAACAACGACTTCTTTACGGCTATTCAAGAGATTAGAAAATTCTTATCTAAATGGTTATTGATTCTAAATCCAGCTATTATTGCATTACTTGTTTTTATATTTAATATTGATCTAATAAGTTTCTTAACATCGTTTTCTCCAGAAACTAAAAGTAAGATTGTTGCTAATCCCCGATTACTTTTGACTTTAAATACAGTTCTATTAACTGTATTAGGTAACATATTTATTAATATTTTTAAATCCCCTGGAGTTTTAAAAATAAAAATGATTAATAACAATAGGAAAAATAATCATCACTTTGACGCTGATGCTATGCATAGAAGTCATTCAATTCACTTAGATGGTTCTATTGAGTTTAAATCAATTATCATTAAATGGATGTTTTTGAATTTCACAAATTTAAAAATCCAAATTAAGTATCCGGATTGGGTAGATATTTCTATTGACAATGAACCTTCAGTATTGAGATATATAGATTATCCGCAAAGTAAAATCCACAAAATTTCTTTGAATCATCTATTTGAGCAAGAATCTAAAAGTAAAAAAGAATTTTACATTCATTACGTATTAATAGCTAATTCGTCTTATCCAGAAAAAGATAATATCGTATTGACCTTAGTCGAATCAAAATTAGTTTTAATTCTTTTTGCACTTTTCTTTGATACTAAAATCGAGGACTATGAAATAGAAATGAGAAGTAACTAAGGGGGATTAATTGTGAACTTTGCAGTTGTGAAAATTGAAGGTGTTAGTAGTTTAGAAAGTATCTTAACAATTATTAGAGAAAGTCCAAATAAAACGTCTGAAACCACTAGCACTATCGGTGAGGCAACGTACAAAGTGGATCTTGCTACAAACCTGTTCGGGATTGAAGGTTTCAATATCGGTATGACAGAGAATTTGCAAGTGGATGGAAATCCTATAAGTTGTACTGGAGTTTCTATCTATACAGAAAGAGCGAAAAGACCTGAATATTGGCTACAATCTACCGGGCAACTAAAAGCAAATATTGATTTAATTAATTCTTTTCAGGCTGATTTTATTATTTATGAATTGAATAGTAATGTTTATGCTTTAGGATCAGCTGGTATTAATCGAGTAAAAGCACTTTTAAAAGATGCTTTTGAGTTACAATCAGATGAAATGATAACTGAAGATTTTAAGATTTCCGAAGACATTCTATATTGGATATTTAAAAGATTTATAGATACTCCAGCAGAATCCTTATTAAACGATGAACAACTTCATGTAACATCTTTAGAAAGTTATGTAGGAAAAACTAGAGATAAAGTGAATGCAATGAGAGGTGAAGGAGACGGTATATCTGTAATTTTAGGTACGTTAGCCTTTCTGTTTAACAACGAGGAATTAAAATCAATCAGACCTACAATACAATATGGTAACGAAAAATTACTTATTGAAATCGGTTTGACAGGTACTTTTAAATTGTGGGGAAATTCTTATAGAGGTCGAGAATACAGACAGCAAGAGGGTAAAAGAAAAGAACTAATGCTTGCTCTCTATGTAAATTTAGTCATTATTCCATTATTAGTTCGAAGTTATCATGAAAATTTAAAAAATGAAACGTGGTCAAAGCATTTAAAGATTGATTTTATTAAAAGACTTGGAGAACGTATAACTCGTGAAGTCGCTAGTGTCTTGGATAGAATTGAAAAAGTACCAGAAAATCCGCCAGTAGATTTTGGTGAATTAAAGCATACTCAATCAGAACTAGCTTTAGACGATGTTAGAGAACTAATAGATGACGAAGAAATTCTACCAATAGATGATGAAAGCGAAGAATCTGATAAGAATTTACTAGATGATGCTGACAAGAGATAAAAACTAGTTTTTGGATGAAATATATAATCTTAAAGCAGCACGTCGTGCACCTCAGTTCTCAAAACGTTAATCGTTTTATCTCTCATCCTTACGGGGGGGAGATTTTTTTTATGCCAAAAGACCGCTCTCTAATTAAAAAAAAGCGGTCAAGCAACGGTCTGCCGTTCAAAACGTACGTCGTCGTATTGTTCGGATGAGGAATAAGAGTGCTGTGAGAGCAACAAACGTCAGTGGGATGCTCCAGAGGAACAGGTCCTGTAAAAAAGCAGCCGGATCAAACGCAGTTTGCGGACCGACCTTTCCAACAAATGATGTTTCCTGACTTAACACGGTGCTGTTTTCAGGGAGAGCAGGCTGATAAGTCGCGTTCGCTTCATACGTTGTATAAAAGTAGAACGCATAACCGGTATGTAAGAGAACGGTCAAGATGCCTGCGAAGGCGAACATTTTTTTCATCAAAAAACTCCTTTTTCCGAATACTTGGTGAGGATAAGTCCATCATCAAGTATACCGGATTCTGTTTTCGGGAACAGAGGAGAAAGGAGTGTGGTGAAAGATGACACTATCAGTCAGTTGGTTGCTCGAACGGGCCAATCGGAAACTAAATGTTCCAGGACTCTCGCCGGAAGTTGCCCGAAAGACACGTCAAGTCATCCGGGAGCTCCATGTCAAAGGAATTTATATCGGGGTGGCCCAAGGATTCCGTTCCTATGCCGAGCAGGAGAACCTATATGCGCAAGGACGGACGACGCCGGGGGCGATTGTCACGAACGCCCGTGGGGGACAATCCAATCATAACCGGGGGATTGCCGTTGATCTGTTTCAATACTCCATGGACGGAACGGAAGCGATCTTTAATACCGATGCCAACTTTCGGCAAATCGTTCAGGCTATGAAACGGCAAGGGTTTTCCTGGGGCGGGGACTGGAGCGGTTTTAAGGATTATCCGCACTTTGAATTAAATAAAGTGACGACGGATGTCTTAGTGCCTTATCCGGGACAGCCACTCTATCGAGGTGCCATTCAGATGAACAGCCGTGATATCGAGCGGATTCAACGGGCGGTCAAAGCAACCGTCACGAAACGATTTGATGCGGAGACGGTTGAAAAGGTCCGTGCCTACCAAGCACGTCAAGGATTAGCGGTTGACGGTGTCGTCGGACCGGCGACCTGGAATCGAATGTTTTAACAGGTCGGGAGATTCCTTTTGGCGGTAGCGAGAAGGCGATCTCTTTTTTGCCGTTCATCCGGATAGACAAGGAAATGTCATGCTTTATGAGCCGAAATGTGCAAGCGCTATCTTATTTTTGTTATACTGAAATGGATTAAATCGAACGTTCTCAGGGGGAAGGCACTATGTTGAATGAACAAGAAATTCGCGAGGTAGTCGGGCAATTGATCGATCCGACGATTGAACGCTCGCTTTCAGATACGAACGGGATTCGGGATGTCCGCATCAAGGGGGATTATGTCAGTCTGAAAATCGCCCTCGCCCAAGCGGGTTCCGGTGAACAGTTGACGTTACAGCAACAGATCGTCAAAGAGTTGAAAGAAAAAGGATTCAAGACGGTCGGCTTACGCTTTGAAGCACTTGGTGATCACGGGATCCAAGCGGCCACGACGCCGTCGATTCTAAAACCGGAGTCGGGCACGACCTTCATCGCGATTGCTTCCGGTAAAGGCGGCGTCGGAAAATCGACGGTTTCCGTCAACTTGGCGGTTGCACTTGCGCGAGCGGGGAAAAAGGTTGGATTGATTGACGCAGACATCTATGGATTCAGCGTACCGGATATGATGGGAATCGAAACCCGTCCGACCGTCGTCAATGACCGGATTGTGCCGCCTGAACGTTTTGGCGTCAAAGTCATCTCAATGGGCTTCTTCGTCGAAGACAATGCACCTGTCATTTGGCGTGGTCCGATGCTCGGAAAGATGTTAAATAATTTCTTTTCGGATGTCGAGTGGGGTGAATTGGATTATTTATTGCTTGATTTACCACCGGGTACAGGAGATGTGGCACTCGATATTCATTCAATGTTACCAAGTTGTCAGGAACTGATCGTCACGACACCGCATGCGACTGCGGCATTCGTCGCTGCACGCGCGGGGGCAATGGCCATCAAAACAAACCACCGCTTGCTCGGAATCATCGAGAATATGGCGTATTTCGAAAGCAAGACGACCGGCGAAAAAGAGTATGTGTTTGGTTCAGGCGGCGGAGAGAAGTTGTCAGAAGCATTAAAAACAGATATTCTAGCTAAGATTCCACTTGGACAGCCGTATGCGAATGACACGGACTTTGCACCGTCGATTTATCGTGACGACCATCCATTTGAAACACATTATAATGAACTCGCAGCGCGTGTCATCGAAAAAGTAGAGGGATAATGAATGAAGACTAGAGGATTTTTGAAGCTGTTTTGGATGACGCTCCTAATCGGAACGCTCGCCGGCTTCGTGTTTAACCTTGTCGCGGAACCGGGATATGTCCGTAACCAATCGATCAGCGGATATGTCACGGCCTTGGCTTACAGCAGTACATGGACAGCTATCAGTTTGATGGGATTCTTTTCGTATTTGATCCTTCACCGGGTCGGGCTCGATATTTTCCGGGGAGCTAAGCTGTGGGACCGGGTCCAAATCGTCTTAATCGCGTTTGCGCTATTTGACGGTATTTACCTTCGGGGACTTGCATTTGGATTCGAAAAGACAAACTTGTACATTGTAGAAATGCTTGTCCTGTTGCTCATCGCCTTTTTTGTCGCCCGGACGAAAGCACGGGAAACGAACTTCACGGCATTCGTACCGACTCTCTTTTTAATGACAGTCATTACATTGATCGAGTGGGTTCCGGCTCTCCAGGCAACACAAGATAAGCGGATGTTGTGGGCAGCACTTGCGACACTTCTCGTATGTAATGCCTACCAGATTTTGATGTTACACCGCCTGCAGGAAAAACCTGCTGTAACAAAGGCAACTTCAGGGAAAAGAGCTTAAAGAACACGACGCTGTTCTACCGGTTTTTACGGGGAAGAACAGCGTCGATCTTTTTTTAATGTTTTTTTAGAAAAACAGTTGACGGGAAAAAGAAGAGTTGATATATTAATACATGTCGCTGAGGCATACGCCACACAGACACGCCAAACACGAAAATAACTTATAAAAAAGTTGTTGACATCAGTTAGCACTTTACTGTAAGATTTAAAAGTCGTCAAACGGCATATCGGACTTTGAAAACTGAACGATGAGGCAAAAAACGTATCTTCGGATACAAACAATGAATGAAGCGCAAGCTTCGTCAACGTGACCTCGGTCACACAACGAGCAAGTCAAACACTTTATGGAGAGTTTGATCCTGGCTCAGGACGAACGCTGGCGGCGTGCCTAATACATGCAAGTCGAGCGCAGGAAGCTCACGGAACTCTTCGGAGGGAAGTGAAGGGAATGAGCGGCGGACGGGTGAGTAACACGTAAGGAACCTGCCCCAAGGATTGGGATAACTCCGAGAAATCGGAGCTAATACCGAATAGTTCTTCAGACCGCATGGTCTGATGATGAAAGGCGCT
>NZ_JBHFFC010000007.1:0-57460 GCF_043359615.1 Exiguobacterium sp. S22-S28 | reverse complement strand
TTTTATGCCAGACGAATACTGTTAACGAATCGGTTGGGCTTCCGTCAATTCGAGCGTTTTCGTGGTTTCGGCATGAATTTGGTCAAAGAGTTCCGGATTCGCGACGAGTGATGTCCCGTACGACGGAATCATTTCTTTGATTTTCGGTTCCCACTCCGGCATTTGATCCGGGAAACATTTCCCGAGGACTTCCAGCATGACCGGTACTGCTGTTGAGGCACCCGGTGACGCGCCGAGCAACGCTGCGACCGAACCGTCTGCCGCACTGACGACTTCCGTTCCGAATTGAAGTGTCCCCTTGCCTTGCGGTGTATCTTTGATGACCTGAACCCGTTGTCCGGCGACGACGACATCCCAGTCTTCCGTCTTCGCGTTCGGAATGAATTCACGTAGTTCGTTCATCCGTTGCTCCGTCGACAGTAAGACCTGCTCGATCAAATACTTTGTCAGTCCCATCTCTTTTGCGCCTGCCGCAAGCATCGTCAACACGTTGTTCGGTTTGACCGATGTGATCAAATCAAGATTTGATCCGGTTTTCAGGAACTTCGGTGAGAAGCCGGCGAACGGTCCGAACAAGAGTGACTTTTGGCCGTCGATGTAACGTGTGTCTAAATGCGGAACAGACATCGGCGGTGCGCCGACTTTCGCTTTCCCGTAGACTTTCGCGTGATGACGCTCGGCGATTTCTGGATTTTTACAGACGAGGAATAAGCCGCTGACCGGGAATCCGCCAATCTGTTTTGATTCCGGAATGCCTGTTTTTTGAAGCAACGGTAGACTGCCGCCGCCACCGCCGATAAAGACGAACTTCGCGGTATGATGTTCAATCCGGTTGTCACGTTCGTTTTTGACTTTGATCTCCCAACCGCCGTCGACCCGTTTCAAGTCTTCGACACCATGACCATAGTTAATCTCGACATCGAGTTGTTTTAAGTGATCAAACAGAATCCGTGTCAACGCACCGAAATTAACGTCTGTTCCCGAATCGATTTTGGTGGCTGCGATCGGTTCCGGTGACGTCCGGCCTTCCATAATTAATGGAATCCATTGTTTGAGTTGCTCCGGATCTTCCGAAAACTCCATCCCTTTGAACAACGGATTAGCTGAGAGCGCTTCCAATCGTTTTTTCAGAAATGTGACGTTTTCCGCCCCTTCAACCATACTCATATGTGGAATCGGCATGATGAATTCTTTCGGATTCGGCAATACTTGTTCTTTGACGAGGTGCGACCAGAATTGGCGCGACAGTTGGAACTGTTCGTTGACCTTGACCGCCTTGCTGATGTCGATTGTTCCGTCGGCATTTTCCGTCGTGTAATTCAGTTCGCAGAGTGCAGCATGACCCGTCCCTGCATTGTTCCATTCGTTTGAACTTTCTTCTCCCGCACTTGCCAACTTCTCGAACACTTTAATCTTCATGTCCGGCGCAAGCTCTTTTAATAAGACCCCTAACGTTGCGCTCATGACTCCGGCACCAATTAAAATAACATCTGTTTGTTTAGGCATACTGCTCATGATATCCTTCCTATCCCCGTTTGATATTATGGACCTGTCATACCAGTTGAAAGCGCTCGTATGACGACAACTTACCTTTCCAGTATAACCCTATCACAGGTCGTTCATAAATTAAAATATCCGGTGTTTCCCACTAAAAATAAATCCATTTCCCCTGAATCGAACGCGCACATCCCGAGACATACTTTCAGAGAAAGCGGTTATATACTCTTATAGAAGAAAAAGGGGGAACGATTTATGGCGACACGCTGGATTTTCGGCAATCAGCTGAACCACACGTTACCACTTCTGCAGGAAGCAGATCCGAAACACGATGTCATCTTGATGGTCGAAGCAACCTCACGCTCGACCTGGAAAACGTACCATAAACAAAAACTGGTGTTGATTTTTTCAGCGATGCGTCACTTCGCAGACGAACTCCGGGACAAAGGATTTACGGTCGATTACCGGGAAGCGGACTCGTTTGACGACGCTTGGAAGCAGCACCAACAACAATATAAACCGACGCACCTGCTGTATACGGCAATCACCGATCACCCGATGCGCCGCGTCATGGAACGGTTTCAAAACAACCTTCCGAAAACGATCACCGTCGATGTCTGTTCCGATGTTCCGCTCTTTTTATTGACGCAGGACGAAGCCGTCGCCCTGCTCGGGGATAAACCGTGGAAGATGGACCGCTTTTACCGGCAACTCCGCAAGGACCGCCGCCTGTTGATGAACAAAAACAAACCACTCGGCGGAAAATGGTCGTTTGACGCCGACAATCGAAAACCGGCGAAGGACGGCGTTGATTTTAAAGCACCGATCCGATTCCGGCCGGATGAGATCACACGTGACGTCATCCACAAAGTCGAGACGACGTTTGCCGATCATCCGGGGCAGCTCGATGCGTTCCACTGGCCGGTCACACGAGCGAAAGCACAGCGGGCGCTCGCCCGTTTCATCGAGGAACGGCTTGAGACATTCGGAACCTATCAGGATGCCATGCTGACAGAAGAGGATACGTTATCGCATTCCCTGCTCTCCTCATCGATCAATATCGGCTTGCTGTCGCCGGACGAAGTTATCAAAGCCGCTGCCGCAGCGCTTGAAGAGCAGGAGGCGCCGCTCAATGCCGTCGAAGGGTTCATCCGCCAGATTCTCGGGTGGCGTGAGTACATGCGGGCCGTCTATCTGAGTGAGATGCCCGGTTATGAACAGGTCAATGTCCTCAAACACGACCGTGACTTGCCGGACTTTTTCTGGGACGGTCAGACGACGATGACCTGCGTCGCCGAGTCGCTCCGCCCCGTCATCGAAACGGCGCACAATCATCATATCCAGCGGCTGATGGTGCTCGGAAACTTTGCCAACCTGTTTGAGATTTCGCCGCAACAAACAGCGGACTGGTTTAATGAAATGTATATCGATGCCTATGATTGGGTCGTCCTGCCGAATGTGCTCGGGATGGCTTTGCATGCCGACGGTGGTCTCCTGTCGACGAAACCGTACATCGCATCGGCGAACTACATCCACAAGATGAGCGACTACTGCGGGAACTGTCCCTTTAATCAGAAAGATGCCCTTGGGGACAATGCCTGTCCGTTCAATGCCTTGTATTGGGATTTCATCGCCCGGCACGAGGAACGTTTCTCCGGCAACCAACGGATGTCGATGATGTACCGGCAGTGGGCGAAGCGGGACCAGGCGGATCAGCAGGCAATCCGTAAAAAAGCGACAGCCTTGAAACAGCAGTTGGCGGACGGACAGTTCCATCGCTGAGCTTTTCATCAACATCAAGAAAGACCCGGCTCCCTGTCTTGTTCGGCAGGGAATCGGGTCTTTGGTCTTTGTTTATTTCCTTGATGCATCACGCACTGTGTCGTTCTGCTTTTTGATGTTTTTTCGTACGCAACTGGTACAAGACAAACAATCCGATGAACCAGACCGGTGTCAGGAGCAAGGCAGGACGTGTTTCGTCCGCGACGAGCATGACGATCAAAATCAGTGTGAACAGACCGAGTACGAGGTAGTTGACGAACGGTGTCCACGGCGCTTTGAATGTTGAGGCGGCATGCAATTCCGGCTGCGTTTTCTTGTATTTCAAGTGACAGACGAGAATGACGCCCCAGACCCAGATGAAACAGATCGCACTGATCGTCGTGACGATACTGAACGCCTGTCCTGGAATCAATTTGCTTAACAAGGCACCACCCGAGACGACCAATGTCGAGATGAACAAGGCATTTGCCGGCACGTGGTTCTTATTCAGCTTCGAAAAAGATTTCGGTGCTTGCTTTTGATTCCCGAGATTGTACAAAATCCGGCTCGTCGAGAACATTCCGCTGTTACAAGCGGAAGCGGCCGACGTCAGGACAACGAAGTTGATGATTCCGGCAGCAAGCGGAATCCCGATCAGACTAAACGTCTTGACGAACGGACTTTCCGTTGCATTCAGTCCTGTCCATGGATTGATCATCAGAAGGACCAGTAAGGCACCGACGTAGAAGAACAGAATCCGTAACGGAATCTTATTGATCGCTGACGGAATGTTCTTTTTCGGATCGGCTGTTTCTGCTGCCGAGACACCCACGAGTTCAACGCCGACATACGCGAAGACGACCATCTGGAACGACAACAGGAATCCGGTGATGCCGTTCGGGAACATCCCGCCGTGCTGCCACAGATTCTTGACTGTGACCGGTCCGGCATCTGTTTTGAAGCCGATGACGAGCAAGACGATCCCGACCCCAATCAAGGCTAAAATCGTGATGACTTTGATCAAGGCGAACCAAAACTCGAGTTCTCCGAACAGTTTGACCGTCAGAAGATTAAAGCCGAGCAAAATCAACAGAGCGATGACGGCCGGAATCCACTGCGGGATATCAAACCAATATTTGACGTAGACACCAACGGCAATGATATCGGCCATCGCCGTCATGATCCAACAGAACCAATACGTCCAACCGGTCACGAAAGCCGCGCGTGGTCCGAGGTAATCTTCCGCGATATCCGTCAGTGACTGGTAACCGGCTTTTGACAATAACAATTCGCCCAGTGCCCGCATGACGAAGAAAATCGCAATCCCGACAAGCAGGTAGGCAAACACAATCGATGGACCGGCCAGCTGAATCGCTTTCCCCGATCCTAAAAACAACCCTGTTCCGATCGTTCCACCAATCGCAATCAATTGGACGTGACGATTCGATAAATCCCGTTTTAATCCTTGCTGTTCCAAACCTGAACTCCTCCTTTGATGATCTCTCTGTTTCCCCCGGTCAGACTGTTCTGTCAGTCCAACAAAAAAAGAGACTGGACGGGTGTCCAATCTCAAAAAAATCATCAGAATAACAAATAATCATTTTTTGCTTGGCAAAGCCAACACAAAAAATAAAAATTCAGTACTCTTCTGTCCTTTTGCCTGAGATTGTGAACCCTTCGGCGCCGTATACACGGTCTCTCCAGAAGCTGCTCCTGCCATAGTGTGACCCATGACAATCATAGCTTTCTTTTTTTATTCGGTTGCTGAGGTGACATAATCACCTGAATTGTTTCTAATACTAGTAATCTTATGATCGTTTGTCAACCGTTTTATCAAAATTTGGCGAGAATACTCCCACTTCTAAATGAAGTGAAAGTGGGAGAGGAATCGCCAGCCTGCTTTTCGGGTATATTTTCCTTAAAGGAGGTGAAAAATGGTGTTGAAGCATAAGGCCTACAAATTTAGAATCTACCCCACAAAAGAGCAGGAAATCCTGATCGCAAAGACGATCGGGTGTTCGCGCTTCGTTTTTAACCACTTCTTGGCGAAGTGGGATGAAACGTACAAGACCACTGGAAAAGGACTGTCCTACGGTTCTTGTTCCAAAGAAATTCCTTTGTTGAAGCAGGAGTTCGACTGGTTGAAGGAAGTCGATAGTACATCTATTCAGATCAGCGTTAAACACCTTGCCGATGCGTTTGATCGCTTCTTCAAGAAGCAGAACGAACGACCTCGTTTCAAGTCCAAGCGTAATCCCGTCCAGTCGTACAAGACCAACATCCAGGGCAAGTCTCAGCTTCCTGAAGTTTCTATAATCGGGAACAAGCTCAAAGTTCCGAAGCTGAAATGGGTTCGTTTCGCCCATTCGAAACAGGTCACAGGCCGTATTTTGAACGCGACAATTCGACGTAACGCTTCAGGCAAATATTTCGTTTCCCTGCTCGTCGAGCAGGAAATCAACGAGTTGTCGAAGACCGGTTCATCTGTCGGCGTCGATGTCGGACTTAAGAACTTCGCCATCCTGTCGGACGGCACGGTCTATAAGAACGACCGTTACTTCCGAACGCTCAAGAAGAAACTGGCGCACGAACAGCGTAAGCTCTCCCGCCGTCAACGCATCGCTCTGACCAACAAAGTCAAGCTTTCCGAGTCGAAGAACTATCAGAAGCAAAAGCGGAAGGTCGCTCGTATCCACGAGAAGATCGCCAACAAGCGCACTGACTTCCTGCACAAAGTATCGACCGAAATCGTCCAAAACCACGACGTCATCGGCATCGAGACCTTGCAGGTGAAGAACATGCAGAAGAATCGTAAGTTAAGCAAGTCCATCTCGGACGTCAGCTGGTCGGAGTTCTTCCGTATGCTCGAATATAAGGCGGACTGGTACGGGAAAATCGTCGTGAAGGTCGGCAAGACCTTTGCTTCGAGCCAACTGTGCTCGAGTTGCGGACATCAACACAAAGACGTGAAACATCTTGGCTTGCGTGAATGGACATGCCCGAGTTGCGGCATCCATCACGACCGGGATGTGAACGCAGGACTGAATCTCAAACAAGAAGCCGAACGTATCTTAGCTTCTTCAACCGTCGGGACGACGGGGTTAGCCTGATAAATTTTCGACCGGTAGGTCGGATAACTCAGGAATCCTCCACCTCTGAGCAAAGCGTAGGTGGAGGTAGTTCAATTTATTTTTTCATTTCTTCTTTCATAACGTGAAACAGGACTTTACGTGCCGTTTCCAGAAGTCCCCTACAAAGACTACCGCAGGAGGAGGAACTGATCGTGAAGACATATTATATCATTCGCCATTGTGAAGCAACCGGACAAGCACCTGATGCTCCGTTGACGAAACAAGGTTACAAACAAGCAGACGCACTCGCCCGTTTTTTCAAAACCATCCCGGTCGACCGGATTTTATCCAGTCCGTTCCGCCGGGCACAGGAAACGATTTTCCCTGTCGCCGCTCTCCATGATTGTCCGCTTGAAATCGAGGATCAGCTCCAAGAACGAATCCTCAGTACCTCGCCATTAAGCGAGTGGCGTACTGCTTTACAAGAAACGTTCTTCGATTTCAATCTCCGCTTTCCCGGAGGTGAATCGAGTCGTGAAGTGATGGAGCGGATGACGTCTGTTCTGAACGAAGCATCGCTGCATCCCGCCCATCATACGGTGCTTGTGACACATGGAAACGCAATGGCTTTATTGTTGCACACCATCGATTCGACTTTTGGCTTTGATGACTGGCAGCAATTGCAGAACCCTGATGTGTACCGTCTCGTTCAGACTGCCGACGGGATGACCTGTGAACGGATGACGCTTCATCAAACCAAAACGTAAACAGGTGACAGACATTTTTTCAAGTATTCGACAAACGCATACGATTACTTTTGATCTATTCTTTTAACTTATGGAAAACATAAGAATTATCTATTTTACTTCCCCTTCGAACTCCGCTACATTTAACGAATTGATAACAAAGTGAAGTAGTTCGAATCCCCGTCTACCGGGAGATTCGGCTTAGGAAAAGAAGGGGTATCTTATGTCTACACAATCTAATCACGCACGTAAAGGGTACTTGATGATGGCCGTTCTCTGGTTCGCCTATGCGACGTTCGCCATGAACTGGGTCGCCGGGTCTTCCTTGACACCACAGATCACGGCCCATTTTTTCGGTGACCGGACCGTCGATCCGTTGATTTCGCAACTCGTCAACTATTCGATCACGACGGCACGTGTCTTCGCGAACATCTTGGCCGCACTCATCCTGATGAAACTCGGACCCAAAAAAGCACCGATGCTTGCCCTGTTGTTCCTGATGATGTCGATCGTCGCCATCTATCTGCCGAACTACTGGGCGTATACGGCAGCACGGATGATCATGGGGCTTGGTGGCTCGATGGTCATCGTCTACATGAATCCGGTCGTCACCCGCTACATCAGTGATCCGACGGAAAAACTGCGGATCAATGCACTCAATACGGTGTCTTACAATGTCGGAGCGTTTGTCGTTTCCTTGCTGTTCACATTTTTCGCGACACAATTCACGAACAACTGGCAACTGACATTGACGATTTTTGCTGCTTTGACAGCCGTCCTGTTCCTCGCCTGGTTGATCTTCAGTGAAGAATTCGACTTGAATACGGCAAGTGATCAAAACGAAGTCGTCACCGCTTACGGTTACAAAGATGCGATCAAAGACAGCTTTTTATGGAAATATGCGTTGGCGTTCGGCGGTTTCTTGACGCTCTACATTCTGTCGCTCGTCGGACTCAAACCGGTGTTTGACACCTATACCGAATTAAACGGTTCGCTCGTCAATCTGCTTGTGTCCGGTGCCGGGATCATCGGGACCTTTGTTGGTCTGAAAATCGGCAGCCGCGGAACACCGCGAAAACCGATTCTCCTGACCAGCGGACTGATCATGATCGGCAGTTTTATCATCACGGTCGCGTTCGGCAATATCTCGCCACTCGTTTCGTACGTTTTTGCTTTCGTCTCCGGATTTGCGATGTACATTCAGTATCCGATTTTCATGAATCTCGCCCACGAGATGAAAGGCATGACCCCGCAAAAGATTACCGTCTTATTTGGTCTTTTTTGGGCAATTGCGTACGCCACACAGACGATTTTTACGATTCTTTGGAGCTATACGCTCGGACAAATGGGATACACGGCTTCGATGGTCGTCTTTTTCCTTTGCTGTTCGACGTACCTCCTGTTCAGTTTCTTTTTACCGGAGACCAAACCAAAACATGCAGTGCCGGCTTCGAAAAAAACAGCCTGATCCCAACACAACCCCCAAGTCGCTCGCGACCTGGGGGTTGTTTTATTTTTGATGGGCACCATATTGATGCCGTAAGATGAACAGCAACCGGATCAACGGTTCATGGTACGAAATGAACGTTCCTTCCCGTATGCCTGCAATGATGTCGTCTTCCGTCGCCCACTTGACGGCTTGGACTTCTTCTTCCTGTAACGTCAGTGTCGTCAGATCAACGTCTGTTTCGATTAAGTAATAGTCGTCAAACCCGACTTCAAACGGAACCGTCAACTGCGGACGCCGTCCGGCGAACGACAAGGACAGTCCCAGTTCTTCAAACAATTCGCGCTCTGCTGCCATCTGACTCGTATCGCCCGTTGTCGCACTACCGCCGACGCTGAGATCCCACATGTTTGACCAGCCCTCTTTGAACGGCTGACGGTGCTGAATCAACATCTGTCCCTGTTTGTTAAACAGACAGACGTGCACAACAAGATGGTAATCGCCGTCTTTTAATTCTGTTCCACGCGGCCAGGTCCGTCCTGTTTTCTCGCGGTCTGCCGTATAGATATCCCATCGTTCCATTTACTTCTTCCCTCCTGCCCAATTATCCGAAAAGAGCGTTGCGACAGTTTTGTCTGCTTTCGCCCGATCGAGTCCGAGCACGACACTTAAAAACAGTGTCTCCGCCGCTTCATCGAGCAGTGTCAGTTCGTACTGTTTTCCGAAACGGACCCACCGTCTTTTGCCTTGCCCGATTTTGTTTCCTTGATACGTGACACTGAACGTCATCGTCGCCCAGTTGATGTCGATTTGCAGATCACGGCTGTCGATCCGGTAATCCGCAAACATCAAAAATCCGGTTTTTTGAATGGTCGCAACGACACGCCCGTCGACTTCCACCAGGATATGCGGCAACATGCTGAACGTCTGTTTCGTCACCCGACCGACCTCGGCTGCCTCCTGCATGAGTTGCCAGTTTTTCTGCATTTGCAACAACTGTCCGGTCACTTCATGCGTGGTTTGTCCGGTTTCATCTGCAATCGTAAATCGCCGGTTCAGTTCAAACGTCTGTTTCATCAAAAGCTGCTTCATATGCGCTTCCTTTCCTGATTGTTTTCTTATGACGAGCTGGATTCTTCATCTTCTTTGACACAGTCGATAGCAACAACAAGTGCAATCAAAATCTTCTCGATTTCCGGATCAAAGACTTGAATCTCATAACTGTCACCAAACGTGAACCATTTTTTCTCGACACTTCCGACAACTTCGCCGTGACGCTTGATTTCAAAATCCATATCCCACCAGTCTCCGTCGATTTCGAGATCTGCCGCATCAATCGTATAGCGGTCTTTAAAGAACGTAAACGATTTTTCAATCGTCAGTGTCTCACCGTCGACTTCAATAAAAAACTTCGGCAACAGGCTAAGCATTTTCTTTGTGATGACGGCGACTTCCTCACCCTCAACCGTCGAGATCGAAAAAGTTTTCGGTAGCTTCATAAAGCTGCCTTCGACGAGATAGACGTCTTGTTCCTGCTGATCTTGGATGGAGAAGCGTCCGCGCAAACTTAAGACTTTCTGTTTCATGTATAGGGTGTACATGGAGATTTCATCCTTTCCTGGCGACTGTGTTACATCTATTACGACATGAACGGACTAAAAGATTCATTCCTGGTTTCGACAAACAGCTTTAACATTCCCGCATGCAAAGCTCGTCTCCTTGCACTTTTTGTCCAATACGCTTAAAGTATATAGTTGATGAAATTTTAATTGAGCAAAACGAATTACCTTAAGGAAAGGGTTTTATATAATGAAAAACAACTTTTGGCAGGACCTGCCACGACCATTTTTTGTACTTGCACCAATGGAAGATGTCACCGATGTCGTCTTTCGTCACGTCGTTGCGAAAGCGGCACGACCGGATGTCTTCTTTACTGAATTTACGAATACAGAAAGTTACTGTCATCCAAAAGGTAAACAGAGTGTCCGCGGACGACTCGAGTTCACGGAAGATGAACAGCCGATGGTTGCCCACATCTGGGGCGACAAGCCGGAATATTTCCGTGAGATGAGTATCGGGATGGCGGAAATGGGGTTTAAAGGCATCGATATCAACATGGGCTGCCCGGTGCAAAACGTCGCCGTCAACGGAAAAGGATCAGGACTGATCAACCGTCCCGATGTCGCCGCTGAACTGATTCAAGCCGCAAAAGCCGGCGGTCTGCCGGTCAGCGTCAAGACACGTCTCGGCTATTCGAAAGTCGAGGAGTGGCACGACTGGTTACGCCATATTCTCGAGCAGGATATCGCCAACCTCTCGATTCATCTGCGGACCCGCAAAGAGATGAGTGCAGTCCCGGCTCACTTCGAGCTGATTCCGGAAATCAAGAAACTTCGGGATGAAGTCGCGCCGCAAACCCTCTTGACGATCAACGGCGACATCAACGACCGCCAGCACGGGCTTGAACTCGTCGAACAGTACGGTGTTGATGGTGTGATGATCGGCCGCGGGATTTTCCATAATCCGTTTGCGTTTGAAGTCGAAAAGAGAGAGCATTCGAGTGAAGAATTACTTGATTTATTACGTCTGCAACTCGACTTACACGATCAGTACTCATCTGAATTCGAACCCCGCCTCTTCAAGCCGCTCCGTCGTTTCTTCAAGATTTATGTCCGTGGTTTCCGCGGTGCGAGCGAATTGCGTGCCCGTTTGATGGACACGAATTCAACGGATGACGTCCGAACCCTCCTTGACGAGTTCGTCGAACAGGAAGGCATTCACGCCGTCAATTCGTTTTCGATTTAAGAATTTGAATTGAACATGCAAAAGAGCAAGGCATCGCGCCTTGCTCTTTTTTTGTCGTTAGTTGGATTCCGCTTCCAGCCGAATCTTTAAACAGGTGAATTCAAACGGTGTGTCACCATTTATCCGTTCCAGCCGCCGTTTCCCGACCCGCCGATCGAGCAGGGCCAATCCGCGGATAAAGGCATGGCGATGCGTTAACGCTTCCTCAATCGAGAGCGTCGGATACAGCAGCAAATCCTGTTGCACGTCGTAATTGGCATGCCATCCCTCTTCCTTCAGCTCACGTTCAATCTGCTCATTTAATTCACTCGATGCCTTGTACCAATCCGATTGAAAGATATCCAGTGTAAAACGGACGGGTTTTTCAGGTAATCGTGCTTTCGCCAGCTCATAACGACGGTCCGACTCTAATGTAAAACGTAAATCTTCGGCCTTAAAAAAAGGTTCTCCATCCAGTGTCATCCAGACTCGGCTTTCGCCGTCATGAAAATGACGGTCGACTGTGGCATACAGATTTATACGTGATTGAAGTGATGGGGTGACGAACGACAGCACCCGTTTTTTGATTTTTGAGAATTGCATGGGTTCCTCCTTTAAACATATGAAACGTCAGGCAGTCATCCACCGCCTAACGCTTAGTTTACCCGTTTTTCATATGGAACGATTCCGTTAACGTAAAGGTGATGTTTTTGAGTTCAAGCCCTCCGAGTGCAAAGTACAGCTTAAAATAGTTGTGTGGATTAAAGACAAAGACATCTTTTGTCTGTGTCACCCATTCGCCGTTTGTCCCGTTGAACGTAAACGTCGCGACCGGCATGTTGTTCGCAAACAACGTCACCGGCATCTGCGCCAGTTCACCAGCGTACGACCGGGCCTCAAACGTGACGTGATACATCCCGGTTTCTTCTGCCGTCACGGCAAAGACATGACTGCTTCCGGTCGACGTGTCGAGTTCATCAAACACGATCGGGATACCGCTTTGAAGTTGCTGATGCGTCACGGCCTGTTCGTTCAGATCATCTGCCTCTTCCGGTAATCCGGTGACGTCGACTGTCGCTTCCTGACCAAGCGTCCGCTCCATGACCGGTGACCGCAGGATGAACTGACAAATGTTTGCCGCACTCCGTAACAATTCCGCCCGTGTCAACGTGCCGTCCGCAAGCGATGACAGCGTATCATCCTCAAACGGATTTGCCCCCGGTTCTCCGACGACCATGTAGAGGTCATTTTGGGAACGGACCATCGTCGCTGTCTGTTGCCGGTTGGCTTCCGTTCCTTCGGCATTGATCTTCGCCCACCAGTCGGTCATGACGACACCGTCAAAGCCCCACTCGTCCCGGAGAATCCGGGTATTCTGATCGTACAGTCCAGCTGTCCAGAGTCCGTTGACGGCACCGTATGTCGTCATGATCGCATACGCCTGTCCCCGTTTGACGGCGTACTCAAATCCTTTTAGATAAATCTCCCGCAAGGCACGTTCCGAGACAATCGAATCGAGATCATGGCGATGGAATTCCTGGTTGTTGGCACTTAAGTGTTTGAGCGTTCCGGTCACGCCGACCCGGTGCATCCCGTCGAGCTGGGCGACGGCCATCATCCCTGTCAGGTGCGGATCTTCCGAGAAATATTCAAAGTTTCGTCCGTTGAGCGGATGACGATGGATGTTCATCCCCGGTCCAAGCAACGTATCGATGCCGTTTTTCCGGAGTTCGAGCCCTGTCATCTCGAATAAATCAGCCACCAGATCGACGTTGAACGTCGACGCGACGAGTGTCCCGTTCGGCAGTGAGAAGGCTTTGGTTCCGATATCCATCCGGATTCCGGACGGACCGTCAGCACAGCAGGCCGCCGGGATGCCGAACGCTGTCAGCCGGTCAGTCACGCCGCCAAAGGCCGCTGCCGTTCCCGGTGTGACGCGCGGTGAGTTCATCCCCTCGCCGCGGACGATCGCCGCCAGATCCTCATCCGTCAATTGATCGAGGAACACGTCGAGCGACGTGTTACCTTCGTAGACATCCTTCAGTGTCAGGCCTTGATCTTCCGAATGCGTGCGTGCTGCCGGTCGTTCGGCGAGACGACGGGCTTCCGGATCAATTATCCGCAGCGGTGTCGCTTCGTATGTGACGTCATAACCTGTTTCCGTCTTATGTGGCTTCAGGCGGTCAAACGCCGTGACCGGAGCCATGTTTTCGCTTAACGTCTCGGTGACACGTAACGTGTCGATCGTTTGTGTCGCGACGTGCGCCGCGGTCCGCACGTCCGTGCCGACGTACAGATGATACGCTCCTGCTTCAATGACGTAAGACGATTTATGCCCCGTCACACCGGCATCATCGTAGCTCGCGTATTCCGTCAGCGGTACCGTCAACGTTACTGTCTGCTGTTGACCAGGTTCCAGCTGTTGTGTCTTCGCGAACGTCACGAGTCCGCGTGCCGGATTGCCGAGTTGTCCCTGTGGTTTCTCGAGATACACCTGTACGACTTCTTTCCCGCTGCGTGTCCCTGTATTCGTGACGGTGACTGTCAATGTGACCTGTTGCTCCGTCATATCGACCGTTTCTGTTACGACATCAAACGTCGTATAGGATAAACCAAACCCGAACGGATACAGGACGTCATCCTTCGCAAACGTCTCGAAGTAACGATACCCGACGTAGATGTCTTCCTTGTAGATCGCCCGGTCTTCGTGACCGAAGTACGGCGTCGACGGATACGCGTCGAGTGAACGGGCAATCGTATCCGGCAGTTTCCCGGATGGTGTGACCGCTCCCGTCAAGAGATCAACCAAGGCATTCCCGCCCTCCATCCCGCCTTGCCATGCGTACAAAATCGCACTCGGATCAAAATCAAGCGCCCACTTCATGTCGATGACATTGCCGACGTTTAACAAGACAACCGTCTTCGGAAACGCCTGCGAAACTTTTTCGATTAAGGTCAATTCGACGTCCGTCAGCAGGTAACTGCCCGGATCTGCCGTATTGTCACGGTCTTCACCGGCCGTCCGACCGATCATGACGATGGCGACATCCGACTGCCCTGCCGCCTGAGCGACGACTTCGTCCGTAACCGGCATTTCTTCCTGCGACCACGGTTCCGCCGCCCAGCCTTCGCCTTTATCAAACGGATGATCCTGCAGCCAGGCTTCGTAGACGTCGAGCAACGACTGGTTCACGGTCAGATCCGGATGTTGTTGCAGGGCTTCGAGTGGACTTGTCACGTGCGATACGTTGACCATCCCACCCGATCCCGTTCCGCTTTTATAATAGTTAAACTGATTGCGTCCGAAAACTGAGACCGTCGTCCCTGCTAAAAGCGGTAACGTCTGCTTGTCATTTTTCAACAGGACTGTCCCTTCTGCGACCGTCTTCCGGGCCAATGCCGTATAAGCGTTCCAATCTAATGTATAAGTCGTCATCTGCTTATCCCCCTATGGTGTTCGTATCAGATTTCATTACCGCAAAACGGTTCTGAAGACCGTTCGCAATTTCCGTGATACAATCTTCCGCTTGCGGATACTGTCCGAGTTTTTCGATGAAGGCATGATCCATGCCGTTATACTGAATCCGTTTTGTCTTGACGCCGGCCCGCGCGAGTTTCCGCCCGTACGCTTCACCTTCGAGACGAAGATAATCGTATTCCGCCGTGATGATCAGCGCCTCCGGCAGTCCTGCCAGCTTGTCACTGAAGAGTGGCGAGACATGTGGATCCTGCACATCCGTCGTTCCTTGCAGATATAAGCGGTTCAACAAGCCATCCGTGTCTGCAAGAGCGGTGACGATCCCTTCAAGCAACTCCCGATTCTCGTTCATTTCGTAGGCGTCAAGACGCCACTTGAAATCATCCGTCGGTAAGCCGGCAAGATTGACGACCGGATAGAGCAGGACTTGGTACTGGATCATCTGTGTCTGTTGTTCGCGGTCAAGCAGGGTACAGACAGTCGCCAGGTTTCCGCCGGCACTGTCACCGGCGACAGCCAGTTGTGCGCGGTTGATCCCGAGTGCCTCCGCTTGTTCGTAGACCCATGTGACGGCCGTGAAACAATCGTTCAGACCGGCCGGAAATGGATGTTCCGGTGCGAGCCGGTAATCAATCGAAATGACGACGACATTGGCCCGTTCTGCCAGCAACCGGCAAGGATGCTCGACCGGATCAAGTGTCCCGCCGAAAAAGCCGCCTCCGTGAAAATAGACAACCGCCGGTAACGGTTCCGTCGATTGGGGGCGGTAAATTCGTGCCGGAATCGGTTGCTCGGTGCTTGGAATCATGATGTCTTCCGTCGTGATGTCTGTCGTCGTCAGATCGGTATTGACCCAACCCATCCCAGCCCGCGCCGCTTCAAGTGAAAACGGTACTGTTGGCGAACTGTCTTGTTGCTGCTGCATCATGACTTCCAAAACGCGCGGATCAAGTACGCCGCTTTCCGTCCGGTCTGGCACCGGTTTGATGACGACTTCAACGCCATCTTGCTGTTCGCCGACTGTTTTTTCCGCTAACCGGTCGATCAATTGCTGATACTTCTGTCCCATGTTTCTTCCTCCTTTTATCGAATTCCTTACGTGCTTATAAGAGGTCATTCATTTGTAAAAATAAGTATCGAAACCGCTTTCGTAAATAATAAAAAAAATATCGGATATCTCTTTTCGTTAAAAGATACCGCTTACAAAACCAATCATACGCATCTTTATCCGATTAATCAATCATTCTGGATGATTCAAAAAAAGCCACTTGTCTTTCACGTGTTTTCCTTGTCGGAATGACGTGAAACGAGTGGCTTTTTTGACTTAACTTAAAATATTTTCTTCCGAAACGAGTGTAAAGCCGTCAATGACGGTATCTTCCTCGACCTCGATCAGCAGACATTGTTTGCCGTTGTAATTGACCTGCTTGATGTACTTCAAATCCTGGGCGCTGACGGAGATATTCGCGACTTTCGTATTGATTTTAATCGATTTCGCTTCATAGTTCGGGACGATGTTGCTCGCCTTCATTTCGTACGTCGTATCATCGATGACCGTCTTAAAGGCCCGTTCGACCTGTTCCGTACTGACGTCTTCGATGCCGCTCGCTTTTAAGACCCGTTCGACTTCTTTGACGTCCAGCATCGGAATATCTTCCGGCTCGTCTTCCTTTTCGTCCTCAACGACGAGCAGATGATTGACTTCCTCATAGACACCCGCAAGCGTTTTTGAATCTACCGATTCGCCGATGACCAGTTTGACGATCTCTTCAAATACCGCTTTGTCTTCTTCCGCCGTCACGATTTGATCACCGTTCAGGACGTTTTCGATAAACAGCAGGTCCGGTTTATTCGGTTTGCTTGCTGTGTAAAGGACACGGTTGACGTCCGCCGCATTATCCGTGAAGCAGGGGAATAAAAAGCCGCCGATTGGTGACGCCAGTTTGATGACCGGATTGATCAGCAGGTTCGACTTGAACTCGAGATCGACATAGTCGAAGACAAGCGACTGTTTCGGCAGTTCCGTCTGGTTGAGACTGCTGAGAATAAACGGTGTCGTATAGACTTCATCGTTCTTATCCACTTCCGTCTCGTCTGCCTGCCGTTTCGTCGTTTTGTAATACTGTCCCCGGATGAACGTGACGACGATATCGTTCTCGTACTGCACGTCTTGAACCATCTTCAGCGCAATCTGTTGCATCTGCTCCGTCCAGTCTTCCGTCTCTTCCGTGTATAGCCCTTCGTACAACAGTTGTTGCGTATGTCCGGTCGCGCCTTCTTCCGGTTGCTGGAACTTGACCTCAAACAGCTTGATGTCGAGTTTCCCGGTCAGGACTTTCTTGAAGTTCGCGAGGAACAATTCCTGCTGCTCGAGTTCAAGAAAGGCGAACGGTCGGCTTTCTTCATAGAAGATTTCACTCGTTTCTTTGCGGATATATACATTATAAATTTCGTTGATTTTAAGTAGTTCCGAGTCGACCTTAAAATGGCGACGGATATCACTGATGTCTTGTTTGTTCATGGTACGGTCTCAGCTCCTTGGCGTTTGAATTCCTCGTGGCTCCTAAAAAAGGAGTGCCTGCTGTTCAAATCGAACAGAGGTACCCCTTTACTATACAAGATTTGAATCAGATTCGCTGACAGAGTTCAATTCTTCGCTCGTGAACTGAATAAATAATGTTTGATCAGATAACCGACAAGAACAATCAGCAATGCGATGGAAAAGTAGACGATGAAATTTAACGCGACCGGCAGAAAGATCGACACGACATAAATGATCATCACCGTGACGGCGTAGAACAGTAAAAATTGACTGATGGCTTTCAATGGACTTCTCCTTTCGATATGATACTATTTATTTTTTTCGAATGCTCTAAAACTGTAGGAATTCGTGATTGGTTCATGGATCACCAACTCGTAGCCAAAACCTCGTTCGTCTGCCTGCTCAACAATGGATTCAATCTGAATCGAGTTGAGATGACGTTGAACGAAGACAAGCGAAATGACTACCCCGAACGCCAAACCGGTTAAAAGAGCGATGGATGTGACGGATAAATTCAACCTTTTTTCATATTCTCATTCCCTTCCTGAATCAATACGTTTCCCTCTTTTAAAAGTTCCTTATTTTCCCATTATCATTCTTCGATGATACCGGTTCGATAGAAATTTGTTTAAAAAAAGTTCAACTAAGGAAAAAATCATACATACAGATCATGTAAATGAAAGCAGGTGTCTCATGGTGACTCAAATCATCGGTCTCGTGTCAGTCTTCCTGGTTCTCGGCTTGATTTTTACCAATCGTTCTCTTCTGACCATCCTTTTGGTAGTGTTAGTAAGCTCGATCGCTTTGTTTTTTATACGCATTTCGCTGGAAAAAATGTCACTCTTAGATGCTTTCTTTGATTCGTTTGGTTTTTTATCAAACATTGTTCTAGTTTTTTTAGTCGTCCATTTTTTCAAAAAACGATCAGCACACGATAAAAGTCTGTAACCAAAGCATCCCAGTATCGGGTGCTTTTTTATGTTAAAAGTCTCTGTACTTTTAAATCATTCACTTCGTTTTGATCCGATATTGATTTTAATTTTTAAGTAATTTATTTCTCTGTTACTTTAGGCTTAATTCCAGAAAAATATTTTCGGTAAAAAGTATTCAACTTTTGTAATGTTTACATTATTTTAACCCTATCCAAAATATTCGATGGCATACTGAGTGAGTTGAGAGGATTCTCTCATCATACTTACATAAGAGGAGGCAATTCATGTTCCAGAAAATCAAGCTACTCGCCGTATCGTTTGTTTTGTTTCTCACTGCGTTTCAGTTCGACCTCTCACCCGTTTCCGCACTCCCGTCCGGCATCCCGTCAAAAGCGACGGCTCAATCTGAGCTCAACGCACTGACAGTCAAGACCGAAAGTACAATGACCGGTTACTCCCGTGATCTGTTCCCCCATTGGAGCAGCCAAGGAAGCGGGTGTGACACCCGTCAAGTCGTCTTGAAACGCGACGCGGATTCTTACGTCGGCAACTGTCCGGTCACGTCCGGCTCATGGTACAGTTATTATGATGGACTGACATTCACGAACCCGTCCGATCTCGACATCGATCATGTCGTGCCGCTCGCGGAAGCATGGCGTTCAGGTGCAAGCAGCTGGACGACAACGACACGTCAGGCATTCGCAAACGATCTCAACGGTCCGCAATTGATTGCCGTCTCCGCAAGCTCAAACCGTTCAAAGGGTGACCAGGATCCATCGACATGGAAACCAACCCGTGCCGGCGCCAGCTGTGCCTACTCGAAGATGTGGATCAACACGAAAAGCCGTTGGGGCTTAAGTCTCCAATCCTCTGAAAAAACAGCACTGCAAACGATGCTGAACACCTGTACATACTAAGAAGGAGTCGATTCGATGGAAACGAAAACCTCTACGTTTACCGCCACGCACGGTGTGATGACGAATGAAGTCGGCGTCATCAGCGGCGAACTGGAATTACGGACGACCTGCCAGGAAGACGGCACACTCGAACTCGCCATCTCCTATGTTGGCTCAACCGACGTTTACACATTACCCGGCAAGGATTATCAGTTGCATGATGTCCGCGACCATGAAGTCGTGCACCGGATGCTCGCGACGGTGCTGGAACGAACATAAAAAAATTGAATATCCTACAAAAAACACATGTGGAATTGACCTCGCTGTCAGTCCTACATGTGTTTTGGATTGAATTAGACATTCTGCTGGACATATTCCGCAATTGTCCATTTTTTTCATTGTCTCCACATTTAGATGAATCGTAGCGCTATCAACTAAAAAGAAAAACGTAGAAAAACTACTCCTACTTTAATAATCAAAATAGCAGAATCGATACTATTTTTTTTGTTTTGTTTCATTGAAAAGTATCATCGGATCATAAGGTGCATTAGGATCATTTTTCAAATTGATAAAATGTCTTTGATCATTCCAATCTCCAAACTGCTCCGTATAGGGCATTTCCAATGACTGAAACACTTCCTCATTTTTGACCAGACCAATGTAAACTTCGTACCCTTCATCATCTGATGAGAAAAAGCCGCCTTCAGCAGCTGTAGTTTCAACCAGCGCTTCATCGATCAAATCTTTTAATTTCAATAATGCTTGTTTATTGCCAACAATAAAGGATTCTTGATGATTGGTATGCTGAGCATAAATATGTAAATACATCTGGTGTTTCCATGACATGATGCCTTCTCACCTCACCGGTTATTTTTTCAAGTGGACTTTTTATTTATTATTGACTTGAATATGTTCTAAATGTAATTGACGAAATCCTAAAATAAAAGGTTCTTCATTTTTATTCCTTACTCTCATATCGCTGCTGTTTTCCCATCCAATCATTTCTTTCTCTCCATCTAAGTTTTTTAGCTGATATCCAGCTTACGTTCTGTTCGATATTGCTCGGATCGAAATCAATATCATCTGACCAGTAATAAGTATCATGCTGTTTTAAAATGACAGCCTCAAAAATTATCGAGGGGAAATTTTCTGGTGTCGGAAGGATATGAATTCCTGTTACACCTTCAAACCATAATTCAATCGCAGACGGGTTTTTGAACTGACGTTGAAATAACAGTTTGACGTTTGTATCTAATCCGCTTGGAGCAGCCATCGTCAGATTCTCATCAACATACGTTTCGGTCCACATATGCATTTCCTTCAAACACCCGTCATGAAAATAACCAAAGTCCTCAAGTAATTCCCTGATTTCTGATTCCTCTTTTAGTTCAATCCAGTTCATAGGTTACCTCCGGTGCATTTTTTTGATCATCTCTTCTTGTCAGAAAAGCTATGCTATACAAAAGACCATCTCAATTGCGTAACAGCATTTGGGATGGTCTTTTGTATAGACTGAACTTACTTATGATACGGTTCATTCCGATTAATCCGGTACGCCCGGTAAATCTGCTCACACAGAATCATCTTCATCAATTGATGGGGAAATGTCATCTTCGAGAACGAAATCGTATCGTTTGCTCGTTGCATGACTTCCGGTGCGAGACCAAGCGATCCACCGATGACAAACGCGATTTTACTTTTGCCGTACGTCGCTAATCGATCGAGTTCTGTCGCAAACTGTTCACTCGTCCGTTGCTTTCCTTCGATAGCAAGTGCGTAGACATGAACGTCCGGTCCAATCTTCGCTAAAATCCGTTCGCCCTCTTTTTTCTTCACTTGCTGCATCTCGGCGTCACTTAGTTGTTCCGGTGCTTTTTCGTCCGGCACCTCGATTTCTTGAATCGAACAATAGGCGCCAAGACGTTTCGTATATTCGGCAATTCCTTGCTTCAAGTACTTCTCTTTCAGCTTTCCGACCGTGATAATGGTAATTTGCATCATTTTTCTCGCTTTCTGACAGAAAATTCAGGAGTTATCCACAGAGTTATCCACATGTCCACATGTTGATAATTATTTTTTGCTTGACACAAGATATGTCGCGGGCTGGTCACAGTACTCACACGTGACGTTTTTCTCTGCCGGCACCTCTTCCAAAATCGGGTACTCTTCCGTTTCATCGACTACTTCGTCGAGCGCTAACTCGACGTGTTCTAAACAGACATATTTATCCACAGATCTTTTCCTCCTTTTAAGTTATCCACATTTATCCGCTACCAGTATAACAAAAATTGACTTCCCTCACTGAAAAAAGTTATCCACACCTCCTCTTTGGAGGTACTTCTTGATCGGTTTCCCTCTCACGACCAATCCCTTCATCGTGTCCGCTGCACGCGACTCCTACAGGAAAAAGCGCGGCTCGCCCGCGCTGTCAGAGGAAAACGAGAACCGGGCATCGACGCCGACAGGCAAGTAAGCCCGCGGCTTGTTCCTCGCCTGAGGAAAGCGCGTGACAGCGAATCACGATGAGAACCGGAGAGACCATCTTTTTTGTGCACAAAAAAACTACCCGCACGTATACGAGTAGTTGATCTGAATCTGTTATTGTACTGTCGCCGCTTGCGCCGACAGTTTGACATCCAGTGTCTGCTTCTCGCCGCCCCGGTAGAACGTCACTTTGACGTTGTCGCCGACTTTCGCATCCCGATATAGGACACTTTTTAGATCAGCAAACGAGTTGATGTCCTTGCCGTTGATCTCAACGATGACATCATTTTCTTTCATTCCTGCTTTTTCCGCCCCGCTGTTGCCTGTCAAACCGACGACGACAATCCCGCGGTTGACGTCACTCGGTAACTTCAGACGATCTTCCCGGAACCCGCTTGGGAATTCCTGAACGTCACGAATCTGAATCCCGAGTTGCGGGCGAATCACTTCACCGTTTTGTTCGAGATCACGCATGATTGGCAAGGCTTCGTTGATTGGAATCGCAAACCCGACCCCTTCGACGCTTGCTTCCGCAATCTTCATCGAGTTGATTCCAATCAATTGACCGGATGTATTGATCAGTGCGCCGCCTGAGTTACCCGGGTTGATTGCGGCATCGGTCTGAATGACTTCGGTGTTGAAGTCCTGCTGCCCGTCCTTGTTCGTATCGACAGGAACTGTCCGCTCCTGGGCACTGATGACACCACGTGTGACCGAGTTCGCAAAGATTCCGAGCGGATTTCCGATTGCAAGAACCGTCTCCCCGGCACGTAACGTGTCCGAATCCCCAAGCTTCACGACTTGTGTCACTTTTGAAGCATCAATCGACAACACGGCTAAATCGTACGTCGGATCTTCTCCGAGGACTTTCGCTTCCAGTGCCGTTCCGTCCGATAACGTGACCGACAATCGGCTGGCTCCTTCGACGACGTGATAGTTCGTGACGACATAGGCTTTATTGCCATCTTTTTTATAGATGACACCGGATCCGGCACCCGTCTCTTGAGCACCGCCTTGGAATGAGTTTTGCAGGTTCGTCACGCTGACGACGGCTTCTCTCGTCTGACTGACGGCGCCGACGATATCGTTTTCCGATTCCGTCGCGTTTGATGCCGCTTGTTCCGGTGTTGCCGTCGAGACCGGTGCCGGACCCGTCATCTCGTCACGGACGAACGGCCAGGCGATCAAGGCAATCAACAGCGCCCCGATGATCCCGCCGATCAAGCCGACAAAAAAGGCTTTTCCGCCGCCGCGGCGTTTTGGTGCAGGTGATTCTTCTTCATATGATTCACGATAAGGACTGACCGGCTCGTCTTCACTTGGTCGTCGCGGCGGAAAGCCGCTTGTCTCATCGGTCGATGCGTAAGGCTGATCTGATTCGTTCCGTGGTTCTTCTGGTCGATCCATCGACACACGCCTCCTTCTAAACTCTCTTTACACAAGTATACCCCCATCACGTGGCGAGTTAGCCAAATGTGGGGGTCTTTTGAGCATATTCAGTAATTTCCCATAATCAGAGCTTCAAAAGCGGCGTCGGAATGACGGGATCGGTGTCGAGCAACTGGATCTTGCTGAGGTCGACATCGCGGCTCGCGAGCGTCTGGGAGACACTCATCCGGGCCAGCTCCTTCATGTTGTTGTCCTTACTCAAGTGGGCCATATGAATCCGTTTCGTCCGGTCGTCGAGCACTTCGCTCATCGCGATCGCCGCGTCTTCGTTCGAGACGTGACCGTAATCGCCGAGGATCCGCCGCTTGACGCTCCACGGGTAATGCCCCATCTGAAGCATCCCGATATCGTGGTTCGCTTCAAAAATATAGGCGTCGGCGCCACGGATGACGCCTTTCATCCGGTCCGAGACGTAACCCGTATCCGTGATGTGCGCCAGCCGTTTTCCCTCGTGGGCGAACTGGAAAAACATCGGATCGGCCGCGTCATGACTGACGTTAAACGATTCGACTTCGATGTCGCCGAACTGTTTGACCTCGCCGACTTCCCACAGGAACTTCAGTGCGGGATCGATCTTGCCGATCTTCGCTTCCATCGCCGCCCACGTCTTTTCGTTCGCATAGAGCGGGATATTGTACTTCCGCGCCATGATGCCGACGCCTTTGATATGATCCGAATGTTCGTGGGTGACGAACAAACCGTCAATCTGATCCGGTGACCGGTGGATCTGGTCGAACAGGGCGAGCATCGCTTTTCCGGTCAGGCCGGCGTCGACGAGCAGGCGGGTCTGTTCACTTTCGATGTAGAGGGCATTCCCCGTCGAGCCACTGGCAAGAACGCTGTAGTGTAGGCTCATCGTGCATTCCTCATTTCTCTGAAACGGTATCAAGCCGTTCGATGGTCTGGACTCCGCCGTCAATCGCATTGACGAAATACAGTTCTTCTCCGTTCAGTTCAATCTGCCACGTCGGCGGTAGAATCTGAACCGATTTCGTTCCTTCCGTCACGAGACAGAAGTAGCCGAGTTGTTGACTCGTCATCCGTTTTGACGCCGGGAACAAACCTTGCTCCGACAGTTGGATGACGGACTCACTCGCGGACAATAACGTGACATCTTGGGCCTGACGGACGACTTTGTTTAAGTGACGTTGCTTATAACTGACAATTTCTTTTTGATCGTTTAATTGCAGTACGAGTAACGACGGACCAATCATCGCATCGTCTTTTCGGGACTGTTGCGGCGTCGAATACAACGGTTGTTCTTTATACGTCTGAACGAACGTCATCTCGTTGTGTTTGCTGTCATACTTCCAAAATGTATAATCCGTCCCGTAGGCAGCCGCGGACTGAACGAACGCAGTTGCTGAGTCACGCATCGCCTTCGCTTCGAGCGGATACGGCTTCGTCAGCCGAACCGACCACTCACTTTGATTTTTAACAGAGGTCACCGCATCTTTAATCGTCGATCCGATTTTGGGCGCCAAGGAACTGGTATCAACTTCTGCCGTCAGATAGCCGATTTCTTTGGAAACCGGTTGCAATTTTTTCTCATCAATCTTTCGTTCTTTCAAAACGGTTTTTCCGTCCGCATTCGTCGTGACGATCCGGGGATCAATCATCCGATCCATCAGTTGAACGGCCAGGTAGACGTTCAGGATCAGGAACGTCAGAATCAATAACATTTTTGCTTTATTCCAATCCATGATCCCTCACCCTTCTTTTCCGACAGTTTCGAACGGAATCCATTTTCCGCTTCGTTTCATGAACCAAGTGGGTTTAAACAAGGCATATCGGCTGGTATCGATTTCGTACGTCATCTCATAGCCCATCCGGATGCCGGTCATCTCGTTCCGGAGGCCCTTTGCTTCGAGTTGTTGTTCGACTTCCTCGATCGAAGGTAACGTCGTTTCGCGGAGCAACAGTTTCCGGTCTGCCCGGAGCATGCTCCGGCTGAGCGCACGGATTTGATTCTCTTCAAACGTCACCTTGATCGTTGCTAAATCAAAATCAGGTTGCTCAAGCAAGGGACCGGCTTCACCGAACACCGGATAGCGGTTCAAATACAAACGGAACGTCGCCGTCTGTTCTTCACCGACTTTTGACATCTGATCAAAATAATAGCGGAATCCGCTGCGTTGTGTCACGGGATCGAGCCATCCGCCGTGGATGTTGATATAGCTGACAACGGTACTATAGTCGACGGAAGAAGTCTGCGTGTTCGGAGATAACGTATTAAAACGAAACGCATTGTAATCCCGGTCATAGGTCGAGACACTGACACCGTCCGTCAAAACGTCAAGATCGTCCCGGCTTTTAATTTGCTGGACATTCGAATTTTCTGTAAAAAAGGCACTCTCAATCCGACTGAGTGGTTTTGGATTTTCTGAAATATCATCGTAGACGAATACTTCCTCAAGCTTCGGGGCAATACTCGGAACATAGGTGTAGTCCCCGCCCTTGAGCTCGACTTTCGTCATCGGTTTTTTCTTATCATAGGCGAATAGTCGTTTTAAAACGCTGTCGTCACCAATCAATTTAAAGTCCTTGAATCGTCCGTTCGTCGATTCGAGCCTTAGAATCGGACCGTCGTAATCGAGCAGATAAAGCCGTTTGATCGGCTCGGACATGGCAATTTGTTTTTCGCCGAGTAACTCCTCGAGCATCTGCGCGCTGATCGGCGTCGGGAAAATCATCTCGACATTCCGCTTACTGACCGGAATATTCGACGCCTTATCGGTCAACACGAGGACACCGATATCGAAGGATGCCCCGATCCGGTTCAGGATCGTCCGACCGATGATTTGCGTCTGATACGCTTTTTCACCGTTCGAGTAGACGACCAGTTCCGGATTGACAAGCTGATTCCCTTCAACTGTTTTCGAGGCATCAATTTCATTAAACGACACCTGTTCTTGTTCAATCGATTCACTGCTTGGATGATAAGTCCAAAGCATCGCGGTCTGTACAATCGAGCCGCTGACAAGAAGAATCAAGGCAATGGATTTCAGCCGCTGTTTGATCATCCGGCATCCACCTCTTCAATCACTTCATACGGTAGTGTAAAGTAAATCGTCGTGCCGCGTCCCCACTCGCTTTCTGCCCAAATGTCGCCGCCATGTGCCGAGACGACATCTTTCGCAATCGAGAGACCAAGACCGGTCCCTCCGATTTTACGGGCACGGGCTTTATCGACCCGGTAAAACCGTTCAAAAATCTTTTGCAGGTTCGCCTTCGGAATACCGACACCCTCATCCTTGATGCTGATGACAATCCGTTTTGCCCGCAACATTGTCCGGACCGTGATCGTGCCGCCTTCCGGCGAATATTTAATCGCATTCGTTAAAATATTATCCGCAACTTGAATCAACTTATCTTGATCTCCCCGGATATAGACTTTCCGTTTCATGATTTTCCGGCGGAAGCGGATCCGTTCCGGTTTCGTCATATCATGACGGTCAAGGATATCATTGAGGAACTGGATGTAATCAAACCGCACCTTGTTCATCTTGTATTCCTTACTGTCCATTTTTGACAGTTGTAAGAGATCCGTGACAAGGCGGATCATCCGCTCCGTTTCATTTTGTGTCGTCTCGAGGAAACGGGGAGCCAGTTCTTCATCTTGATATGCCCCTTCCGCCAAAGCTTCGAGATAACTGCGCATCGTCGTCAGCGGTGTCCGCAGTTCGTGACTGACGTTCGCGACGAATTCGCGTCGGTCCTGTTCGACTTGTTCCTGCTCCGTGACATCATGCAGGACGATGATCATTCCGGTAATCGGTCCACTGTGCTTTTTGACCGGTGAGAAGAAGGCCCGGACTAGGAACAGTTCATCCTCGCTGCTGAAATCAAGCAGACGCGGCGGCATCGTTCCGTCTTCCGGAATCATGAAGTCATCGCCCAAGGCGAGTAAATCTTTCAAATTTGTTCCGACGACACCGGTCTCATCCACACCGACGATATCTTTCGCCTGATCGTTCATCAAGATGACACGTAACGTCCGGTCCGTGGCGATAACGCCGTCCGTCATATTTTCAAGAACACTCGTCAATTTCCGCCGTTCCGCTTCCGTCGTCGCGTTCGCTTCGAGCAACTCATCCGTCAGCTCATTAAACGAACGCGCGAGCTGACCGATTTCATCATCCGAATAGACTTTAACCTTCCGGGAAAAGTTCCCGCGACGCATCTCGATTGCTTGGCGCCGCATATCCGAAATCGGACGGGTGATCGTCCGTGATAACAGGACCCCGAGAATCGAGGTGATGACAAGTGCAATCACTGTCCCCGTTGCTAAAATGCGTGTGACTTGTTGCATCTGCGCGTAAATCGACTCCATCGAAGCCCGGACATAAATCATACCGGTCGTCGCACCGGTTCGTTCCGATGTGACGGGAACCGCGAAAATCCGGATTTTATCTTCCGTTCCGGGGTCAAGAACCGTATCAATCCGGGACGAACTCGTCGCCTGTGCTTTTTTGATCAACGAGTTCGTCGCCCGTTGTCCGACCGCCGACTGATTGTCCTCGTCAGACGTCGCTTGAATGATCGAGTCCTGATCAATGATCTGGACTTCGAGAATATCGTTTCTTGAAGTGGAGCCACTACTAAACTCAGACAGCAGTTGTCCAAGAGATTCAGACAACTGCCGTTTGGAGGTCTCATCATCGCCTGTCTTATCGAATTCCTTACCGACGTTGTACGCGACAAGTCCGGCCCGGTCCTCAACAGATTTTGAGAAGTTCGTAATGTACTGCTTTTCAAGAGAACGAACGAAGTAAACACCAATGACCTGCATCGCAACTAAAATCAACAATGCGTAAATGACGACAAGTTTCCACTGGATCGATTTAAAGAAGTTCGTTCCTTTTAACATCGTTATTCATTCTCCCCGTCTTGGAGATAATAGCCGACACCACGGCGGGTCATGATATAAATCGGTGTACTTGGGTTGTCCTCAACTTTTTCCCGTAAACGGCGCACTGTGACGTCGACCGTCCGCACGTCTCCAAAGTAATCGTAGCCCCAGACCGTTTGCAACAAGTGCTCGCGCGTCATGACTTGCCCGATATTTTTCGCTAAATAATGCAACAGTTCGAATTCACGTTGCGTGAGTTCGATTTTTTCTTCCCGCTTCGTCACCGTATGTGAGTTCAAATGAATCGTCAATTCACCAATCGTAATATCATCCGGATCGTCCGTCGTCGGTTTTTCTTCCCGTCCGCGTTTTCGCATATTGGCTTTAACACGGGCCAATAATTCCCGTGAACTGAACGGTTTGGTGACGTAATCATCCGCTCCAAGTTCGAGTCCGAGTACTTTATCGATTTCAGAATCCTTCGCTGTCAACATGATGATCGGCGTATCCAGTGTTTTCCGGACTTCACGGCAGACTTCCATGCCGTCCATCAGTGGCAACATGATATCGAGAAGAATCAGATCGGGCTTGAACTCTTCAACTTTCTCGAGTGCTTCGACACCATCGTTTGCTACGGCGACACTATATCCTTCTTTTTCTAATTTAAATTTTAATATATCGGCAATCGGTTGCTCGTCATCGACGACGAGGATTTTACGTTCCGTCACTGGGTGTTCCCCCTTAGAAAATTTCTATTCAATCTATTTTACCTGTTTTTAATCCATATAGAAAGGTGGCGACGGAAACTCCCGGCGCCACTCGCTTGACTACATGACTCGTCCACGCTCGTCGTTCCACGTGAAACATTACTTTTAGTATACGCTTTTTTCGTTCATTTTGTGAATGTTTTCGCTTAGTCATATATAAAAAGCAGCTCCAGATTTGAAATCTGAAACTGCTTCAAGAATTACGCTTCTTCGTACAGGTCACGCAGGACAACCGTCTGTTCCCGTCCGGGTCCGACTGAGAATGTCACGAGTGAGATGCCTGTCAAATCAGCAATTCGTTTCACATAGTTTTGTGCATTGATCGGCAGATCCTCAAACTTGCGGATATGCGTGATATCTTCTTTCCAGCCCGGTAACTCTTCATACACCGGCACACACGCTTCAAGATCACGGAAGCTTGCTGGGTACTCGTCAATCTGTTTGCCGTTAAACTCGTACGACGTACAAATTTTGAGCGTCTCGATTCCTGTCAGGACATCGATCGAGTTGAGCGAAAGGTCTGTTAAACCACTTGTCCGGCGCGAGTGACGCACGACGACCGAATCAAACCAACCGACGCGGCGTGGACGACCTGTCGTCGTACCGTATTCACGACCGACTTCACGGATCTGGTGACCAATCTCGTCAAACAGTTCTGTCGGGAAAGGACCATCGCCGACACGTGACGTGTACGCTTTACAGACACCAACGACATGATCGATCCGGGCTGGACCGACACCGACGCCTGAGGCGACGCCGCCAGCAGATGCGTTGGATGATGTGACGAACGGATACGTACCGTGGTCAAGGTCGAGTAAGACACCTTGTGCGCCTTCGAACAGGACTTTTTCGCCTTTATCGAGGCTGTCATTGACGACGACCGATGTATCACAGACATACTTCGCGAATTCTTGACCATATGCATAATATTCTTCGAAAATATCATCAAACGCAATCGGTTCCGCGTCATACATCTTCGTGAACATCCGATTTTTTTGTTCGAGGACGATTTTCAGTTTTTCAGCGAATGTTTCTTTATCGAGCAAGTCCGCCATCCGGATTCCGATCCGTGCTGCTTTATCCATATAGCACGGTCCGATCCCTTTGAGTGTCGTGCCGACCTTTGCATCGCCTTTTGCTTCTTCTTCGAGCTGATCCTGCAGTTGGTGATATGGCAAGATGACATGTGCCCGGTTTGAAATAAGTAAGTTATCTGTTGAAACACCACGATCGTGCAGATACTTCAATTCCTTGACGAGCGATTTCGGGTTGACGACCAAACCGTTCCCGATGACACATTTCTTGTCTGAGTAAAAGATCCCTGATGGAATCAAGTGCAGCTTATACGTCTCATTGTTAAATACAATCGTATGTCCTGCGTTGTCTCCACCTTGATAACGAGCGACGACATCGGCTTTTTTCGAAAGAAAATCGGTAATTTTCCCTTTTCCTTCGTCGCCCCACTGTGTTCCGACTACTACTACTGATGACATATTCTCATCCACCTCCACGTACGATTCAAAACCACGACTAAGTGTAACGCGGAAAAAAACAGAAGTCAACCAAATACCGAACAATTAATTGTTACATTTCTTTTTCGTTCGTTTAAAAGACGATTTTAAATCACTTTTTTCCTTTCTCTTCAAGATATTCGAACATAACGATTTAAAAAACTCCCCTGCCATAATCGGCAGAGGAGAATGGAATGGATTTAAGCAGGTGGTGCATACGAATTATTCGGTTCAAGGTCAACGAACTTGTTGAACTCTTTCCGGAATGCGAGTTTGACGGTACCGGTCGGACCATTCCGCTGTTTGGCGATAATGATCTCAATCGTATTCGCATCTTCCGTTTCTTTATTGTAATAATCATCGCGGTATAAGAAGGCGACGATGTCGGCATCCTGCTCGATCGCTCCGGACTCCCGGATATCGGACATCATCGGCCGCTTGTCCTGCCGGCTCTCCACTCCCCGTGACAGCTGCGATAACGCAATAACGGGGACTTCGAGTTCACGGGCAAGCGACTTCAAGGACCGGGAAATCTCAGAGACTTCCTGTTGCCGGTTATCACTTGAACGGCCGTTCCCTTGAATCAGTTGGAGGTAATCGATCATGATCATCCCGAGACCGTGTTCCTGCTTCAGACGACGGCATTTTGCCCGGATATCGTTCACCCGGATGCCCGGCGTATCATCGATATAGATACCGGCCTGAGACAGACTGCTCATCGCAAGCGACAACTTGCCCCAGTCCTCATCTTCGAGCTGTCCCGTCCGAAGACGTTGGGCGTCGACGTTGCCTTCTGCACAGAGCATCCGCATGACCAGCTGCTCCGCTCCCATCTCAAGGCTGAAGATGGCGACATTTTCGTCGGCGCGGGTCGCAACGTTTTGTGAAATGTTCAGTGCAAAAGCCGTCTTCCCGACAGACGGACGGGCCGCAACGATAATGAGATCATTCCGCTGGAAACCGGCCGTCACCTTGTCAAGATCACGGAATCCGGTTGGGATTCCGGTTGTCTCACCACTTTGTTTATGCAATTTATCAATTGTCGCATAGGCACTGGTTAAGACATCCGAAATCGGAATAAAGCTCGCGCTTCCTTTTCCTTGCGAGACTTCAAGAATTTTTCGTTCCGCTTCGTTCAGTAGGACATCAACTTCATTTTGCCGTTCGTATCCGTCCGTCACGATTTCATTGGCTGTCCGGATTAAACGGCGAAGCGTGGATTTTTGATCAACGACATTGACATAATAACTGATGTTCGCTGCCGTCGGAACACCCTCTGCCAGTTCACCGAGATACGTCAATCCACCGATTTCTTCGAGAACGCCGAGTGTACTGAGTTCGGCCGTGACTGTGACCAAATCAATCGCTTCTCCGCGATCCGACAATACGAGCATCGCTTCGAAAATCCGTTGATGGGCCGCACGATAAAAGTCTTGTGGCAATAATCGTTCCGACGCACTGATCAGTCGATCCGCATCGATCATGATCGCCCCAAGGACGGCTTGTTCCGCCTCAATGCTTTGGGGTGGCGTATTTTGCATTAGATCACTCATCACCGGTCCCCTTTTCTAGTCACGCTTCTTTGACCTGCACGTTGAGCGTGGCTGTGACTTCATTGTGCAATTTAAGCGGTACTTTCGTGACGCCGAGTGTTTTGATCGGGTGTTCGAGTTCGATTTTGCGTTTATCGATCTTGTAGCCCATCTGTTTTAACTCGTCTGCGATTTGTTTACTTGTGACCGATCCGAAGACACGACCGCCTTCACCGGTTTTCGTTGAGACGATAATCGTTTCTTTTTCAATCTTGTCTTTTAACGCTTGGGCATCAAGTAACGCTTGTTTCGCTTCTTCGGCTGCTCTGCGCTCGTGTGCCTCATGTTGCTTGAGGTTGCCGGTCGTTGCCGGTCTTGCCAATTTCTTTTTGAACAATACGTTGTTTGCATAGGCATCCGCGACTTCTTTAACGTCCCCTGTTTTACCTTGGCCTTTTACATCTTGTAAGAAAATAACTTTCATTCTGTTTCCTCTCCTTTTGTCTCATCTTCTAAATAGTGGTCAATCGCTTTTCGTAATTCTGTTGCGACAGTCAGGACCGATTCGGTCATCTGTGTCGCGGCATTTGTTAAGTGACCGCCACCGCCAAGCGTCTCCATGATCAGCTGGACGTTGACTTCTCCAAGCGATCGGGCACTGATCGCCGTCCGGCCGTCCTGCAGCTCGGCAATAACGAAGGCGGCCCGGATACCTTGAAGCGACAACAATTGATCTGCTGTCTGCGCGATCAGGACTTGATCATGGATAACACCCGGCTCTGCCGTCGCAATCGCCATCCCGGCAGTGTATACTTCCGTTCGCTCCAAAATATGCGATTGTTCGACATACGTCTCAAGATCCTGACTTAAGAATTCTTGAACCAGGACGGTATCAGCGCCTTGTGAACGTAAATACGAGGCGGCGTCAAATGTCCGGGAGCCGGTCCGTAAGGTAAAGCCTTTCGTATCGACGATGATCCCGGCAAGCAAAGCTGTCGCCTCGAGCATCGAAAGCTTTTCGTTCGTCGGTTGGTATTCAATCAGCTCAGTGACGAGTTCTGATGTCGACGATGCGTACGGCTCAAGGTAAACAAGAACCGGTTCTTCGATAAAGTCTTCGCCCCGTCGGTGGTGGTCAATGACGACCATCCGTTCAAACCGTTCCAACAACGCCGGAACGACGACAAGCGACGGTTTATGGGTATCGACGATAATCAGCAATGATTGATCATCAATCAACTGATCCGCCTGGAACGCGTTGACGAACCGGGTCTCAAGTTTCGGTTCCTGACTGATTTCGTTCATCATCCGCCGGATTCCCTGTCCAATCTCTGTTTCCGGCAGAACGATATGTGCTTCTTTATCGTTCATCTCTGCCAGTTTCAGAATTCCGATTGAGGAACCAAGCGAATCCATATCCGGATTCCGGTGCCCCATGATGAGGATACGGCTCGACTCTTGCATCAAGTCCCGTAATGAATTGGCGATGACACGCGCCCGGACACGGGTCCGTTTTTCGGTCGGATTCGTTTTACCGCCATAAAAACGGACTTTCCCATCTCGCTTGATGACGACCTGGTCGCCACCGCGGCCCAAGGCGAGATCTAAACTGGATTGTGCCATCAGACCAAGCGCCGGAATGGGATCACTGCCGCATCCGATACCAATCGACAACGTCAACTGGACACCCCGTTGACTCGTTTCTTCACGAACTGTATCGAGAATCGTAAATTTCGACCGCTCTAAAATCCGTAAATTTTCTTCCGTCGTCACGATGAAGTAACGGTCGGAAGCAGTCCGCTTGATGTAGGTGCCGTGATCGGCCGCCCAGTGGTTCAGCAATTGCGTGACACGGCTGTTTAATTCGCTGCGGAGCTGATCTTCAATTCCTTGTGTCATCTCGTCATAATTATCCAGATAGATGACGCCGATGACCGTTTGATTGTCGACCAGTTGTTGCTCGACTTGAGCTTCTTCCGTCATATCGAACAAGTAAAACGTCCGGTTTTCATTATTTGAGAAAACCCGATAGACCGACTCTCCGATTTCAAGCGTCGCTTGATCTTCATCGACGGCGATCATTTCAACAAACAACGGATCGAGATCTGTTAAAGCATGTCCCATGGCAAGATCGTTAAAAATTTCACGCATTGGATCGTTGAACCACGTGACATGTGCCTCTTCATCATAAAGTAAAATTCCAATTGGCATGTTCGTCAAAGCATCTTGACCGGTCTCTTCGACTTGAATCGAAATACCGGCGACGTAACTTTCCCACGACTTGCGACCACGTCGTTCCTCCAACAAATGAAGGACAAACAGCCCAGTCGTCAAGACGGCACCGATCGCTGCGATAACAGGGTGATCGACGGCAACGACAAAAAGCAGAGCCAGGATTAATAGATACGGAACGAAACGAAATAACCGTTGTTCCCGTTCAGGTGATACTTGTTGACCTAACCCCATCGCGTCCTCCTTATATACTAAATAGACTCATATGAAAAATTCGTTAACTTGTATATTATAACCGAAAAGCAGGACCGGTTGAAAGCGATGCGAAAAAAAGCGCTTTTCCTCCGAAAAGGAAAAGCGCTGGACCGTAATCAGTCAGCTACGTATGGGATTAAAGCCATTTGACGTGAGCGTTTGATTGCGATTGTAAGTGGACGTTGGTATTTCGCTGAAGTACCAGTCACACGACGTGGAAGAATCTTTCCGCGTTCTGAAATGAAACGTTTGAGAAGTTCTACGTCTTTATAATCGATATGAGTGATGTGGTTCGACGTGAAGTAACATACTTTACGACGACGTTTTCCACCTGGACGACGTGCCATGTGATTAACCTCCTTTTTAGAGTAAATTTTTCAGTCCGACGTTCCCGATTAGAACGGAAGATCGTCGTCTGAAAGATCGATCGAACTGCCGCCGCTGAATGGATCAGCGCCGAAGCCCGAGTTCGATGAAGATGAAGCGGGTGCTGGCGAGGAAGAGTTGTTCTGCTGTTGCTGTGAACCCCATCCTGCAGCATTCCCGTTTCCACCTGTATTTGAATTTGAAGAGTAGCTATCACTATCGGAAGAACGGCTTGCATTGCGTGATTCTAGGAATCGAACACTATCCGCGACGACTTCTGCACGATAACGACGTTGACCATCTTTATCGTCATAGCTACTAATCTGAAGGCGACCCTCAACTCCTGCGAGGCTCCCTTTTTTCAAATACTGAGCAACGTTCTCTGCTTGCTTGCGCCAAACGACGCAATCGATGAAGTCAGCTTCTCGCTTCCCATCTTGTCCTGTAAACGGACGGTCACAAGCGAGTGTGAATCGCGTTACCGCAATCCCGCTCTGCGTATAACGCATTTCAGGGTCACGAGTTAACCGACCGACTAAAACGACGCGGTTAATCATCAGAATCACTCTCCTGTTTCAGCTTATTTCTCGTCTTTTGTGATCATTAAGCGAACGATATCGTCACTGATCTTCATGAGACGGTCAAGTTCTTTTGTAGCTGCTGGTTCAGCAGTCACGTTAAGAAGAACGTAGAAACCTTCACGCATATCATTGATTTCGTAAGCAAAACGACGTTTACCCATTTCAGTTGTTTTTTCAACTGTACCACCGTTGTCAGTGAGGACTTTGTTGAAACGCTCAACTAGAGCTTTTCGTGCTTCCTCATCAACTTCCGGACGGATGATGTAAAGTACTTCGTATTTACGCATATCTGTCACCTCCTCTTGGACTGGCGGCTCGATTCATCGAGCAAGGAGCAATAATTCATTACTCACATTTGTTAATACTATCAAAGTATTTTGGTTTATGCAATAAAGATTCGTCTGCTTCTCTTAAACGTTGAAGCGGAATGTGACAACATCGCCGTCTTGGAAGACATATTCTTTTCCTTCAGAACGGTAACGCCCTTGTTCTTTGACGGTCGCCATGTTCCCGGCCGCTGCCAAATCGTCGTATGCGACAACTTCCGCGCGAATGAAACCACGTTCGAAGTCAGAGTGGATAACACCGGCACATTGCGGAGCCTTCATGCCTTTTTTGAACGTCCAGGCACGAACTTCTTTTTCACCGGCTGTGAAGTACGTAGCAAGTCCAAGCGTGTTGTAAGCCGCGTGGATCAACTGATCAAGACCTGATTCTTCGATTCCGAGATCAACGAGGAACTCTTGGCGTTCTTCCGGCTCGAGTTCAGCGATCTCTTCTTCGATCCGGGCACAGATGACGATGACTTCCGCCCCTTCTTTAGCAGCAAACTCACGGACTAAACGAACATTTTCGTTGCTGTCCGCGTCCGCGACTTCGTCTTCTCCGACGTTTGCGACGTAAAGCATCGGTTTCATCGTCAATAATTGGAAGTGTTTGACGATTGCCGCTTGATCTTCGTTCAATTCAGCGAGACGTGCCGGTTTTTCATCTTCCAGCAGCGCTAAAACGATTTCGAGTGCTTCGAGTTCGCCAGCTGCATTTTTGTCCCGTGACTTCACTTGTTTTTGAACACGTTGAATGCGTTTTTCGACCTGCTCGAGATCCGCGAGAATCAACTCGAGGTTGATCGTTTCGATATCATCGATCGGTGACACTTTTCCCGAGACATGTGTGATGTTTTCATCGATAAAACAACGGACAACCTGACAAATCGCGTCCACTTCACGGATATTGGCCAAGAACTTGTTTCCGAGACCTTCTCCTTTTGACGCGCCCTTCACGATTCCCGCGATATCCGTGAATTCGAATGCCGTTGGGATCGTTTTCTTCGGATTGACGAGTTCCGTCAATTTACGGAGACGCGCGTCCGGCACCTCGACGACACCGACGTTTGGATCGATTGTTGCGAACGGATAGTTCGCCGCCTCGACACCTGCTTGTGTAATTGCATTAAAAAGTGTTGATTTTCCTACGTTTGGTAAGCCAACGATTCCTGCTGTTAATCCCACTTGGAATTCCTCCTTTTCGGTATTTCCTAGGAAATCCGTGCTAGCGGCCGCAGTGGGTAGAATGATTACACCACGTCAGCACATCTTTCACAATTATAGATAGTTCAATTTTTTTAAGCAAGGAGATGCTGGTTCTTTTTTAACAGTCCGGCTGTTTAACGTACGTTTTTTCGTAGTCTGAGGCAACGGATGACTTGTTTCCTGTTGTATGAACAAAAAAAGAACCCGGCTCATTTCCGGATTCTCCTTCACAGTCATTCAGGCAATACTTTTTTGAGGCGTTTGTCAAAATCCCGGCGCGGCATCAAAATGCTCGCACCGCATCCCTGGCACTTGATCCGGATGTCCATTCCGACACGGATGACTTGCCAACGGTTTGTTCCGCACGGATGTTGTTTTTTCATTTCGACATAATCATGAAGATTGTACGTTTTTGGCATCATCGGCTTGACCACCATTCCCTTGTTCTGTGTTCATCATGACCATCCGTGGATATGGAATCTTGATTCCTTCCAGTTCGAGTCCTTGTTTCAGTTCTTTCCGGATTAAGCGTCCTGCCTGGAAGTGTTGCATAGGCGGGACTTCCGCCATCAGACGGTAAACGACTTCAGACGGTCCAAGCGTCTGGACGCCAAGCATTTGAATCGGTTCAATAAACATATCTGTATATTTTTCCGTCGTTGCGTTAGCAATTTGATGCAGCACCTGTTCGACCCGTTCCAAATCCTCTTCATACGAAACTTGAACATCGACTAAGGCAAAACTGTTGTCGACGGAGAAGTTCGTCACCTGCAAGATTTGTCCGTTCGGAATGATATGGATTTCTCCATTCAATCCTTTTAATTTCGTTGTCCGGATTCCGAGTTCCGTGACGACCCCTTCAATCAAGCCAACCCGGACGAAATCACCGACTTTAAATTGACGTTCGAAGATGATGAAGGCTCCCGTAATGATATCCTGGACCAGGTTTTTCGCACCAAACGAAATCGCAAGACCCGCGATACCGGCACTGGCGACAAGTCCGGTGATATTGATCCCGAACTGACTGAGCACCGTCAAGAGCATGACGATTCCAAGGACGTACCGAATCGCATTTTGCAACAATTTCAACAACGTCTCGTTTTGGCGTTGTGCCAAAGAATCATGTTCATTGATCTTTCGAATCGTAAATAATCGTGAAACCGCCCCTGTCAAAATACGCATCAGTACATAAAAGCCGACGATGATGATCAGGGCGATCAACAACTTAAGTCCAAAACGGATCCACATATCTGCATCCATTACCTGTTCAAAAATCCGGTCCACCTGAGCGACTGAATCCTGTACATCTTTATTGGTAGCCATTCTCTTCATCCTTTCTTCTCTCTCTATTACGACAGTATACGTGATTTTAAATGACTTTCAACCAAAGAACCGATTTTGACGTTAGATTTTCTTAAAAACCGGGAAAGGAAAATCATTACAGAACACCCTCACTCTCACCATGACACCATGACGCCGACACCAGGAGAAGAAAGGATGATCTAAATGAACTTCCGTTTCCATTCCCATGAGAAAAAGCCCTATTCCTTCTTTTTAGAATATACGGAGCCCTTCGCAAAAGAACGGCTTGCCGAACAACTACATGAGCAAATTAGCACCATTCAGGAAAACCGTCCGGTCGTTCTTGTCTGTATCGGCTCCGACCGATCGACAGGCGATTCACTCGGTCCGCTCGTTGGTACCTTTTTGGAAAAAAATCGTCCGACGAATCTTCATGTCTACGGAACTTTGTCCAAACCGGTCCATGCCTTGAATCTCGCAGAAACCATTCATTCGATTCAAACCACACATTATCGTCCGTTTGTCATTGCCATCGATGCCTGTCTCGGTCGGTTGTCGAGCGTCGGTCATGTCTTTTTCTCTGAAGGACCGCTTGCGCCGGGTGCCGGTGTTCAAAAAGAATTACCGGCAGTGGGTGATTTCAACATCAAAGCCGTCGTTAACGTCAGCGGCTTCATGGAAATGATGATTCTTCAAAATACCCGCCTGCACCTCGTATACGAATTGGCGGAACTGGTCGCCGAAAGTTTCGCCTTGCTGGATACGAAATTAACAGCAGAAACAACACGGACAACGATTTCCTTTACTCCACGTTCGATTTAACATGTCGCTTTTCCTTTCATTCACTCCAGTCCGTTCAAAAAAGATCCACTCCAAAATTGGAATGGATCTTTTTAATTACTCTTCTTCCGGTACAAGTAAGTCAAGAATCCGATTCAAGTCTTCTTCATCCGTAAAATCAATTTCAATTTTTCCGGCTTGTTTGGTCGTTTTAATCCGAACTATCGCACCGATGCGTTCCCGTAATGTATCTTCAATAAAATCCAGTTCAGTGGATTGCCGGACCGTTTTTTGGACCTGTTTCTTTTCCCGTAATTCCTGTTCGAGACGGCGGACCGTCCAATTTTCCCGGATGACCCGTTCCGCCATCTGTTCAATCTTCCGCGGACTTTTTAATGACAATAAAGCACGTGCATGCCCCATCGATAATCGTTCTTCCATGACAGCCTGTTGAACTTCTGTCGGCAACTGCAACAACCGAAGGCTGTTCGTGATATGGGACCGGCTTTTCCCAACCCGGGTTGCGAGCTCCACTTGCGTGACTTGAAATTCCTGAAGCATCTCGGCATATGCCATCGCTTCTTCGATCGCACTTAAATCAGCGCGCTGGATGTTTTCAATCAATGCCAGCTCCATGACACGGGTTTCATTGGCTTCGATGACCAGTACCGGAACACGTTCAAATCCCGCCTGCTTCGCTGCCTGATAACGACGTTCACCAGCGACGATTTCATAATAGCCGTCACCCGGACGAACGACAATCGGTTGAATCATGCCATGCCGCTTCAAAGAGTTGGTCAGTTCGGCCAGTGCCTTTTCATGGAACTGTTTACGCGGTTGTCCCGGATTTGGCCGGATGACCCCAATCGGTATTTCATTCATGCTTTAATCTCTCCTAAACGTAGCGGAAGGCACGACCGCTTGTTCACGGACGTGCCTTCACGATGCGAATCCGCACCTCGACATATTCTTCACAATCCAGTTCTTCTTTTTCGACCGTCAAACCGGTCCGTTCGATCATATCCACAGAATCACGAATTGTATTTAAGGCAATCCGCGTGTCCCGGGCAAAACTTTTATGCCGTTTTTTCGGAACTTTCGGTGTTAACAATCGTTCGACCCGTTGTTCCGTTTCTTTGACGTTCCATTCCCGTTCGATGATTTCACTTAAGACTTGAACTTGCAGCTCCGTCTCTTTTAGCGGCAACAAAGCGCGGGCATGCCGTTCCGTAATCTTCCGTTGCTTCAATGCTTCGCGAACGGCATTCGGTAAACGGAGTAGGCGCAGTTTATTCGCAATCGTCGACTGGCTTCGTCCGAGTCTGCGCGCCAACACTTCCTGCGTGATTTCTTGCATCGCAAGCAACCGGGCATACGCTTCTGCTTCTTCGATGGGTGTCAGTTCTTCACGTTGTAGATTTTCGATGAGTGCGAGGGCAGCCGTCGTCTCGTCTGTCATCTGTTTAATGATAGCGGGAATTGTATCCCATCCGAGCGATTGAACCGCCCGAAAACGACGTTCGCCGGCGATGATTTCATATCCTTCGCCTTGTTTTCGGACGACAATCGGTTGCAGTAAACCATGTTCTTCAATCGTGGTCGCTAGTTCGGTAATCCGTTCCCCGTCAAAAACGGTCCGCGGCTGGAACTGGTTTGCGACCAGTTCCGTTAATTTCAACTCACGGACGGTATCGTGTGGATCTAGCTCAAGGGAAACGGTTTGTCCTCCCTTACCGAGCAGTTTGGCAATTGCATTCTTCACGTTGGTGTACCTCGCCTTCATCAGTCATCGTTTCACGTGAAACGGTGTTTAACCCAGTGGATCTTTTGCCGGTGTACCTGCTTTACGCGGATATTTCCCGGGTGTTAATCGTTTTTTATCGACAATTACGATATTACGCTCACTTTCTTCCCCTGGCAATTGGAATTGGAAACTTTCCCGCAAATTTCCACCTAACACTTTCAAGGCTGTTGCCCCTTCTTCGAGCTCTTCTCCCAGTTTAGCGGCTTTTAAGGCGACGAATTGACCGCCGACTTTTGCAAGCGGCAGACAGTATTCCGCAAGAACTGACATCCGGGCGACGGCACGCGCCGTCACGACATCAAAATGTTCCCGGAACTGTTTATTTTTCCCGAATTCTTCCGCCCGACCGTGATGGAAGGCGACACCTTCGAGTCCGAGTTCCGTTGCAAGCATATTCAAGAAGCCGATCCGCTTATTCAGCGAATCGATGATCGTGACTTTCAGATGCGGGAACATGATTTTGATCGGCAGACTCGGGAAACCGGCACCGGCACCGACATCACAGACCGTTTCGACTTCCGTGAAGTCAAAATAGAAAGCTGCTGTGATCGAATCATAAAAGTGTTTCAGATAAACACCTTCCTCATCCGTGATCGCCGTCAAATTCATTTTTTCGTTCCATTCGACTAGTAGTTCATAATACCGTCGGAACTGTTGTAATTGATGCTCCGAGACCTCAAGTCCTTGTTCCGCCAATGCTATTACGAATTGCTGTTGATTCATTCTCTTCACTCCGCAGTCAATGCGTATTGGCCTTGTTCGATATAGACGAGCAAAATCGAAATATCAGACGGATTGACCCCTGAGATTCGTGATGCTTGTCCAATCGAGAGCGGACGCACTTGGTTTAGTTTTTGTTTCGCTTCAATCGCAAGACCACTGATGACGTCATAATCGAGACGTTCCGGGATCCGTTTTTTCTCCATCCGCATCATCCGTTCGACTTGATCAAGCTGTTTGTCGATATAACCGGCGTATTTGACCTGGATTTCGACCTGTTCCGCTGCTTCCGGAGACAGCGCGACTGGTGCCGGTGTCATCTCGGCGATCATCGCATACGTGATTTCAGGCCGTTTGAGCAACGTGATGGCGTGCAAGGCTTCTTTTAACGGGGAAACACCGATTGCCGTCAACTGTTCGTTGACCTCACTCGTTGCTTTAATGACGACTTTTTCGAGTCGTTTCATTTCTCGCTTAATCTCGTCTTTTTTCTCGGCCAATTTCGCATGGCGTGTCTCATTGATCAGACCCAGTTCATGTCCGATATCGGACAAACGTAAATCGGCATTGTCATGACGCAACAACAAGCGGTATTCAGCACGTGATGTCAACAGACGATACGGCTCATTTGTTCCTTTAGTCACGAGGTCATCGATCATGACACCAATGTACCCTTGGGAACGCGACAGAATGAGTGGTTCTTTTTCCTGAACTTTGAGTGCGGCATTGATGCCGGCCATGATCCCTTGTCCGGCCGCTTCTTCATAACCGCTTGTCCCGTTGATTTGTCCGGCTGTAAATAATCCGGCAATTCGCTTCGTTTCAAGTGTCGGCCAGAGTTGTGTCGGCACGACGGCATCGTATTCGATCGCATAACCGGGACGCATCATCTCTGATTTCTCAAGCCCTGGAATTGACCGTAAAATATCATGTTGGACATCTTCCGGCAGACTCGTTGACAGACCTTGGACATAGACTTCTTCCGTGTCACGACCTTCCGGCTCCAGGAAAATCTGGTGACGCGGTTTATCGCTGAACCGGACGACCTTGTCTTCGATCGACGGGCAGTAACGGGGACCCGTTCCTTTGATCATCCCGGAGAACATCGGGGAACGATGGAGATTCGCATCGATCAATTGGTGCGTATATTCGGTCGTATACGTCAACCAACATGGAATCTGTTCCGTAATCATCTGTGTCGTTTCATGACTGAACGGCAATGCGACAGCGTCACCCGGTTGGATTTCCGTTTTCGAATAATCGATCGTCTTCCCGTCAATCCGCGGTGGTGTGCCTGTTTTGAAACGCGCGAGTTCGAAGCCCAGTTCTTCCAGATGTTTCGACAAGTTGACCGATGGCATCTGATTGTTCGGACCGCTCTCATACGACAACTCACCGATGATGATTTTCCCACGCATGAATGTCCCGGTCGTGATGATGACCGCTTTTGCCCGGTACTCGGCTCCTGTATTCGTGACGACGCCGACACACGTGTCGTCTTCGATCAATAACCGTTCGACGAGGGCTTGGCGCAGCAACAGATTCGGTTCATCTTCGAGGGCTTTTTTCATCCGATTTTGGTATTCGAATTTATCCGCCTGTGCCCGAAGTGCACGAACGGCTGGACCTTTTGATGTGTTGAGCATCTTCATTTGAATGTACGTGGCATCAATCGCCCGTGCCATTTCTCCGCCGAGAGCATCAATTTCCCGGACGACGATTCCTTTTGCCGGACCGCCGATCGACGGATTACAATACATGAATCCGACCATGTCGGGGTTCATCGTCAACATGACAGTTTTTGAACCCATACGAGCGGCTGCGAGGGATGCTTCAATCCCTGCATGACCGGCTCCGATGACGATGACGTCGAATTCGCCTGCTTGATAAGCCATAACTGTGGTTCCTCCTTTTAAAAATCAACAACCTGACAACGTTTATTTCCCTAAACAAAATTGCGAGAACAATTTATCGAGTAAACTGTCTTGCGCTGTATCTCCATTAATTTCACCAAGTGTATCCCACGCCCGGCGTAAGTCGATCTGGACCATATCAATCGGCATCGACGCTTCCGCCGCACCGAGTGCATCTTCAATCATCTGACTCGCCTGTTTGATCAATTGGATGTGACGGGCATTCGATACGTACGTCATGTCCTGACCTTCGACTCCTTGTTCAAAGAAGAGCGCGGCAATCGCCGCTTCCAGATCCATGACTCCCGCTTCTTCGAGCAGGGACGTCGTAACGACAGGACGACCGTCTGCCAGCTGCTTTACGCGCTCGAGATCAATCTGTTGCGGTAAATCACTTTTATTGACGATGATGATGGCGTTCATGCCCCGAATCGCTTCGAATAACAAAACATCTTCTTCCGTCAATGGATCGTTCCCGTTTAAGACGAGTAAAATCAAGTCGGCTGAGTTAAGCGCCTGACGTGACTTCTCGACACCCATCCGTTCGACGATATCTTCTGTTTCCCGGATTCCGGCCGTATCAATTAATTTCAGCGGAACACCGCGTACATTGACGTATTCTTCAATTGTATCCCGTGTCGTCCCGGCGATATCGGTGACGATTGCTTTTGCTTCTTGCACCAATGTGTTGAGCAAAGACGATTTTCCGACATTCGGACGTCCGATGATTGCGGTCGACAAGCCTTCCCGCAGGATTTTCCCTTGTCGGGCCGTCGCAAGCAGTTCGGTTAGAATCCGGCGGACTTCGCCGGCATCTTTTTGGACGATTTGCTGCGTCATTTCTTCCGCATCATATTCCGGATAATCGATGTTGACTTCAATCGAAGCAATCGTCTGCAACAATTGTTCCCGTAAATCTTGGACCAGTTTCGATAACCGTCCTTCGATTTGACCGACGGCAACGGTCATCGCCCGATCCGTTTTCGCCCGAATCAAGTCCATGACGGCTTCTGCTTGTGACAAGTCAATCCGACCGTTCAAAAAAGCCCGTTTCGTAAATTCACCCGGTTCCGCCAGACGGACGTCCGGTTGTTCGAGAATCAGTTCGAGCACCCGATTGACGGCAACGATTCCGCCATGACAATTCAGTTCAACGACATCTTCCCGCGTAAAGGTTTTCGGTGCCCGCATGACACTGACCATTACTTCATCGACAACTTGTTTTGTCGTTTGTTCGACCAATTTGCCGTAATGAATTGTATGTGTCGGGACTTCAGTCAGCCGGTTTGCTCCCCGGTAGACCCGATCGGCCGTTTCCACTGCTTTAGGACCGGATAAACGAACAATCGCGATCGCTCCTTCACCCATCGGCGTCGAAATGGCGGCTATCGTATCAAATTCCATCATCAGTTGTTCACACCTCGTTTTCTGCAATCTTTTCTATAGTTAATGTTCAGGAATATATAAATGGGTATAACGTGACAACTATACACGAAATAGCGCAAAAGAAAAAGAGCGACACTCTGTAAAACGGAGTATCGCTCTCATTTGTGATTAACGTTTCTTTTTCGGCTTTTTCGGAGCTTGTGCTACTTCTGCCGCTTCTTTTTCACGTTTTGAAGCAATCGTTGCTTCTGTCTGCACTTTAATCTTCTCACGCATCGGTTTCATGATGACGATTGTCACGATAATCGAGAAGATGTAACCCACGACCCAGTACAGCGACAAGGCGGATGGTAACGTCACACCCATGACGAAGATCATGATCGGGAAGACGTACAACATGATTTTCATCTGTGGATTGTCGTCTTGACCTGCCATTGAGATTTTCTGTTGCAAGTACGTAAAGATTGCCGACAGAATCGGAAGAATGAAGTACGGATCTGGTTTTCCGAGATCGAACCAAAGGAACGAGTGTTGGAAAATGGCCGGTGTATAAATGATTGCATTGTAGAAGGCAATCAAAATCGGCATTTGAATCAAGATCGGTAAACAGCCGGCAAGCGGATTGACGTTGTGCTCTTGGTACAACTTCATCATCTCTTGTTGCAGTTTTTGCTGTGTTTCTTGATCTTTCGAGCTATATTTCTCACGAAGTTTCATCATTTCCGGCTGGATGACTTGCATCCCACCCATACTCTTCGTTTGTTTAATCATCAACGGTAAGATGACAAGGCGGACGATTAATGTTGTGATAACGATCGCAATCCCGTAATCTCCATTAAAATACTTAGCAAATGTACCGATCAACCATGCCATCGGCCAAACAAAGTAGTGTTTCCAGAAACCTTCTGTATCAGCGGTAATCGGTTCACCTGTCCCGTATGTTCCAGGGGTACAACCAGATAGAACGATTGCGAGTACGGACATCAGCCCAAGCGTCAGCCAAATCTTAGTTCTCTTGTTCATAATTCCTCCTAGTAATGTTTACACGTGGTCGGTCCTCGTATTTCTATATGATAGAAGTAGGCGAGCGGCCGCTACAAATCAACAGGATATACTACACGTTTATTTAACTTGCCGCTTCCAGACACCAGAACGTTTAAAGACGTGGCGCAAACTGTCCGCGACTTCTTGAGCCGTCATCTTCGCAGCCGGATTGCGCGCGATGATCACAAAATCATAATTCGGGGCAAGCGACGCTTCATGAAGCTGACACGCTTCACGAACGTAACGTTTGACTTGATTGCGAACAACGGCGTTCCCGATTTTCTTACTCACCGATAAACCAATCCGAAAGTGAGTCTGCTGCTCTTTCTTTAGTGCATATACGACAAATTGCCGATTTGCGACAGAGGCTCCTCGAGTAAACACCGCTTGGAACTCCTTGTCTTTCTTGACGCGGTATTCCTTCTTCACCTTGATCACACTCCATCCTGACATCACGAAAATTCGTCGTCTTTCATCATATCATAGAATAAACCCGCTCTGCGAGAGTCGTCTTGTGACAAATGGACGAACATCCTCAAAACAACAAAAAAAAGATCACTCCAGGCAGCGCCAGAAGTGATCTCCTCATTGCTCGATTATACAGTCAAGGCTTTGCGGCCTTTAAGACGGCGAGCAGCCAAGATCCGGCGGCCACTCTTCGTTGCCATGCGCGCACGGAATCCGTGAACTTTTTTGCGCTTACGGTTGTTTGGGTTGAAAGTTGGTTTCATTAGTCTGCACCTCCTTTAAAAATTACTCTATAAAAATCATCGTTTTCTACTTTAAGGCAGTCTTGTATATTATATAAATCAAAAGTGACCTTGTCAATGAAAGTTCATAAGAATTATCACGAGCATTTTCAGCAAACAATGACAGGAGTTGTGAAAATAGGATTCTCCAGTCGATTTCATATCATACGATACAAGTTGTAGATCGTTGTCAGGAAAAACGAAAGAAACAATCCCCTTTTCAAACTATCCACAGACTTATCCACATTATCCACACTTTCCGTGGATAACTCATCACTTTGTCTACAATAGTATTTTTTAAAATCAACGTCAAGGTTTGTTTTAGGATTTTTTATCCCCGTTTTTTTTATTTTGTGCATAACTTTTTTTGAACGCTTCCTCTTTTAAAAAGTTATACACATCTTATCCACAGTTTATCCACACTATCCACAGCCTGTGGGTAACTGCCTGTGTATATGTGGATTTACTTGTGGATAAATCGTTCTAAGCATTGCCAGACCTCATTTCATTTGATACACTAATTGTGCATAACAAGAACGTAAGACAAATTGATTCTTCAAGTTATACACAACCTGTGGATAACTTTATACACAGAAATTAGCCCCTGTGGATAACGTTATCCACAGTTTTTATGTTCTGGGGATAAGTCGTGTTCCTTCATTAACTTTGGCCTGTGCATAAACCTGTGTATAGTTTTTTATATCATGATAGAAAAAGGGGGGTATTTATGAAAAACGCTGCCGAACTTTGGCACAATGTATTATCTGTAATCGAGGAAGAACAACGTACCCCAAAAGCAAGTTACGATATGTGGTTAAAGTCAACGGAAGGCGTAACGCTTAATGGCACGACTTTAATCGTTTCTGCACCAGCCGCTTTTACCGTAACCTGGTTGGAGCGTCAGTACTTATCTCTATTAGAAGATACTGTCGAGGAAGTAACAGGTAGTCGGCTTGATATTCAATTTATCGAGGAAGGTCAAGCAAAACATATGCTCGATCGTCAAAATGAGGAAGTAGAAGTGATGGAAGTCGCACCACCGAAGACCAAAACACCAAAGACTCGTAAATCATCTGATGAACTGGTCATGAGTGAACTGGGACAGCTGAATGAAAAATATACGTTCGATACATTCGTCATCGGATCAGGGAACCGTTTTGCGCATGCTGCTTCTTTGGCCGTAGCCGAAGCTCCCGCGAAAGCCTATAATCCGCTCTTCATCTATGGTGGGGTAGGACTTGGGAAAACACACTTGATGCATGCGATTGGTCAGTATGTACAGGATCAAAAGCTGGGAACCAAAATTGCGTATGTTTCCTCCGAACAGTTCACGAACGACTTCATCAATTCCATTCGAGATAACAAAACGGTTCAGTTCCGGAATAAGTACCGGAACATCGATGTTCTATTAATAGATGATATTCAGTTCCTTGCCGGAAAAGAACAAACACAAGAAGAGTTTTTCCATACGTTTAATGCGTTGCATAACGATCAGAAACAAATCATCATCTCAAGTGACCGGCCACCTAAAGAAATTCCGACACTTGAAGACCGGTTACGTTCCCGTTTCGAGTGGGGCTTGATTACAGACATCACACCACCGGATCTCGAAACACGAATTGCCATTCTTCGTAAAAAAGCGAATGCGGAACAACTCGATGTTTCCAATGAAGTCATGCTTTACATCGCAAGCCAGATTGATACGAACATCCGGGAACTCGAAGGCGCATTGACCCGCGTCATTGCTTACGCCAATCTGGTCGGACGGACGATTGATCCGAATGTTGCTGCTGAAGCCTTGCATAACATCATGCCGGCGAGTGAACCACGAAAAGTCACGATTCGTGATATTCAAGAATCAGTCAGCAAACACTTTAATCTGCCGTTTGATGATTTAAAAGCTAAAAAACGAACAAAATCGATTGCTTTTCCCCGTCAGATTGCAATGTACCTGTCGCGGGAGATGACAGAAAGCTCCTTACCGAAAATCGGTGAAGAATTTGGGGGGCGTGATCACACGACCGTCATCCATGCACATGAAAAAATCAGTACACTCGTCAAACTGGATGGAGAAACGGGAAAAGTCATCGAACAAATCAAGCATGAATTGAAACATTCGTAAACCTGTGGATAAGCTGTGGATAAAAGAGGCTAGTTATCCACAAGTTATCCACATGCGTTTTGGCTCTATACCAAGTTATCCACCGACTTATCCACACTATCCACAGCCCCTAATACTATTATTAAAAAAATATATTATTATGTTATGATGATGTAACGCCCATTTTGAGAGGAGCTTAACGACAATATGCATATTACAATTCAACGTGATACTTTAATCCAAGCAATTCAAGATGTAGCAAAAGCAGTCTCATCCCGAACGACGATTCCGATTTTGACAGGAATTAAACTCGAGGCTCATGGAGACGGCATGACGCTCACTGGAAGTGATACAGAAATCTCAATCGAGCGCACGATCTATGCGGAAGAGAACGGTACATCATACGTCACCGTCCACCGTGCAGGAAGTGTCGTCTTAAACGCCCGTTTCTTTGGAGATATCGTGAAAAAGTTACCCACAGACGAAGTCATCTTGGAAGTGTCACCAAACTTCATGACACGCATTCAATCAGGTACGGCAGAATTTCATTTGAACGGACTCGATCCAGATGAGTTCCCGCGCTTGCCGCAAGTGGACGGGGGACAACAGTTCCGTTTACCGGCTGATCTGTTACGGTCAATGATCCGTCAAACGAGTTTTGCAGTCGCAGTACAGGAAACACGTCCTGTGTTGACGGGTGTTAACTTCTCAGCGGACAAAGACATCTTGACATGCGTCTCGACGGACAGTCACCGGCTTGCCTTACGACGTGCACAGTTTGAGACGGACAATGAGATTTCGTTCCAAAACGTCATCGTTCCAGGAAAAAGCTTAAACGAATTATCCAAATTACTTAGTGATGGTCACGTCGACATTACGATTACGAATCAACAGATCCTGTTTAAGATGAAACATGTCTTGTTCTTCTCGCGTCTGCTTGACGGAAACTACCCGGATACATCACGTTTGATTCCAGAAGAGTACCGGACAGCAGTCCGCATGAATGCGAAGGAATTGCTTCAGGCGATCGATCGCGCGTCTCTGTTGGCACGAGAAGACCGTAACAACGTCATCAAGTTCGCAGCAGAAGGAACGACGGCTGTCGAAATCTCTTCTCACTCACCGGAAGTTGGTAAAGTATCGGAACAAGTCAGTATCTTGTCGCTTGAAGGAGAAGAGTTAAAAATCTCATTCAACTCGAAATACATGATGGATGCGTTAAAAGCTTTGGATGCGACGGATATTGAAATCCAATTCACAGGTTCGATCCGACCGTTCATCTTACATCCGGTTGACCAAGATAACGTCTTACAGCTGATCCTGCCTGTCCGAACAGCATGATTCATACCCAAGGAACCATTCGTGTTCCTTGGGCTTTTTTTGAAATCCGTATATACGTTCGTTCATTTTGCCAAATCGTAAGTTTTTTAGTACAATAAAGAGTACGTCATTTATAATATGTAGGTAGGAGGAGTCAAACCATGAATCAAATCAAGATTTCAACAGAATATGTCACACTAGGTCAATTCCTGAAACTTTCTGATATCATCTCGAGCGGTGGACAAGCAAAACCATTTCTCGCCGAGGTACCCATTCTTGTCAACGGTGAAGTCGATCAGCGACGTGGTCGTAAATTACGGGATGGAGATGTGATTGACGTAGAAGATTACGGTCAGTTCATCATTAAGAACGAGGGAAACTAACGTGCGACTGGATTCGGTCCGGCTCAGTCACTATCGCAACTATGAGTCGTTGGAATTATCTTTTTCAGAAAAGACGAATGTGCTGATTGGTGAGAATGCGCAAGGGAAGACGAATCTTCTTGAAGCCATCTATGTTCTTGCTCTTGCGAAGTCTCACCGGACGACGCATGACAAGGAATTGATTCAGTGGGATGCCGAAACAGCGCGTGTCGAAGGACGAATTCATAAAAGAAGAGGATCGCACTCGCAGGAAATCGCGATTTCAAGCCGCGGTAAAAAAGCGAAGCTGAATCATCTCGAACAGCGCCGGCTCAGTGATTACGTCGGAGCATTGAATATCGTGTTGTTTGCACCGGAAGACTTACACATCGTCAAGGGCAGCCCACAAATCAGACGTCGCTTTTTGGATATGGAAATTGGTCAGGTCAGCCCGGTCTATCTACATGAACTGAGTCAATATTTAAAAGTTCTCAAACAACGGAATGCGTTGCTTAAACAGTTATCGATCAAAGGTGGGGATGAAACGTTCCTGGATGTCTTGACGGAGCAGATGATTACGCTTGCCGTTAAAATCGTTCAGCGCCGTCATCACTTCATTGCCCAGCTTGAGAAGTGGGCACGTCCGATTCATGAAGGAATCAGTCGTGGACAGGAACAGCTTGTCCTTATTTACCGTTCGGATACATTTAGCAATGATTTGCTCGATGTTGAAGGAATGACTGCTTCTTACATGCAGAAGTTTGGTAAAATGAAGACAAACGAAATTCGAAGAGGTGTGACGTTGTTCGGTCCGCATCGCGATGACTTCGAAATGGAAGTCAACGGTCGGAACGTCCAGACCTATGGTTCACAAGGGCAACAACGAACAGCAGCACTCTCTTTGAAGTTAGCAGAAATTGAATTGATTCATGAAGAAGTGGGAGAATATCCATTGCTACTTCTAGACGATGTCTTATCCGAGCTCGATGATCATCGTCAAACCCATTTGCTCGATACGATGCAACAAAAGGTGCAGACCATCCTGACGACAACGAGTGTCGATGGAATTGCACATGAAACGATCAAACAGGCGAAGTTGTTCCACGTGAAACAGGGGGCCGTCATTTTGGAAGAGACATCATACAAAGAAATAGTAGGTGAGAAAACCGATGAGTAATCATGAAGATATGGAATTAGAACAAGGGTACGGTGCCGATCAAATTCAGGTGCTTGAAGGTCTAGAAGCTGTTCGGAAACGTCCGGGTATGTATATCGGATCGACTGCATCGAAGGGACTTCACCATTTAGTCTGGGAAATCGTCGATAACTCGATTGATGAAGCACTTGCAGGATATTGCGATACGATCAAAGTCACGATTGAACCGGGTAATTCGATTTTGGTCGAGGATAACGGACGGGGAATTCCGGTCGACATTCAAGAGAAGATGGGACGTCCGGCAGTCGAAGTCATTTTGACAGTGCTTCATGCCGGCGGTAAATTCGGCGGCGGCGGATACAAAGTATCCGGTGGTCTGCACGGTGTTGGGGCATCTGTCGTTAACGCACTCTCAACGAAACTTGAAGTTTTCGTCAAACGGAATGAAAAATTGTATTACCAAGCGTATCATCGCGGTGTACCCGCAGCTGATTTGGAGATTATCGGCACGTCGGAAGAAACCGGAACGATGATCCGTTTCTTCCCGGATGATGAAATTTTCCAAGAAACACTCGAATACGACTATGATCTGCTTGCGACACGACTTCGTGAGCTGGCATTCTTAAATAAAGGATTGACGATTGAAATTACGGATGATCGTGCGGACGAGCCGATTACGCGCAGCTTCCATTACGAAGGCGGAATCAAGTCTTACGTCGAGCATTTAAACCGTTCGAAAGAAGTCGTTCACGAAGAACCGGTGTATGTACACGGTAACCGCGACGGCATCGAAGTCGAAGTCGCGTTGCAGTACAATGACGGATTCGCAGCCAACATCTATTCGTTCACGAACAACATCCCGACGCATGAGGGCGGAACGCACGAAACCGGTTTTAAAACCGCGTTGACCCGTGTCATCAACGATTATGCGAAGAAGTTTGGTCTGATGAAAGAGGCGGACGGCACGTTGTCCGGAGAAGATGTCCGAGAAGGGATGACGGCGATCGTTTCGATCAAACACCCGAATCCACAGTTTGAAGGACAGACGAAAACGAAACTCGGTAACTCGGATGCCCGGACGGCAACGGATACGTTGTTCTCGTCTGCGTTTGAACAGTTCATGATGGAAAATCCGACAAGTGCCCGTGCGATCGTTGAAAAGGGTATGATGGCGTCACGCGCCCGGATGGCCGCGAAACGTGCCCGCGAATTGACACGACGTAAAGGGGTTCTCGAAGTCAGTTCACTTCCAGGAAAGCTTGCCGACTGTTCGTCACGCGATGCGACGATCTCTGAAATCTACATCGTTGAGGGTGACTCAGCCGGTGGTTCAGCCAAATCAGGTCGTGACCGTCATTTCCAAGCGATCTTACCGATCCGCGGTAAAATCTTGAACGTTGAAAAAGCACGTCTTGATAAGATTCTCGGTAGTAATGAGATCCGGACGATCATCACGGCGCTCGGGACAAGCATCGGTTCTGAATTCAACATCGAGAAGGCACGGTATCATAAAGTCATCATCATGACCGATGCCGATGTCGATGGTGCCCACATTCGGACACTGTTGCTGACATTCTTCTACCGCTACATGCGTCCGCTTGTCGAGCATGGTTACGTCTACATTGCCCAACCGCCGCTTTACGGGATTAAACAAGGGAAAAACATCACGTACGTCCACAACGAACGTGAGTTGAATGAAGCATTAGCAGCACTTCCGGAAAATGCACGATACGACATTCAGCGTTACAAAGGTCTCGGTGAGATGGATCCGGAGCAACTGTGGGAAACCACGATGGATCCGAGTGGTCGTCAAATGCTGCGCGTCGAATTACAAGACGCGATCGAAGCAGATGAGGTCTTTGATATTTTGATGGGAGACCAGGTAGAACCACGTCGTGACTTTATCCAGTCGCACGCACACTATGTGAAGAACTTGGATATTTAACGTTGAATAGAGAGGGTGGCCATACGAATGTCCGATCAACAAGGGATCATTAAAGATATCAACATCAGTCAAGAAATGCGTACATCCTTCATGGATTATGCGATGAGCGTTATCGTCGCACGTGCTTTACCGGATGTCCGTGATGGTTTAAAACCGGGTCATCGTCGTATTTTGTATGCGATGAATGATCTCGGTATCCGTGCGGATAAACCGCATAAGAAGTCTGCCCGTATCGTCGGTGAAGTCATCGGTAAGTATCACCCGCACGGTGACTCTGCTGTTTACGACACAATGGTTCGGATGGCACAGGACTTCAGTTACCGGTATGAACTCGTCGACGGTCACGGAAACTTTGGATCCGTCGACGGCGATTCAGCCGCTGCCATGCGATATACGGAAGCCCGTATGTCAAAAATCGCGATGGAAATCATTCGTGATATTAATAAAAATACCGTCAATTTCAAAGATAACTACGATGGATCAGAGCGGGAACCGGAAGTGTTACCATCCCGCTTCCCAAACTTGCTCGTCAACGGTTCGAGCGGGATTGCGGTCGGGATGGCAACGAACATTCCGCCTCACCAACTCGGTGAAGTCATCGATGGCGTTCTTGCCTTGTCGCATAATCCGGACATTACGATCTCGGAATTGATGCAACACATTCCAGGACCTGATTTCCCGACAGCCGGTGAAATCTTGGGACGCAGTGGAATCCGCCGCGCCTATGAAACCGGCCGCGGATCGATCATCGTCCGGGCGAAAGCCGAAATTGAGCAGACGAAAAAAGACCGCGAACGGATTATCGTGACGGAGTTGCCGTATCAGGTCAACAAAGCCCGTCTCGTTGAAAAGATTGCCGATCTCGTCCGTGAGAAAAAAATCGAAGGCATCACTGATTTACGTGATGAATCCGATCGCCGCGGTATGCGTGTCGTCATGGAGATTCGTCGTGATGCCAATGCGAGTGTCATCTTAAACAACCTGTATAAACAGACGTCGATGCAAACAACGTTTGGGGTCAACATGCTCGCGATCGTCGCCGGTCGTCCGCGTACCTTGACGCTGAAGGAAATGTTGTACCACTATCTCGAGCATCAAAAAGAAATCGTCCGTCGCCGGACCCAGTTTGATCTCGAGAAAGCAGAGGCACGCGAACATCTCTTAGCGGGTTTACGGATCGCCCTTGATCATCTCGATGAAGTCATCAAGATCATCCGTGCGAACCGGACAGCGGATGCTGCCCGTGAACAGTTGATGGAACGGTTTGCTTTATCCGAGAAACAATCACAGGCGATTCTTGATATGCGTCTCCAACGGTTGACCGGTCTTGAGCGCGAGAAGATTGACGCCGAGTACGAAGAGATCATGCAATTGATCACGGAACTCAAAACAATCCTCGAAAGTGACGAAGTTTTACTCGAACTGATTCGGACGGAACTCGAAGAAGTGAAAGAACGCTTCAACGATAAACGCCGGACCGAAATTCGAATGGACCACATCGAATTCGAAGATGAAGATTTGATTCCGGAAAAAGACATCATCATCACGTTGACAAGCAGCGGATACATCAAACGTTTGACGACGGATTCATACCGCGCTCAACGCCGCGGTGGACGAGGTGTTCAAGGAATCGGAACAAATGATACCGATTATGTAACGCGTCTATTATCATGTTCGACGCATGATACAATTCTCTTCTTTACGAATCGTGGAAAAGTCTATCGAATCCGTGGTTATGAAGTACCGGAGATGAGCCGGACTTCAAAAGGTGTACCGATCATCAACTTGATCCAGATTGAACGGGATGAAAAAGTCGAGACGATGATTCCGGTCAACTTCAAACGATATCTGGAAGAGCAAGAGGCAGCGGAAGCAACAGGCAATATCATTGATACAGAGGTCGCTCCGACCGAAATCGTTGAAGGACTGGATGATTCGGAAGAAGCACTTGAGACGGAAGAAGTCATGCAGGATGAACAGAAGTCGTTGATCTTCATGACCCGCAAAGGCCGTGTCAAACGTTCACCGTTATCAGCCTATGCACGAATCAATAAAAACGGATTGATTGCGATTCGTTTGTTTGAAGATGACGAATTGACATCGGTTCGTTTAGCTTCGACAGAGGATGAAGTGTTCACCGTTTCAAATAACGGGAAAGCGATCCGTTTCCCTATCACGAACGTCCGTTCAATGGGACGTGGTGCACGAGGTGTCAAGGCGATGAACTTGTCTCAAGATGCCATCGTTATCGGAATGGAACTGGCCCGGGACGAACAGGATGTACTCGTCATCACGGAAAAAGGGTTCGGTAAACGGACACCAATGACGGAATTCCGGACGCAGTCACGTGGTGGTAAAGGATTGATTGCCAGTAAGGTGACCGATCGTGTTGGTCAAATCGTCGCCCTTCGGATTGTGGATGTCGATGATGACATCATGATCATGACGGAGAGTGGTATCGTCATTCGAACGGATTCACAAAATATCTCAAGTGTCGGACGTAACGCACAAGGGGTAAAAGTCATCCGGATCGAAGAAGGTGATCGTGTTGCAACGGTTGCGAAGCTGAAAAAAGAAGAAGCTGTCGAAGAAGAAATTGCTGTCTTAGAAGAAGGAGTACCTGTTTCAGAGGAACAGACACTTTCCGATTCTGAGGTGAGTGAAGAATCCGAACAGACGGAAGAATAAAGCAAGTGCAGCAGAGCGAGGGCAATTTTGTCTTTTCTCTGCTGTTTTTCTAAAAATCTCTTACAGGAAAGGAACGAGAAAAAGATGCGTGTGGCAAGTGAGCAACTCATTTTGGGTGACCGGATAACAGAGTCTCTGTTTTTACATACTGATATTCCAATCGTAGAAGCGGGAAAAAAAATAGGGACAGATGAGCTAAGGCGAATCAAACGTTTTTTAATCAAAGAAGTTGAAATCGAAGAACGTCCGGAAGGTATGCAGATTGAATTGCCGACAAACCTTGAGTTGGACGATGTAACAGGAAAACATATGTTTGATTCGTTAATCGAAACGTATAATCAAGTATTTACTTCCTGGGAACAAGGAATGACCCCGAATGTATATGATGCATTGCGTTGGGTGAAGGAATCGATGCCCGATGAGATGAATCGGGAAGATATTCTACCTTACTTCCTTGATCGTGGAACAGAAGCGTATGCGGTCAGACATGCGATCTATCGGGGAGCAGTGGCACAACTGCTTGCGGAAGCAGCCGGGAAAGAGCGGAAGATGGTTCATGATTTATGGGTGGCTTCTTATTTTGCTGATTGTGGCTTAGCACGAATCATGGAGTGGCGTCATACAAAACGATATGAAGCGATGCAACAGGAGATTTTCCACAGGCACCCAGCGATGGCCTTCCAAGCGTTGCAAAAAGAGAACATCATTTCTGATACAGTCAAGCGTCTTATTGTCCAACACCATGAGCGGTTGGATGGATCGGGTTATCCGTTAAAGGTAAGAGGAGATAAAATCATGGATCATACCCGGCTGTTCATTGTAGCGGATGTTTTTGCTGCGATGACGAGTTGGCGTCCATATCGGGAAGCTTACACAGTTTATGATGCGTACCGTCATCTAAAGGCAAGACCGATGCAGTATGATTCAAAATATGTCCTACTCCTCGGACAATTGCTGTTCCCGATTGAAGTAGGCGACCGTGTCCTGATCAGTAATGGAAAAATTGCAACGGTCCTTCGAAAAAGTGCGGTATTTGACCGCCCGGAGATTGTATATGAAGAACACAACCAACGGATCGTCAAAGATTTAATGGAAGAGCGACAACTCCATATCATTCAACTTATGGATTAACATCGATTCATTTGATATTTTGATTCTGTTATATATAGAAGAAACGCTCTTTTTTCGTTGAAGAAACCGCGGAAAAAAGAGTTTTTCTTTTTTTTATAAAAAACGCTTGTGCAATAATAAATCACATGGTATATTATTTCTTGTCCTTAAGAGGACGAGCGCACTGCTGGAAACAAGAAAAAAACTTCTTTCAAAAAGTTGTTGACTTATTGTTTCAGACTTGGTATTCTAATTGAGTCGCCAAAACAGGCGCGGACGAACTTTGAAAACTGAACGATGAGGCAAAAAACGTATCTTCGGATACAAACAATGAATGAAGCGCAAGCTTCGTCAACGTGACATCT
>NZ_JBHFFC010000006.1:0-48417 GCF_043359615.1 Exiguobacterium sp. S22-S28 | reverse complement strand
TTATTTTTATTTATTCCGCAATAGCTCAGTGGTAGAGCAACCGGCTGTTAACCGGTAGGTCGTAGGTTCAAATCCTACTTGCGGAGCCAATGGCCCGTTGGTCAAGCGGTTAAGACACCGCCCTTTCACGGCGGTATCACGGGTTCGATTCCCGTACGGGTCACCATTTTTATTTTTCGCCGGTGTAGCTCAGCTGGTAGAGCAACTGACTTGTAATCAGTAGGTCGCGGGTTCGACTCCTGTTGCCGGCACTGTTTTTTTCAATTGTATAGTTCCTAGACAAACTGGGGGGGTAGCGAAGTGGCTAAACGCGGCGGACTGTAAATCCGCTCCCTCGGGTTCGGCGGTTCGAATCCGCCCCCCCCCACCATGTCGAGCCATTAGCTCAGTTGGTAGAGCATCTGACTTTTAATCAGAGGGTCGCAGGTTCGAATCCTGCATGGCTCATATTTTGCGGAAGTAGTTCAGTGGTAGAATACGACCTTGCCAAGGTCGGGGTCGCGGGTTCGAATCCCGTCTTCCGCTTTTTATTTTTATTTGGGGCCTTAGCTCAGCTGGGAGAGCGCCTGCCTTGCACGCAGGAGGTCAGCGGTTCGATCCCGCTAGGCTCCACCAAATTTTGCTTAAAGATCTTAAGCGAGTTTCGTTCGACTTAAGTTTTTTTATATTTGAAATGCCTGCAATTAAAGTACGTACGCGAAAGCACTGTGAGAATCCTCACGGTGCTTTTTTGTCGTCTGATCTTTGTATAATCATGCGTCATCGTGTCGAGTTGAACCATCGTCTTGTTACCGCTTACAATTAAGGTAACTTACTAAGTAAAGGGGAACAGGTCGATGAACATTGCATATATCAGCGTACCGTATCGGTATGGTCAAGGAAAACCGGGGACAGAGCAAGGACCGGCTGCAGTCGAAGAAGCAGGATTACTCGAGACACTTGCGGTCAACGGACAAGAGACAGCGCGCTATGGGGAAGCAGCTGTTTTATCTGAAGATGCGGTCCGGGAAGAAGATTCGCAATTGAAACGGCTAGAAGGTGTCGTTCATACGACAAACGACTTACATTTGATTGTCCGCGATGCACTGAGTGAGCAACGTTTCCCGTTACTCGTCGGAGGCGATCACAGCATGGCGATCGGAACCATCGCCGGGTTGCGACAAGCCGTTCCGCGTCTTGGTGTCATCTGGTTTGATGCGCATGGTGATTTGAACACACCGGAGACTTCACCGTCCGGTAATATTCATGGAATGCCGCTTGCTGTAGCACTGGGAGAAGGTCACCAGCGTTTAACGGAAATCGGTGGAAACGATATTAAATTACAACCGGAACACCTTGTCTTCATCGGCTTACGAGATGTCGATGCCGGAGAACAGGAACTGATCGATCGTCTTGGCATCCGTGTATATGACATGGAAGCGATTCGGACACGGGGCATGGATGTCATCATGGAAGAAGCAATTGCCTATTTAAAAGAGACGACTGATGCGTTTTACCTCAGTTTCGATATGGACGGACTTGATCCAAGCCTCGTGGAAGGAACCGGAACACGAGTCGCCGATGGGATCATGCTTGATGATGCGAAGACGGTTTTACGTCATTGCGCCGGACAAGATGATTTTATTGCTGCTGAATTCGTAGAGGTCAATCCATTGTTGGAAGAAGAAAACGGGACAGCGATTCTTGCAAATGAATTGATTGGAAACTTGCTCCAGTATATGCAGGCGCACCGTTTAGTAAAATAATGGATGGAACTTGAACTCTTTTCGTCAGAGTTCAAGTTTTTTTTGTTACAATTCAAATTGAGATGAAACATTTGTTGGTCGACTCCGTATAAGAGATTGACCGCATAGAGCGGGGGGTATTCAAAGTGGAAGAAACAACACTACGCTTGATTGAGCGGGTGAAGCAGGGCGACCGTGATGCATTTGCGGCACTTGTTGATCTATATAAAGAAGGTGCCTTTTTAGTCGCCTTCCGTGTTCTACGTGATCGAATGGAAGCAGAGGATGCTACGCAAGAAGCCTTTATCCGTGTGTTCACGAAAATTGAATCGTATAATGCCCAGTGGAAGTTCCGAACGTGGTTGTACCGGATCGTGACGAACGTGTCGATTGATCGACTTCGCAAGAAACGTCCCGATTATTCCCTTGATGCCGAGATGTCGGGGACTGAGGGATTGACGTTGTATTCCCAGCTCGAAAGCAAGGACCAGTTGCCGGAAGATCAAGTCATTGATTCTGAACAACGCCAAGATGTGGGGGAAGCGATTGCCGGCTTACCTGAAAAATACCGGATTCCACTTGTTTTGAAATATATTGAAGATCTTTCGCTCAAAGAAATCAGTGAGCTGATCGATTTACCAGTCGCTACGGTTAAAACTAGAATTCATCGAGGACGCGAAGCGCTGAAAAAGCATTTTGCCAAACGATGAGAAGGAGGCACTCACCATGACACGAGAAAAAGTGTATGAACGGATACAGGATTATTTAGATCAAAACCAACCTCCGGAAGACTTCAAACGACTTGAAGCGGAGTTACGGGAAGCAAATGCGATGGACGAGTTCGAAGAGTATCGGCTCCTCGATGCTGAGTTACGTACGCTTCCAGCACCCAAGCTTTCGGCGGACTTTACATCCCGCGTGCTGGCACAATTGCCCGAACAGGTGGACCAACCGAATGTAACTCCGCTCAGAAAATCGTCCCGCTTCGGCGGGAAGATGAAGCAGTATCCGTTACTTGCGGCCGCTTCGATCTTCATGTTGTTATCCGTCGGCAGTCTCGGCGGTTACCTGACACAGGAAGAACACGATTTGTCCTATACGAATGTACCTGGCATCGTCGCTGAGAATGGTGAAGTTGTTGTTCCGAAAGGGGTTACCGTCAATCAAGATCTTTATGTTGAAGGGGGAAACGTCCGGATTGAAGGCAACGTCAACGGCGACGTGACGACAGTGGATGGAAAAGCCTACACGGCCAGTGCCGGAAACGTCACGGGCGAGATCAAACAGATTGATCAACTGTTTGAACGGGTCTGGTACGGAATTAAACGAATCTTTGAATGAGTCAGGTGGGACGAGTCTAACTCGTCCCTTTGTGCTATAATGAAAGCTGTTTAAATCAGATGAGATAGGGGGCACGGTTGGTGAATTACTTCAACTGGCAACCACTTCAATTTCAATTGTTGAAACTGGGAGAAAACGTACATTGGTACGATTATATTAACGACGTGATTGATATCGCGGTCGTGACATTCGTCATTTACCGTCTGATGATCATTGTCAAAGGCACAAAAGCAGTCCAATTGATCAAAGGGATTTCGGTTATTTTGATCAGCTGGTTCTTAAGCGGATTCTTCGGACTGAAGACGTTACAATTTCTGCTGAACCAAATCATTACGTATGGTCTGCTCGGGATCATCATCATTTTTCAACCGGAGTTACGCCGAGGGCTCGAACACCTTGGACGAACGAGTAAATTCTTTTCACGGAGTGCAGTGAGTGATGAGGATGAACAAGTCCGGATTGTTGATGCATTGGTGACATCAGCACAATACATGTCCAAACGCCGGATTGGAGCACTCGTCACAATCGAGCGGGAGACAGGGCTTAGTGAGTACGTTGAAACCGGTATTCCGCTGGGATCACAAATCACGAGTCAGTTGCTGATCAATTTGTTTATTCCAAATACGCCGCTCCATGATGGAGCCGTCATCGTTCAACAAGGAAAACTGGCGGCAGCTGCTTGTTATCTGCCGTTGTCTGAGAGTGCACATATCTCGAAAGATCTCGGAACACGTCATCGGGCAGCGATTGGCGTCAGTGAAGTGACGGACAGTGTCACACTCGTGGTTTCTGAAGAAACAGGCGGTGTCTCGCTCGCCATTAACGGTCGACTGTACCGGGAGCTTGACGAAGCTTCACTGCGGACAAAATTAATCGAAACGATCGTGAAAGCCGAACCGACGAATACTTCCTTCTTCAACTGGATGGGGGCGAAAAAATAATGTTCGAGAAATGGTTCAATGAACGTTGGTTTCTCCGAATCGTTGCTGTTTTGCTGGCGGTCATGCTGTATCTGATGGTGGCAGGCACGAATTCGAGTGGGAAAAGTGATGCTGCCAGCCTGTTGCCGGTCGCTGGTCAAGGATCGACGAAATTCGATGTACCGGTGACGGTCAAGTATGACGAAGCACAATGGGTTGTCTATAACACGCCAAAAACAATCGAGACGACAGTCAAAGGGCCGTCGAGCAGTTTAACCATGCTCCGGCTCGTCAAAGACTTTGGTTTGTCGATTGATTTGACAGGTCTGGATCCCGGATACCATCGTGTCCGCCTGGCTGCCAGCGGGTTTGGCAAAGATGTTGAAGTGACCCCGAAACAGGAAACGATTGAAGTGTTCCTCGATAAAAAGGTCACGAAAGAAGTCCCGGTTCAAGTCGCTTTGTTAAATAAAAATAAGATTGCAGAAGGTTACGTTGTTGGTGAAGCGCAACCGACCCAACAAACCGTCTCCGTGACAGGCGGGGCAGAGAAATTACAAGCCATCACGGCGATTCAAGTTCCGATTGATGTCACGGGGCGGGCCGAGACGTTTAAAGAATCGTTTAACGTCAAAGCCACAGATGCAAACGGGAATGCCATCAGTGCAACGTATGATCCCGAGCAACTCGAAGTAACCGTTCCGATTTATAAAGAAAGTAAAACCGTCCCGATTAATGTCGAGACAAAAGATGCTGTCAAAAAGGGATATAAAGTCGTCAAAATTGTTCCGGTCACGACGGAAGCCCGTTTATATGGAACAAAAGAGGAACTGTCCCGCATCGGTTCGGTCGAAACGGAAGCCGTCTCCTTAAAAGGATTGACACAGACAGTGGATCGAACCGTCAAATTGATGGAGCCGGACAATGTGACTGCAATGGAGCCAACGTCCGTCACGGTCAGTATCGTCGTCGAGAAAGAGAATGCCAAAGCGACGACCGAAACTGTCGAAGATCGGGCGGAAAAAACGATTTCCGGTATATCGGTGACGTTAAACGGATTCGATGAATCGAAGTATACGATTGATTACGAACAAACGATTGATCTTGTCGTCCGTGGTAATGAAGCGGATCTCGCTTCGATTGATGCGACGGATATAAAAGCTGTCTTAGATGTGACAGGTTTAAAAGAAGGTACACACGGCTTACCGATTTCATATCAGACGTCCAAAGCGTTTGATGTGTTGCGTCCGGATAACATGGATATCACACTTAAAGCGATTCCCCGGACATCGATTCAAACCAATTAAATCAACTTTTTGAAATGAGGAAATTATATATGGGTAAGTATTTTGGAACTGACGGCGTCCGCGGCGTCGCAAACGTAGAACTGACACCTGAACTGGCATATCGTCTTGGCCGGACAGGCGGATATGTCTTAACGAAACACGAAAGCACACGTCCGAAAGTCTTGATCGGGCGCGATACACGCGTCTCCGGACAAATGCTTGAGAATGCCTTGATTGCCGGACTCTTGTCAATCGGAGCGGAAGTCATGCGTCTTGGTGTCATCTCGACACCGGGGGTCGCGTACTTGACGAAAACAATGGATGCGACAGCGGGCGTCATGATCTCCGCGTCACACAATCCGGTTGAAGACAACGGAATCAAATTCTTCGGTTCAGACGGCTTTAAACTTGATGATGCGACAGAACTTGAAATCGAAGGACTGCTGGACGAAGCGGAAGATACGTTACCACGTCCGTCCGGGAAAGAACTCGGATTCGTCCACGATTACTATGAAGGCGCACAAAAGTACCTGCATATGTTACGTCAGACATCGGATGAAGATTTCTCAGGCATCCACGTCGCGATCGACGGGGCACACGGTGCGACGTCAAGTCTTGCACCACGCCTGTTCGGTGATTTGGAAGCGGAAGTTTCGACGATTGGAACGACGCCAAACGGCTTGAACATCAACGAAGGTGTCGGTTCGACGCACCCTGAACATTTGGCTGACTTTGTCCTTGAAAAAGGCGCAGATATCGGTCTGTCATTTGACGGCGACGGCGATCGCCTGATTGCGATTGATGAGAACGGTAAAATTGTCGACGGCGATAAAATCATGTTCATCTGCGGGAAACATTTCAATGAAATCGGTCGCTTAAAAGACAGTACGATTGTCGCGACCGTCATGAGTAACCTCGGTTTCCATAAAACAGTCGCAGAACACGGCATGACGGCGTTGCAGACAGCGGTCGGTGACCGCTACGTCGTTGAAGAAATGCGTAAAAACAACTATACACTCGGCGGCGAACAGTCAGGTCACATCATCTTCATGGATTATTCAACAACGGGAGACGGTATGCTGTCAGGCGTCCAGCTCTTGCAAATCATGAAGGCGACAGGCAAGAAATTGTCGGAACTCGCAGCAGAAATGCCGGTCTTCCCGCAACGTCTCGTCAACATTCGTGTATCGGATAAAAACGGTGCGATGAATGGTCCTGCCGTTCAGTCAATCATTGCGGAAGTCGAATCTGAGATGGCTGGAAACGGTCGGATTCTTGTGCGGGCATCGGGAACAGAACCACTTGTCCGTGTCATGGCGGAGGCGCCGACGCAAGAAGCATGTGACATGTATGTCGAGCGGATCGCGAACGTTGTCCGTGAAAACTATGCGTTGCAAGAAAACTGAGTGAACGAAAGGAGCGGATGAACATCCGTTCCTTTTTTTATTATTCTGGGATTTAGAAGTTTAGCAAAATAAAAGAGAGGTTTCTTGTGCTTCAGAGTATCGCCGGTGAATGAAGCAAACATGGGATAATTTTTTACAAAATCTAGGTATTAGAGGTATCATTTAGAAAAAAATCGGGAATAGTTACAGATACGTTACCTTTCTTGCTTTTTCTAAATAAAGTTCGTATGATTGTAAAGTCGGACAGAAACGGGGTCGGACAGAATTAAAAAGCGCCAGGGCTGTCTATGTGATAGGCAGCTGACGAGGTGGAGGTTTATCGAATCATTCGGCGGATGCCTCCCGGTACCATGTCAGTACCGTAAACGTGTCTGAAATCGTTTAAGTGATTAGACGGACAAGCAGATGCGTGATGACAGCTCTCGACAAGAGCCGTTTCCTCTTCAGGGAAATACTTGTAAATGGGAGAGAAACAATTATGTGCGGTATCGTAGGTATGATCGGACAAGTGAACACAAAGGAAATTTTATTAAAGGGACTCGAAAAACTCGAGTACCGCGGTTATGATTCGGCTGGTCTTGCGTTCGTCAACGACGGCGTTCAAGTCCATAAAGAAGTCGGCCGGATTGCTGCGCTACGCGAAGTTGTTCCTGCAGAAGCAGATGGTCTTGTTGGAATTGGTCACACACGTTGGGCGACACACGGTGTCCCAAGTGTACCGAATGCCCACCCGCACCAAAGTGCTTCATCACGTTTCACACTCGTGCATAACGGTGTCATCGAAAACGATGAGCAGTTAAAAGCAGAACTCAATGTTGATTTACTCAGCGACACGGATACAGAAGTCATCGTTCAGATGATCGAAAAGAACTTTGCCGCAACAGGTGACGTGACAGAAGCATTCCGTCAAACACTTCGTGTGCTTCACGGTTCGTATGCACTCGCTTTAATCGATGCAGAGAACCCGGATGTCTTGTACGTCGCAAAAAATAAATCACCACTTCTTGTAGGTCTCGGTGACGGTACGTTCAACGTTGTTGCGTCTGACGCAATGGCTATGCTTCAAGTAACGGATCAATTCGTTGAGTTGCATGACGGCGAAATGATCATCTTGACGCGTGACAGTGTCACAATCCAAGATTTAGACGGGAACGTCAAAGAGCGTGACGCGTATACAGCAGAAATCGATGCATCAGATATCGAAAAAGGCACGTACGCGCACTACATGCTCAAAGAAATGGACGAACAGCCGGCAGTTATCCGGAACATCGTTCAGAAATACCAAAATGAGTCAGGCGAAATCACACTCGATCAGTCAGTCCGTGATTTAGTCCTTGGACGTGACCGTGTCTACATCATCGGTTGCGGAACAAGCTACCATGCAGGATTGATCGGAAAACAATTGATCGAGCAAATCGCGGGTATCCCGACAGAAGTCCACATCTCGTCTGAGTTCGGCTACAACATGCCACTCTTGACTGAGAAACCACTGTTCCTCTTCCTTTCTCAATCAGGTGAAACAGCGGACAGCCGTGCAGTTCTCGTCGAAGCGAAAAAACTCGGTCATCCGGCACTGACAATCACAAACGTCGCAGGATCAACGTTGTCACGTGAAGCAAACGCAACGCTCTTGTTGCATGCAGGTCCTGAAATCGCAGTGGCGTCAACAAAAGCGTATACAGCACAAATCGCTGTGCTCGCAGTCCTTGCGTTTGACCTCGCTCAAGCAAAAGGTGTCGCGGTTAACTTCGATCTCCTGAAAGAACTCGGAAAAATCTCAAGCGCGATGGAGTCGGTCATGTCACAAAAAGAACGGTTCCAAGAAATCGCTTCAGAATACTTGTCTGAATCACGCAATGCCTTCTTCATCGGTCGTGGTCAAGATGCGTATGTCGGAATGGAAGGGGCTCTCAAGCTCAAAGAAATTTCGTACATCCAAGCAGAAGGTTACGCCGGCGGCGAATTGAAACACGGTCCAATCGCTTTGATCGAAGACAACACACCGGTCATCGCCCTCGTGACACAACCACACGTTCACCTCAACAACCGAGGCAACGTCAAGGAAGTCGTCGCACGTGGTGCGAACGCGTGTGTCATCGCAGCAGAAGGTCTTGAATTGCCGACGGATGCATTCGTCATCCCAGCAGTTGAGCCACTCTTGTCACCACTCTTGTCTGTTTTACCGCTTCAGTTGATCTCGTACTATGCGGCACTTGGCCGTGATTGCGACGTCGACAAGCCACGTAACTTGGCGAAATCGGTAACAGTTGAATAATTGACTCATCCTATACCCTTTCAGATGGTTGCATCTGAAAGGGTATTTTTAGTGATGTGTTTTAAAAAGGGGAATATCTCACAATGATCAGTGTCGGATTAGTATATGATGAAACAAACCGAATCGAGAAGGAACTAAGCCGACTCCTTCACCATCTTGAACAGCAAGGGGCACGAATAGTGCACTCCCACGTTTCTTTAGACGAGGACGGGGAGAAGTGGGTGGAGAGTCATCAAAAAGAGGTGGATTGTGCCTTACTCACTCGTTATTACTACGGTGAAGTATCAATCTGTCTAACGGCTTGCCATGAAATGAAAGAAATTCCGATTGGGATCAGTATTCAAAAAGAACAACAGTTTTTTGGTTTTGTTCTTTCCTTTAATGAAATGCGATTTGAAGAAGTAGGGATCGATCGACTAGAAGACATCGCGATTCAGTTCATGCAGCAGCTGACCGGTGTGACCCGCTTTCAATACGCTTTTTGTGATTACGATAGTGAAATCGAAATCCATCCAAAAGAAAAGAAAGAAATAGATGCAGGATACGCAATTATCTATTGGCATGGAGAAAAAGTGATGAAAAATAGTTGGAAAATTGATGGACTAACGACACGATAGATCAAAAGGAGTGAAGCAGATGAGTATCAAAGGGTACTGGGTCCAAGCCTTTCCACAATCCTGTGCAGAAGATGTACGAGTCGTGACACGTCTTTTGCCGCGCCGATGGTTCAGACCCACGATGTCGGGGACAATTGAAATTGCGTATTGGCAAGAAACGTTGATTTTGCCGTCCCGCATGTACTTCGATGAAATAGCAGAAGAAAAAATCCACACCTTATCCCAATCCCAGCGATGGTTGCTGTACTGTATGTATACACGTCACCATGACGGCTATGTCCGTGAAAAATACGTCCGCCTGCTGGAAAAAGAACAGGCAACTTCAGACTGGGCGTTGCTTTATCTGTTGGAACTGACCGGAGAATACGTCAAAGAAATTCTCGAACGAATCGAACCGATCTTACATCAGTGGTCAGAGGTACAATTACGTTCCTTTGTTCAAGGACACGAAGTCTATCTTGAACGGATTGAGCAGCGAATCATCAGTTACTGGAATGCCTATTACCGAAAAACAAACGAGCAGCGTAAGGATTCGAGCTATATCGGTTTTCGGATTCTGTATTTCTTACGAACGGGCATGTCATTGACTGTTTGAATGGAGCGTAAAGGACTGTCTATATCAGGGGGCAGTCATCCTTGAAACCGACCTCTTCAATGCAGTAGGCTAAACACGTAGGTGACTCAGAAAGGGGAGAAACAGATGAGAATTTTAGTAGTCGGAGCGAGCGGGACAATCGGTCAAGCAATCGTCGCGCAATTAGGGGAGCGGCACGAGATTATCCGGGCCGGACGAACAGGAGCGGACGTCCAAGTCGACATCACGTCGGAAGCCAGCATCCGTTCGATGTACGAAGCGGTCGGTCCGATCGATGCCGTCGTCAGTTCGACCGGCGGAGCACACTTCGGACCGTTGACGGATTTGACACCGGCGTTAAATCAGATCGGAATCGACAGTAAGTTAAAGGGGCAGGTCAATCTCGTCCTGCTTGGTTTGGAGACGGTTCGGGATGGAGGAAGCTTTACATTGACGACCGGTATCATGATGGACGATCCGATTCGCCACGGCGCGTCCGCTGCTCTTGCGAACGGCGGGGTCAAAGCATTTGTCCATGCCGCGGCGATTGAGATGCCACGGGGTATCCGGATCAACAGTGTCAGTCCAAACGTGTTGATTGAGTCACTCGACAAGTATGGACCATTTTTCCGTGGATTCGAAGCGGTTCCGGCATCGCGTGTCGCGACAGCGTTCGAAAAAAGCATCGAAGGGGCACAAACGGGACAAAATTACGAAGTGTATTAAAACAAACAAGACCGCCCACTCGTATCCGGTGGGCGGTCTTGTTTGTCAGCTCATCAAAGATTGTAAGTAAAAGATATTTAATAAGACAAGCGAAATCAAGAAGCAGATCAGCAAATTTTTCAAAAAAACAGGTCGCGTGATCTGACGATTCATAATCATCTTGTCGAGAAACAGATTCACGGCCAAGACGATGATGAAAGTTGTAAAAAAGAGTGGAATCAATTCCATATATAACATCCTTTCCATCGTCTTATTCAACGAATCAAATCGATCAAAAGTTTCGTAAAGGTTTGAAATTTCTTGTAAAAAACAGGATTTTCCAGTAGGGAAGGGAAAAAAGAAAGTAAAGAAACTAAAAGGAGGCGCATTCAGATGCGACAAGCGGTACTTGTCATTGATTTTCAACACGATCTCGTCGAAGGGACAGCAGAAGAATCCGGTGTGCATGCGAAGGAAGAAGTCATTGAGGTCATCAATCATGTGGTACAAGAAGCGCGCGATCATGATCATACGATTGTCTTCATCCGGGATCTTGATGTCGCGAGCGGACAAGGATCCGGTTTTGCGGTGCATCCCTCGATTCAGATTCCGGATCAGGCGGTCACGTTCGACAAAGCCGCAACTAATTCGTTTCACGGTACGCCGTTGCTCAGTCATCTGAAAGAGCAACAGGTCGGACATATCGTCATCCTCGGCTGTAAGACGGAACACTGTATCGATACGGCTGTCCGCAGTGCAACCGTCAACGGATTTGATGTGACACTCGTTGCCGACGGACATACGACGAACGGTTCCGATGTTTTATCGGCGGAGCAGATGATTGCCCACCACAACCAAGTCTTGCACGGACACTACAATGTCGAACATTTTGCGGTTGTCCGTCCCTCATCGGATAAGTTGTTTAAACCGATCCATGACCAATTTAGAACGTAAAAGGAGCAACCTCATGATTGAATTACGAAAAATGGAAGAAGCGGATTATCCCGCCTACGCGACGTACGTTGGACCGATTGACGAGCTGCTAGGTGAAATTACCGAAAAACGATTGGGGGAATCCTCATGACGCGGGAAGACTGGATTCAATTGTTTGATCTCGATGTCGCGGATAGTTTTCCTGTCACCGATTCATACAGTTCGGATGTTGACCGGCTGCTACTGCGCGACGGACGAACCGTGTTTTTAAAGCGACCTTACACTGCCGACAAATGGTATCGGGAACACGGCTGGTTAACGTATTTAGCCAGTCGTGTTGCTGTGCCGAAGATTCTCATGGAGGCGCGACCGACCGGGCAGACGACGGGGGCGTTTGTGCTCGAAGCACTGACCGGTTCGACGATTGAGACGGTTACACCGACGCTCGCCTCGCAAATCGGACAATTGCATGCAACACTCCACAACTGTACACGCGACGCGTACGGCGATTTTGAGAAGAACGGCTTCACCGCGTTTACCTCACAGGACTGGCGTGTCTTCCGAAATGCAAAGATGACCTCATTCGATTCGGCAATCCGGCAGGTCTTGTCACCTGCACTCTATCAAGCTGCTTTTACGGAATTAAAGCGGCGTGAACATGAGTTACCGGAACCTTCCCGTCCTGTCGCAGTTCATCTCGATTTCCGGCTCGGTAATCTGCTCGCGGACGGTGAGACACTCACCGGACTGATCGATTTTGAGACCTCACGTTTCGGAGCGACGGAGATCGACTTCACGAAACTCGACCAGGATGTGTTTCAGGGAGGACCGGAGTTGCTTGACGCCTATCAAAAAGGTTACGGGCAAGTAAGGACATCGGAACCGATTGAAGTCTATTTACCATACTACCGTCTGTTTGAAGCACTGACGGGAATCGGTTGGTGTGTGCAGCGCGGACTGGAGCACCATCAACAGTTTTTCAATCACAACCATGCCCGTGTACTGGTCGAGTTGGAACGGACGAGCATATTCGAAGAACGTTAAAAGACGTCGTTTGACGAGCGAACCGCTATACTTGTGGAAATGAAGCAAGTAGAGGGGGAATTTGGATGGAACAACAAAAACGGATTGGGATTATTGGTGGCGGGCTCGCCGGAATTTTTGCGGCACGTCAATTGGTGACGGAAGGATATGCGGTCGAGGTCATCGAAAAAAGCCAAAGTGTCGGGGGACGGATGGCGACGAGACGGATCGACCAGGGAACAGCGGATCATGGGGCTGTTTTCTTTACGGTCCGGACGGACGAGTTGGCGCAAGAAGTGGACGATTGGCTGGAACAGGGTCTGATCCGAAAATGGTTCGGGGATGACTTTCCCCGCTACATTGCGGTCAACGGGATGAATCAGCTCGTTCAATCGATAGCCCGTGACATTCCGGTGCATCTAAATGAACAAGTTGAACGGATTGTGTCGGATGCACCCGGACTTCAAACCATCGCGTCTGAAGAAACACGGACGTATGATGCCATCCTGCTGACGGCACCGGTGCCGCAAGCTTATGACTTACTGGAAGCATCTCCGCTGACGTTAGTTGAATCCGATCACGCCCGTCTCGGGAAAGTGACGTTTGAGCCGACGTTCGTCGGTTTGTTCGAGATTCAGGAAACGCTCGAAATTGGTGAGGTCGGTCTACTTGATGAAGGTCTCGCAACCGGAATGTTAAAAATCGTCAACAATGCGCAAAAAGAAGTGTCGGCGACCCCGCTTCTGAGTGTCTATATGGCTGGGGACTGGAGTGAATCCTGGTATGACAAAGGGGAAGACGCGACGCTTGCGGAAATTGAACGGTTACTGCAGGAGCAACTCGGACCGGTCACGATCATCTCCCGCCAACTCAAACGTTGGCGGTATGCGCAGGCGCGCGACGTCTTCCGCACGCCTTATCTGAAGCTCGATCAACATCCGCTCTGGCTTGCAGGAGATGCCTTCCTCGATCCGAAAGATACGTCCGGACGGACACGGGTCGAGAGTGCCGTCATTTCCGGATTGCGTGTTGCAGCGGCAATGGACGCGCACTTCAAAGCGGTCGTAACAGAATAATAATCCTTGAAAAAGGGTGATTTCCAACAATGGAAGTCGCCCTTTTTAGCATCACGATTCGGATTCGGGTGGGAAATGGTGGTTACTCCAAGCCGCCATCTGGTCGAGGATCGGCAGAAAACTGTGCCCGGTATCGGTTAAGGAGTATTCGACTTTCGGCGGGAATTCCCGGTAGACTTTCCGATCGATCATTTCGTCTGCTTCCAGTTCCCGTAATTGTCGCGTCAAAATGCCTTTTGAAATTCCCGGCAACAGGTGTTCGAGTTCGTGAAACCGTTTCGTTCCGGTACTGAGATGCCAAAGCAACACGATTTTCCACTTGCCGGTCATAATATTTTGCGCGTGGGTAACAGGACAAGCTGTTCTTTGAGACAGAGGGGAGTCAGTTGTCGAAGCTTGATTCATCGGGAATTCCTCCTATAGTTCGGTTTGTGTGACCTGGTATCGAAAAAGTGCCTACTCCTCATAGTATATCACCTGTAATACAATTGGATACAGGTAGAAACTTATTAGAAAAGGAGCTTACGTCTATGAAACTACTTGTGACCGGAGCAACCGGAAAATTAGGAACGAAAATTGTCGAGCACCTCTTAACGAAAATCGCAGCCGATGATCTGATCGTCAGCGTTCGCGATCCGAAAAAAGCATCGGATTTAGCATCGCGCGGTGTTGAAGTCCGTCATGGTGATTTTGATAAACCGGATACGCTGCAAGAAGCTTTTGCGGGCGTCGACCGGCTCTTGCTCATCTCGACCGACGGCGAAGAAGCGACGCGGATCCGTCAACATACGGCAGCAGTTGAGGCAGTTAAAGCAGCCGGAGTCGGCTTGATTGCCTATACGAGTATCGCCAACGCGGAAGCCAGTCAAAATTTCCTGGCACGGACGCATCAAGTGACGGAACAGTTAATTCGGGAAACAGGGATTCCGTTTTTGTTCTTCCGGAATAACTGGTACTTGGAGAACGAACAGTCGACGATCGATGCGGTCCAAGCCGGACAAGACTGGCTGACGAGTGCCGGAAACGGTAAAGTTGGTTGGGCGCTCCAGGAAGATTATGCCGAAGCCATCGCGACGGTCTTGGTTGACCCGAAGCCGACAAAATCAATTTATGAACTGTCAGGTCCTCTCCATACGCAACAAGAGATTGCAGAGGCACTCGGACAGGTCCTCGGTCGCCCGGTGTATGTGAATCAGGTCGATGCTGTGACCTACACGGCAATTATGGAACAAGCGGGAGTCCCGGAATTTTTGCTGCCGATGCTACAGGCGATTCAAGAAGGGATTGCGGCCGGAACGCTGGCGGTTGAGAGTCAGGATTTTGAACAAATTCTCGGTCGGCCACCGGTCTCTCTCGAAGACGGCTTACGACAACTTGTTCAAAGATAAGTTCACCTGAACGTTTCCTTCTGAAGTGCTTTGGGTAAATATCCCTTACGTACATAAAAACGAGGGGGATTACCATGAACATTAAAAAATACCGTGTGACACCAGGGGAATCAATCCGATTATCCGATTATCCGACGTCGGATGAAAACCGGATTGCAGAAGACGAGTTACTGGATCAGCACATTCCGAAAAGTGTCGAGGAATTAAAAGAATTGCATTGGCGTCTGCATGCCGAAGAAAAAAACGGAGTTCTCGTGATTTTACAGGCGATTGATGCCGGCGGAAAAGATGAAGCCATCAGCTATATCTTCTCGAATCTCAACGCCCAAGGGTTACGGACGCTTTCCGTCAAAAAACCGTCCGATACGGAGCAAAAGCATGACTATCTCTGGCGGATTCACGAAGGATTGCCGGCAAAAGGCGAAGTCGGTATTTTGAACCGGTCGTATTACGAAGAGGTCATCGCACCACGGATTCATGACCTGCTGGAAGAAGAGGAAGTACCGGACGATCAAGATGTCTGGAAAATGCGTTACCGCCAAATCAATGACTTTGAACGTTATCTTGTTGAGAACGGCTTCCGCGTCGTCAAGTTTCTGTTTAACGTCTCAAAAGACGAGCAGAAAAAACGATTGCTCGAACGGATCAAAGATCCGAAGAAAAACTTTGAGTTTTCGTTCAGCGATGTGGAAGAACGGGAGCACTGGGATGAGTATCAGGACATCTTTGCCGAGCTCGTCTCGCACACGTCAACGGAACACGCGCCGTGGCATGTCCTGCCGGCCGATGACGAATGGTTCACCCGTTACATCGTGACGGAAGTCATGAATGACGTCCTGCGTGACATCGATCCGCAGTATCCGAAGCTGACGGACGAGGATCAGGAAAAACTCGATGAAGCGATTAAAAAGTTAGAAAATGAATAAGTGTGCGAACTGACGCAGCAGTCAGTTTTCAGATGACAACGGGAGACAGACTTTAACATCTGTCTCCTTTGTTGTGCGGAAAAACGGCTTTCTTTTGCAGGATCGCTGTTATAATCAAAGAGAAGAATCGATCAAGTACTGGAGGAATCAGCATGAATGAATACCCGAACTGTCCGAACTGTGGCTCAGCGTATACATACGAAGACGGCAACGTATTGGTGTGCCCGGAATGTGCCCATGAATGGACGGCCGCCGATACGGCAGCGGCAGAAGAAGCTAACGTCATCCGAGATGCGAACGGTAATGTACTGAACGACGGTGATACGATCACGGTCATCAAGGACTTAAAAGTGAAGGGCACGTCGCTTGTCGTCAAACAAGGGACGCGCGTCAAAGGGATCCGTCTCGTCGACGGGGATCATGACATCGATTGCAAGATTGATGGACTCGGTGCGATGAAGTTGAAGTCGGAGTTCGTGAAGAAAATTTAAACCTGTACCGCCTGTCTGACGACGAGGCGGTTTTTTCATGAGAAAAGATATACGTTTCCTTTCAGGACAAATGTCCTTTATCATTCAGGGAGGCTTCGTTTAAATGAAGGTATGAAAATCAAGAAGAGGAGGGACAATGATGCGCGGCATTCTTTTTGCAATCAGCGGCGGTTTTTTTCTGACACTCCAAAGTGTCGCCAATGCCCGAATCAGCAACAGCATCGGGACGTGGCAAGCGGCGACCTTGACCCAGATGACCGGTTTTGTCGTCGCCTTATTGATTACGTTAATCCTGCGTGACCGGACGTTCCGGCAGATGAAAGAGGTTAAGCTGCTCTATTTATCCGGAGGAGCATTGGCCGCTGCCGTCTTATTCAGTAACATGACAGCCGTTCATTTGATGGGTGTGACGTTGACGATCTCTTTATTCCTGATTGCCCAGCTTGGCTTAGCACTGGTGATTGATTGGAACGGATGGTTCGGAATGATCAAGCGGCGGTTGCAGTTGCCGCAAGTGATCGGCATTTTGATGATGATCGGCGGCGTGCTGATCTTGAAATGGTAAGGGGGAAAGAACGTGAAACAAGCACAACTGGATGAGTATTTGGCACGGTTTCAATTGACGGAAGTGTTTGCCGGCGGGTTGCGGGAGCATTTACAACCGGTCGCTTTTCAAGCCGGAGACTGGCTGTGTCGTCAAGGCGACGCGGCGGACCGGATCTACTTGTTGCTCGAGGGGAAGCTGAAGATTACCCATATGTCAGCGACCGGAAAACGGCTCGTCTTATCGTTTAAACATCCGTTTGATCTGGTCGGCGATATCGAATACGTCCGCCGGACACCATTGATGAATACGGTCGAAGCGGTCACACCGGTCAAAGCGGTCAGCATTTCCTATGCGGCACTGGAACAAAACGGAGCCGATAATCCGGCACTGCTCCGCTTTTTACTCGAGACGATTACGATGAAGTTTGAGCTGAAGTCGCATTCGATGAGCTTTAACCTGCTGTATCCGGTCGAAGTTCGACTCGCCAGTTACCTCTTATCGATGACACCGGAAACACCGACGTTACCGGTCAGTGATCTCGTCGATGCGGCAGATTTAATCGGCACGAGTTACCGTCACCTGAACCGTGTCCTGCGGCAGTTCAGTCAGGACGGCTTGATTGAGCGGACGAACCGGACGATTACGATCGTGGACCGGGACGGCTTGACGGAACGGGTCGGCGAAAGTATCTATGAGTGAGGAGGAAAGAAGATGACACTTGGAATAGTTCTGGCTTTATTCGGCGGAATGATGGTCTGTATTCAGAATACGTTTAATGCCAAGGTCAAGGAACGGGTCGGCGCATGGGCGACGACGACGCTGGTCCTCGGACTCGGATTCCTGGCCTCACTGACGATCGGACTGCTTGTTGAAGGCGGTGGTCTTTTCTCAACGAGTGGGATGCAACCATGGTTTTGGTTCAGCGGCATCATCGGAGTCGGTGTCGTTTTGTGTGTAACGCAAGGGGTGCAACAGCTCGGACCGAGTTATGCGATTTCAATTGTCATGGTCTCACAAATCTTGTTTGCCTTGCTGTGGGATACGCTCGGGTGGTTTGGTCTCGATCAAGTGGCATTTACGTGGACGAAAGCCGTCGGCGTTGTCCTGATTGGTGGCGGTGTTTTATTATTCCAAATCGGCGGCACGATAACCGAACGACGGATGTTACGAAAAGGAGCCTGACGGATGAACTACACGACATTGTTATTTGATATCGATCATACTTTGCTTGATTTTGATGCGACGGAACGCGCTGCCTTACGGCAACTGTTTGAAGAGGAAGAGCTCGAATGGACGGCCGAACGGGAAGCCCGTTACCGGACAATCAACCGCTCCTTATGGCAGGCACTTGAACGGGGCGAGGTAACACGGCAGGAAGTGATTGCGTCACGTTTTGTAGCGTTTTTTGCCGAGCAGGGCCGGACGGTCGACGGCAGTCGAATGGATACGCGTTACCGCGCGTACTTGAGTCAAGGGACGGAATTGATTGCAGGAGCAATCGAGTTGCTCGACTCACTCAAAGGGAAGTATCAGCTGTATGTCGTGACGAACGGTGTCGCGGCGACGCAACATGCACGACTCAAGGGATCTGGCCTGGCGCCTTATTTTGACGGGATTTTTGTCTCGGAAGAAACCGGCTATCAAAAACCGATGCCGGCCTTTTTTGATTACGTGTTTGACCGGATCCCGGACGCGACGCGCGATCAGACGTTGATCATCGGCGACTCGTTGACGGCAGACATTCAGGGCGGCATCTCGGCAGGAATTGCGACATGTTGGTTTAATCCCGGTCACGCCGCGGCTTCGGCGGAACTGACGCCGACCTATACGATCGAGCGACTCGACCAGTTGGTGACATTGCTTAGGACGAAAGAGGAAGTTCGCGTAACATCGAAATAAAGTCTGCTTACGGATTGCCTTTGAACCGTTTCCGTAACAGGAAAACCCGACCGGACGTTGAACTCCAAACGGGTATCGATTTAACAAGGAGTTGGAGATGATGAATTTACGGGCAATGACCACAGCCGATTATCCGGAAGTCAGTCGGATTTACCAACAGGGCATCGAGACTCAGAACGCGACGTTCCGAACAGAAGTACCTGCGTTTGATTACTGGGATGCCCATCACCACACGCACAGCCGGCTGGTGGCAGAAGAAGACGGGAAAGTGCTCGGATGGGTCGCCATCAGTCCGTTTTCGTCGATTCCCGCCTATCAGGGGGTGGCGGAAGTCAGTCTTTATATTGATGAAGACGCGCGCGGCAAAGGCATCGGCACCGCATTGATGCACGCTGTTATTGAAGCAAGTGAAGCGGCGGGTATCTGGACGTTGCATTCGCAAATCTTTCCGGAAAATACGGCCAGTCTGAAACTTCACCAACGGTTTGGTTTCCGGGAAGTCGGTCGGCGGGAACGGATCGGGCAATTGGCCGGCGTCTGGCGGGATACGGTTTTACTGGAGCGGAGAAGTCAACTATAGAACAGAAACATATCAAAAAGGGAAATGGATTTCAAAATCCGTTTCCCTTTTTGAAAAAATACATGCACCCTCACTTTCGATTGGATAACACGATCCCGAAAATCCGTTCACCCTTTTTGAGCGGGACGTCAGCCGGACGGGTGACGTCGTTTAAATTAAAGCCACGAATCCCGTTGTTTTTCGTCATATGATAAACCATCAGCAGGTTATACGGGGTGGCGGCAGAAGCGCTGGAGCGGAAATCGGCTCCCCGGATCATGTAATCATCAAGATTTGTAAACGTGTCGTCACCCTGAACTGTCGTACCATTGGCATCGATGCCGAGATGAATTTTATCGTCTGAAAATGACTGGCTGAACCGGACTTGTGTATCATATTTTTTAGGTTTGAGTTCGAGCGTAAAAAGGGTGTGTTCTTTTTTATTCGGAAGATATTCGACCGCTTTGAGCCAGTGTGTCTTCGTCAATTTTCCTTTTAACTGGACGCTACCGATCTGTTGATTGCCAAGCGCCGCAAATGTTTCTTCGCCTTCGGTGATGGAGACGGGAGAAATCGTCAGACTCGATGTGTAGTCAGCCGCGGCTGCTTTTTTTGGAACGGTTTCTTGTACCTGTTCTTGATTACATCCGGTCAAGACAAGGGCAGCAAGTGGTATGTAAAGCCATTTCTTCATGAAGAACGCCTCATTTCATCTTTTTTGGTAACATTATCCATAATTAATCGTATCGCTTTTGGGGGATGATTTCAATGGAGAACGGGAAAAGACCGACAGCAGGTATTTTCAGGAGGGATAAAGATGGATGATTTTTTTGGAGAAGGTCTTGAGACCAATGAGCAGAAACGAAAACGAAAACTCGAAGAAGTGTTTGACCAATCGTTTGAGTCGGAACGCCGCGACTTTAACCAGTCACTCGAACAGGAAGTGACCGTCGCCTTGATTGGGGACGTCAATGCGGGCAAATCCTCGACGTTGAATACGATTCTTGGTCGGGAAGTTGCGACTGTCGGTGCAAAACCGGGGGAAACGACACGGATTGATCAAATTCGTCAACATCCGGAAGATAAAGTCGTCTTCGTTGATACACCGGGATTGAACGATGCGAACAGTTTAAACTCGGATACGACGTGGAAGTTTTACCAGAGCGCGGACGTCATCCTCTACTTCTTAAACGCCGCCGGAACCGTCTTATCGGAAACGGAAACAAAAAATTTCAAGAAGATTTATGCCCACAATAAAAACATCGTCATCGTTGTCACGAAAATCGATGCGACGAATGACCTCACGACGATTCTGTCGCATATCGAGTCGAAGTTACCGGGACCCAAAGTCGTGCCGGTCTCAGCAATGGACGGGACGAACATTGATCGTCTGCGACGTGAGGTGCTCGACATCTTAAAAAAGTTCAACAAGGATAATCTGTTTGTTCGCGAGATCGATCCGGCGTTACGGGGGAAAATCGCGAACAATTGGATCGTCGGAGCAGGGACGGCGGCAGGAGCGATTGGAGCCGTCCCGTTTCCGGGAGCCGACATCATTCCGTTGACATCGATTCAAATCGGGCTGATGCTGAAACTGTCGAACTTGTATGAGCGGAATCTTTCGAAGGAAAGTGCAAAGGAGCTACTGGTCGTGACGATTGTCGGCAACTCCGGCAAAACGGCGTTCCGGCAACTGGCGAAGATGGTCCCGGGATACGGGGCCGTCATCGGAGCCGGCGTCGCCTCGACGGCGACACTTGCGCTCGGATACGGGACGAAATATGCTTACGAAAACAAATTGGAACTGACGCCGGAAAGCTTGATGGGCTTCATCAAACAGTTCCGCAAGAAATCAGACGGAGCAAAGTAACGGACGGATTTTTCCTTTCCTGCTATGCTAGGACGAAAACAGGGAGGGGAAGTCATGTCAACACTACTAGAAGAAATCCAAGCGTATCAAGAACAATTTCGTCAAAAGGCGCCGCAGGAAAAACAGCGGTTGATGGCACAAGCGACAAACGAGTTAGCCGCATCAGACGGCGCCAAAGAATTGACCGTCGGAGACGAGGCACCCCACTTCACGTTGCCGAATGCATCCGGTCAGTCCGTGTCGTTAAAGAAACTGCTGCAAGACGGTCCCGTCATCGTGACGTTTTATCGCGGCGGCTGGTGCCCGTATTGTAATCTGGAGCTTCGGGCCTACCAACGGGAATTAGAAAAAATTGAAGCAAAAGGAGCGACGCTTGTGGCGATCAGTCCGGAAACACCGGATCATTCGCTTTCGACACAAGAAAAAAACGACCTGGCATTTCAGGTGTTGAGTGATGTCGATAACGTCGTCGCCCGTCAGTTCGACCTGGTGTTCGACATGCCTGACTATTTAATCGACGTGTACAAGGCATCCGGTCTTGACGTTGCCGGACATAACGGCAACGAGGACTGGCAGTTGCCGAAACCGGCGACGTTCATTATTCAGCCGTCCTGTAAAGTTTCATTTGCTGACGTCCCGGCTGATTATACAAAACGGACAGATCCGCTCACGATTATCAAAGCGTTGTAAAAATCGAATGAATCGAGAACGAAATCCCGTCTTTCATGGAGGCGGGATTTTTTTCTGTGGTGTACCATTCTTTTGTTGATAAATGTATATAAATGGGTATAGAAAGGTAACGAATTGAAGAAATGGAGGTGGGCGTTGCTCCTTTTTCAATCAAGGAGTTCGCAGTGTCTATGTATAAAATCGAGCCAGTATTCAAAGAACGGATTTGGGGTGGTCGTCGTCTTGAAGAGTTGTTTCATTTCGATTTACCGGCAGGATCAATCGGAGAATGCTGGACGGTTTCGGCACATCCGAGCGGACGAACTCCTTTAGCGGACGGTCCGTATCAAGGACAGACGCTAGATCAATTGTGGCAGACCCACCGGACAAGTTTATTTGGTCCATACGCACTGGAGGCTTTTCCTTTACACGTCAAACTGCTCGATTCCTCCTCGTATTTGTCCGTCCAAGTTCATCCAAATGATGACGATGCGAAACGGTTGGAAGGCGAACCGTACGGAAAAAATGAATGTTGGTATATCCTCGAGGCGGAGGAAGGAGCGGAAGTCATTGTTGGTCACCATTTGTCTTGTCGCGAAGAACTCGTGACGTGTGCGGAACGAAAGGAGTGGGATGCCTGCCTTCGTCATCAATCTGTCCGGAAAGGGGACTTCATCTACATTCCGAGTGGAACGATTCATGCTCTTGGACCAGGAATCGTGTTGCTCGAAATTCAACAAATGAGTGACCGGACGTATCGACTGTATGATTATGACCGTCTCGACGCCGACGGAAACCGCCGTGAACTGCACCTTGAAAAAGCAATCGCCGTTACGACGATTCCGGATGAACCGTTGACGATCCGACCAATTCGAGAGACAACGGCTTCCGGGACGAAAACGACATTGTTGGAAGTCCCTTTCTTCACGGTTGTCCATCATGATATCAAGGGGGCGGAGTACTGCTTATCCGACAGTCCGACGTTTCGACTGCTGACTGTCGTATCAGGTCAAGGTGAAGTACGTGCAGCTGATGGTACCGAACAACGCCTGTTACAAAAAGGGGATCAGTATTTCATTCCCTGTTCGGCAGGGGAATACCTGATCTCCGGACAACTGGCGTGCGTGACCAGTGAGGTGTTTCCAAGTTAAAGGCACGTATCGCCTTTGCGATACGTGCCGTCGTTAATTCGAACCGAGTGAAATCGGAAGCGGGTAGTTGTCTTCCTCCGTCCAGTCGATGGAATATTTGATTTCGATCATAATCAAGTCACTCAATGTTTTTAATGTATGCGGTACCTCGCGTGGGATGTGGACGACGGAAGTGGGACCAAGCAATTGATGTTTCCCGTCAATGGTCGCTTCGGCTTGTCCTTGAAGAATGCTCCACGTCGAGTCTGTCTGAGCATGGTAATGATGGCTGATCTGATGGTTGGCTTGGATATGCAGCCGACGTGTCACGGCATACCGCCCGTCGTCCAATTGTTGTTGATGAAGAATCGTCGCATACCCCCAGCGTTTCCATTCAAATTGCGGGGGAAGTTCTTGATCGACAAGGTAATCTTTAAGATGGGGCGTTTCCTCTTTTGACGAAACGAGGACACCGTCGGGACTGACTGAAACGATTAAGTCGGTCAAGCCGATTCCGAGGACAGGCACTTGTAATTCATTGACGATATGCGTATTCGTGGAATGGATCAACCGTGCATTGCCATGAACAGAGCTCGGCATTTCTTCCGTCAAGGTATTCCACGTCCCGAGATCTTTCCAGTATCCTTCATACCGATGAACAAACAGGTGGGTTGTTTTCTCGACGACGGCATAATCAAAAGATGTTTTCTCAAGCGAATCATACGCCGTTCGTAATGCCTGATACGTAACAGGCACCTGTTGCTCGTTCAGGCGTTCCGTCAAGAAGTCGAGCCGGCAGGCGAAGACTCCGCAATTCCACAACGCCCCTTGATCAATCAACTCGACTGCAGTCTCCAAGGAGGGTTTTTCACGAAATTGTTGAACCGGAGACATCGTGCTTGTCGATTCGGGAATGATGTAGCCGTATTTAGAAGTTGGATGAAGCGGTTCGACTCCCATTAAATGAAGCGCGTCAGGGTGAGCCTGGACGGCTTCATCGAGCGCAGAAAACCGTTGGAAAAAAGAAGCGTCGACGTAAGGATCAACCGGCATGACGATGATCGTTTCCGTTGGATCAATCCGTTCTGCCAGGTAACTCGTTGCCAGCATGATGGCCGGGAACGTATCCCGCCGAGACGGTTCATGGATGACGGACACCTTGGTGCCGAGTTGATGTTCAATCGCATCGAGTTGGGCTTCCGTCGTCGTGATGACGGTCCGGTCCGCTAAACCGCTCGCTTCTAACTGTTGAAACACCCGTTCCATCATTGATTGTTTGTGTCCATCGGCATCTTCAAGAATGCGCAGGAACTGTTTGGAATTCAAATCGTTCGACAGCGGCCAAAGTCGTTTTCCGGATCCACCTGATAATAAGAGAATATACATCATCCAACACCCTTTCTGAACTGGAGGTTTTAAAGATGGCACTATACTTATTAGTTGATGCGCACGAGCCGACAAGAAAGATTTTGCAACGGAAGTTACTGGAACGAAATCAGGAAGTACTGGAAGCTGAATCGGCAGAAGAAGCATTATCCATACTTGAAGAGCAAGATGTGGATGTCATCGTGACCGAATTGCGCTTACCACAACTAGACGGGGTCGAACTATTGAAAAAGATTACGTTGCTGTATCCATTGATGAAACAGATTGTTCTGACCGACTACATGCAAGTGCATACGTTACTCGCTGCCGTCAATTCCGGAAATATCAGTCGTCTAATGACAAAGCCGCTGAAAATTAATGAAACGATTCTTCGAATCATGGAGAAAATCGGAGAGGAAGTTGTTGAGACGAAACACCGGAAAAACAACATCGGTGTCATGTTTAACGCAATTTTGACCAATGCCAATCGTCCATATTGCCTGTTCTTTGAAGACGGGACGATTGTCGGACGCCGTGCGCTGGAAATTCCGAATCAAGAAGCGCTGGATGATGAAATGAACGGCTTGCACCGTTTTGAGTTTCCGACGCAATTCGGAACCTATATCTTGTACCAATCAATGAATGGAACGGTCATGAAACACGTTTGAAGACAAGCGACTCAACTCCGATAAAGCTGAGGCGGATGTACATGTAGATTACACCGGCAGCGAGAAGCGGATGGCGCACGTATTTTTTGAGATTCGTTTTGTGATACAAAACCGGTCGGAAAAAGTACCAGCGTTGCAACGCCTTTGCCAGTCCGCCATCTTCGTTTTGAAGTGTCGTCGGCATGACGTCAAAGTAATAGCGTTTCTTTTGGAGCAGGTCGGTCAGTTCGACCTGTTTTTCATTGTGCCGGACGAAGGTGAAGGTCGCCCGCCGGATTTGCCCTCCTTGCTCCAGATAACGGATGGTGGGTTGGGTTTCTTCAAAACTGATTTGCGTCGGATCAATTTCACCTGAAGTTACATAGGCGTCGAGCCGCCAAAAACGAGCGGCTTCAATCGAATTCGCATCGAGCTGATCGGTCGGAATATTAAACAGGTTCCGTTCGAACACTTTGACCTGACTGAAAAAATTCGAATGATCGCTGTATGCCTGTTCCGGGATGACAAGTGCTCCAATATACGGATGGGCTTCGAGGTACAACAGACAACTCTTCAGCAGGTCATCCGACAGCACCATATCCGAATCGATGATATACAGATACTCGACGTCGAGTGCTTTGAGACGATCGATGGCCGTTTTTCGTGCAATCCCGCGTTCCCCATGCGGCAACGCGATGACCTCAAAGCGTTCATCGTGTTGTGTTAACCGTCTGATCGTCTCGACCGTTTGATCAGTCGATCCATCGTCGGCAATGATACAACGAAAAGGTGAAGCTTGGGCTTGGAGAGAACGAATCGTTTCTTCGATAATGGCTTCATTTTGATACGTCGACATCGCGATTCCAATCATACATACTCCTCCTTCACATCAGGTAGTGGAAGTTCGTTCTGGAGCCAGTTTCGAAAATGTTGACCGGTGTTATCCCAGTGCAGTGTCTGGGCGAAGCGATAGGCAGCATAACGAATCGTGTCGTATTGTTCCGTGTCTTGAATGCAAGAACGCATTTCGGAAGCGAGCGCACCGGGCGACTGGGCGAGGGTCATATAACCCGCCATCCCGTACTGGACGGCATCTCGTAAACCGGGGGCGTCATAGACGATCGTCGGTGTGCCGACAGCGGCCGCTTCACTGACCGTCAATCCCCAGCCTTCCCGTTTGGAAGGGAAGAGAAGGGCGGTCGCCCGACTCATCCGTTCAAGCTTTTCCTCTGCGCTGACAAAACCGAAGTACGTAATGTCTCCCCGAATTTCTTCCGGGACAAGCGGGTCCAGCTGCTGTTGGATATAGCGCTCATCTTTTTTGCCGATGACCCAAAACTTCGCTGTCGGAAATTCTTGTTTTAAGATGACGAAGGCCTGAATGGCATCGTCGATTCCTTTATAAGCAGACATCCGTCCGACGTATAAAAAGGTCGGGACCGGCTCTTTCGGCTGCCAGGCATCCTCCTTCCAAGGGATGAAATCAAGTCCTTCGGGCAGAATCGTGATCTGTTGTTTGGAAAAGCCGATGGAGCGTAAGTCATCCGCCGTCGACTGACTGACCGTCAAGGCGCGTCCGTGACGGTACAGCTGAAGCCGGGGCGTCTCGGTCTGTTCGCCGAGCCAGGCGTACGGACGCTTGACGTTGATCTGCCAGATTTCACGCGTGAACTGATGAATGAACAGGGCACGCTTAGCACGTGGAACATACAACGGCGTGAAGAACTGATGGGTGTTGACCTGATCGACGACGAGATCGATCGATGAAGCGTGTTTGTAATAGTAAGAAGCCGCGTAGGGGATGACAGTTGCGAGTGTACCGTGTCGGACATACGTGACGCCGTCCAAAAACTCGACGTCATGTCCCCCTTCAAAGGCGGGGGAAATGTGCGTGATCGTATAGTCATCCGCGACACGGCGAATCATTTCGTGTGTAAAGACCTCGGCACCACCGGCCTTCGGGTGTTTGATGTCACGCCACGATAAAAATAAGAGATGGGGTTTCATAAATGCTCCTCCTTTTTCGCAATTAATCGCTGTTTTGGCAAAATGAATCTCAGGACAAAGGCACTTCCTAACAAGACGACCGCTTGCCCGGTCAACCAAATTTCAATCGTTTGGCGGACGAACATAAGTGAGAGGACCAATAAGACGAGAATCCCCCAAAACCATTTCAGATAGCTTGTCCGGTGTAGCGAAAATTGGACAAGTGCCTCGTACTGGATCAGCGTGATGCCGGCGTAGACGAGCACCATGTATTTGACATATTGTCCGGCTAAGTCATAACCGGATCCGAATAATAAGGGAATGAGATACGGGACAACCGTGACGTAAAAGAGGACGGCACAGGCAAGACCACTTAATAGAAACAGGTACAACTTACGTTCCCAGATGTGAAAGGACTGTTGGTGATTAAGGCTGCTGAGGCGCGGTAAAAGAAGTTGTGATAAGGAAAGGGCGACAAACAACAACAACTGACCGAACCGCAAGGCGACGGAATAGTCGCCGGCAAATGTCGGGAAAAACCGTGTCACGAGCAGGCTGTCGAGTGTAAAGAAGAGGGTCATGACGACTTGGGTATGGATCATATGCGTCAGACCATGCCACCGGGTTGGACCGGTACTCTCTGGGAACGGTGTCTGAAACAGGCTGACAAGATAAGCCATTAGCATCCCAATCAAAATAAAAGCTAAGGCAAGCGTCACGTTCGTGTACTGAAGCAAGAGCCAGGTAGCGATTACTTTCGTTAACGATTCGACATAATACGAAAGGTTTAGTGCGTAAAAACGTTCTTGCGCTTGAATGACACCACGCCTGAAAGATAATAAGATATGGAAGAAGACTGTAAGCACAACAAGAAGAAGGTTTATTCTGGTAAAAGGTAGAAGGATAGGTAAGACATACAGTAAGATAAGTAAAATGACTCCGACGACAGCCAGCAACCGGTTTCGTAAAACACGATAATGATTCGTTGAATGTTGACTGAGATCGCGTGTGACCGTCCACTGCAAGGCGCTTCCGATGATAAGGAGCAGACCAAGTAAAGCGAGATAACCGTTTAAAAATCCATAGTCGACACTCGATAATTGACGGGCTAACAACAAATGATAGGCATAGTTGACGATGTTCAATAAAATATCGAGAACCGGAAAAATCAAAATCACCGCATGACGGTTCAGAAAACTACTCATCAGAAACCTCCCATCAGTCAGTTTAAGTGATACGGAAAGGATGAATCAGTATGAATCAAGGTCATATCGCTATTTTCACGGATCATGGACGACAAATTTCCTACGAAACTTTAATTCCTTATTATCCAGTACTTTTTTACACACAGTCGGGTCAATATCCTGCCTCCTTCGAACAAATTGCCATTACGGAAGTTCAGAGTGCGGAAGAAGAACATGAAATCAAGTTGTATATCGTCGACTATCAAATGCATGAAGACGAGTTGAAAATCGTGAATCAAATCCGTCAGGTCCGTTCCAGGGCAAAGATATTACTGATTCAAGATGTCGTCCCGAAAAAAGGTGATTTCCCGTATGAAGCTGTAAAAGGTGATGGTGTATTAAGGTCATTTCCTTATCGGTCTAGCTACCCGAATGAATTGTTCGCTGAAATCCAGCGAATCATCCATCCTGAATATCCCATTTTAAAAGACACTATAGCCTTTATATTACCAATATTTAACGAAGAGAAACGTTTTATGCATGTAAAACAATTTTTAGAAGCTTTAGCAGAGCTGATCAGTGAAGATTATATTCATGCTTCCATCAACTTCTTTGATGATGCCTCTTCCGATCGGTCAAAGGCATTGTTGCAGGATTATCGCTCCATTGTCATGGACGCGACGGATACGTTATTTACAGTCGGCTATCTCGAAGTCCATCAAGTAGAGCAAAATACACGGAAAGCCGGATTGTTCATTGAGGGAATGAAAAACATCTCCAGTGATTATTACGTGTTCGTCGATGCCGATAATTCGTTTAAGACGGAAGATATCGCCCGTCTACTGACGATTGCCCAACATGATTATTATGACATCGTCGTCGGAACAAAAGATTTGACGATTGAAGACCGCGGTCTTGTCCGGCGCTTACTCAGTTTTGCCAAACGAAATCTGACACGGACCTTTCTGCCAAAAGGGGTGACGGATTCGCAAACCGGTCTAAAAATCATCAATCGTCGTGTCGTTCCGCGGATTTTGCCGTACCTAAACGTTGAGAGTGGACTGGCAATTGATCTGGAGTTGATGTATGCTGCCAAAAAAGAACGGTTGCGTGTGTTCCAACAGCCCGTGACCTGTATCGAACGGGAAGGATCACACGTCAACTTGGTTAAAGACTCGATTGCTTTTTTAAAGACGATGCTTGCCTTGTATCGGCGGCATCGTTAAATACCCTGTACCGACTCGATGTGTAACGGGTCGGTACAGGGTATTCGTCATGTCTTGGATTTTTTAGGCCGACGAATCGTTGAGAATAGTTTCTCGCGGAACCGTTGACGAACCGCCACGAAACGGTGACCCGTCATCCACCAGATCAGCAAACCGCTCATGGGAAACGCGAGCAGCAGGACGGTCAGTCCGACGTAATAGATGGGACGTAAGACGACAGTGACATCGGCGGTTGATTGAGTCGAGCGGTACAGTTGGCTGACGCCGTTCAGCGCGATGTTTCCACGCATCGGTTCGACGCCGTCCCGTAACTCAAAGAGAGGTGTCGGCGAATCGTTGACTGTAAAACGACCAAGAGGCGCATCACTTGTGATGTGTCGATTCATCAATGACGGAGTGATGCCGAGTTTCTCGGCCGGTGTTTTAGAAAACAGTGGTTTTCCGGTCTGTTCCGCCATCACGAACTGATCGACAAGAATCAGTTGATCGTAAGGGAGAAACTCCAGATTTTTAAGCTGTAAGCTGCCTGCCTTTTTTTCATTACCGCGTGTCCAGATGTGGAGCTGCATCCGTACTGCTTTTTTCGGCGGGATGATCATCTGTTCGTAATGATTCCAGCGGCTCTTTTTGTCTTCCTCGACTTCATTGATGAAATCAGTCCCGATGACACGGTCTTTTTCATCCAGATAAAAAACTTTTAAGTGGCGTTGCCGGACATTTTTACTGACCGCATCAAACTGTAGCAAGTATTCATGATTCGGGCGTGCCTTGATTTTTTGGGAGGCGAAGATATACCAGTCACACGAACAAGTTGCTTCATATTCCATTCGATACGTACCGTCTTTTTCGTTCCCGCTAAACATATCGTCCGTGATTGAGACACACGTCGCACAATTGGCTGCTGCTTCCGGTTCCGTAAGCGGCTTGTCGGTGACGATTTCATTCGGATCAAATTGATGCAGATCATCCATCGTAACGAGTGACGGAACGGCACTCGCATAAACCAGTTCAATCTCATAACGCCCCCCCGTCAACGGAATGTCTTCCAGCGTAATCTGATGAAGTGCCGAGTAGACATCCGGCAAAGATTCGAGTTGATACGGAAAATCCCGGTGCAACGGATCGAAGGTCACCGTTTCTTGACCAATCGCTTGCTTTCGGATGTCTGTCGTCTTGAAATCCTGCGCTGTCAAGACACGCCGGTAGATCGTCTCTTTTCCATCCCGCAGTAAGACGGTTAACCGGCCTTTTGGATTCGTCGGTCGTGTCGCCTTCAGTTGAATGTCGTAAGTGCCGTCTTCACGTACATCAATCGTTCGACGCAACGCACCGTTTTGAGCAGCCACACCTTTTCCGAAACTGAATCCGGGATAGTTGCGTTCGGATTGAAGATGTCCCTCGTAATCAAAGGCGGTTTCTGCTTCGAGCACCATCAACGTTTTGGTGATGGCGAGCTTCTTGTCCAGTTGTTCCTGAACTTTCGTCCATTCCGCTTTCGGAATCAAGACGATATTTTGAACGGCATTAAAGCCGGACGTATTCGTAATGCGGAGTGTCGAACTGGTGTTTTTTGCGACAAGGTTTCCAAGAGGCACCCAAACGAGTTTTGCGCCTGCCGCTTGCTTCGTCTTGACCGAGAATGTTTGGTCGTTGAATTCAAAGTCAAGCTGGCCGCCGTTTTGGTTCAATAAGACACGTGCGTAACCGGCATAACGACCGCGGGTAGTCTCTTTTGTCATTTCAATCGTGTTCGGTACCATGTAGTCCTCGAAACTGAAAATCTTGATGTCGTGGACCCACCAATACGTTTTTCGCTCCGGACGCTGAAAACTCAACAAATCAATCCGCATCGTCTTGGCGTCTTTCGGGGTGACGTATTCGCCTTGCAGATGAATCGCGTCGACGTCCCCTGAATCGCTTGGGGCGACAACATACGTCTGATTCAGCTCACGCTCCTGTGCATCATAAAACCGGACTTTGACGTGCAACCGGTCGACGCCACGACCGGACGCCGTGATGTCAAACCGGTACGCATTGTTCGGTAAGGCGTCCAACTTGCCGGATTTCGCGACTTGCCAAATGTATTTCGGATCTCCTTCTGCGACTTCTGCGCGCAGGACAGGCAGATTGTTTTCTTTTGACAAGGGATTCGGCGACAAGTCGACGATGTCCGGATTATCCGCTTTGAAAAACGTCTCGTCCTCAAGCATCGAGTTGAACGACGCGACTTGTTTTGTCTTCAACTGATCAAGTTTATAGACTGGGGCATCGATCTTGGCCGAGGCGAAAGACAAACCGATTCCATCCCCGAAGTCGAGATCAAACGCCGGATTTGCAATCCCCTGTGTCCGTAAATACCAACGCCAATCACTGTTTGCCAAAAAGGTTTTGCCCCAGTTCAGGAACGAGTTGGCGGAGTCGATCGCCTCAAACGGTTTCCAGTAGTACTGTTCCGGAACCTGGCTCAGCAACACATCGTTTTCTTCCGCCATTTCGATGATGTCATCTTGTTTCAACCAGGATAAGCCGTCCTGATGAGCTTGCGTCGCATATAAAATCGACTGGGGACCGAGGGCGTAGTCGTCCAATGTGGAGAAGGTAACCGACCGTTCAAGTCCGTACGGTGTCAAAATCAGTTGCGGAACGGTCCGAGTGTCGAGTGGTTCGATTAAATCGAATAACGTAAACAGACCCACTTGTTTCGTCGCGAGTAGATCACGTTGGGTTGCGAGAATTTTTTTGTTGAAGGCTTGCCGCTCCTTCATGCCCGTATATTCCGTCCGGTATGCAAACTGTTGCAGACCAAACGCCTGTGCAATTTGCCCGGCTTGATCGGAGCGACCCGTATCGAGCAAATATTGCATGAACGTCATCATGTAGCGGACCGTCTGGGTGGTACCTTCGTGGTGAAAGACGGTGTTTGCCTGCGAACCGTAGACGTGGACGTCGCCGGTTGCTTTGGTTTCGCCGTCCGGATGCGGATTTTTATTCCAGGTCGGTGTCGCGACCCCCGTACTCGGTTGTGTCATTTCATCCGCAATCGGAAACTGAAGCCATTTTCCGTCAATCAGTTCTTGAACGGCGGTATATTCTTTCGGCATTTTCACCGGATGATAAAAACCTTCCATGTAGACGGCGCGGTACGGCCAGAAAAACAACCCGAGAGCGATGACCGTCGTCCCGATGGCAAGCAGGCGGTAAACGGGAAGCGGCAACGTTTTGGAAGGGCGGTTGAACACGGTCGCGAGGCTGGAAGCGAGCAACAAACTATAGCTCACCATCAGCAATCCGACTAACTTGTTAGGGTCACGAAACATGGCGCCGATCAGCGGCGTCTTCGTGACGAACAAGACAAAGAGGTCGGCGATCTGCTCATGAGTCCCTGTCGCAAACACAATCAACGGGATGCTGAGTCCGGTGAAGAATAACAGGATCGGCTGACGATAGGAGACGAACGCACCAAGCGAAATCAATAACAGAATAACGCCGCCGCCTAACCAGAAACTGAGTGGTAACGTCGTCAAATCGAACATCGGCCACCAGTAGCTCGTTAAATAAAACACATTCGTCCACGAAGAATGACGGCTGAACAACATCAATGTATCAGAGACATTGATGTTGTGTTGCGAAGCTTGTGATCCGGTCAAGATGGAACCGACATACATGAAAAACCAGTATGAATTAAACAACAGGAACACAAGAGAAAAGGCAATCGTGGAGCGAACATAAAAACCGATCAACGGTTGAATAATCTGCTCCTTCCGACGTGTCCAGAAGGTCTTCGCAAAAATCAGGACGACCATGATTCCCATGTAGATTAAAGAGAAGAAAAAGTAATGGATGCCGGCCGCCATGAAAGCAAAGACGACGGACAGTCCGGTAATGTCGATCCATGTCCGGCGTGATAGCCGGTCGGGTAAGGAAAAGTTCGGATTCAGCTGTTCGCGGAATTTGGGATCAAATATATTAAAAAACAACAACAAGGCGAGTGGAAAGACGGAGTAGCCACATAAGAGATAGATGTGCTGGATCCGCGTGATGACCCATGGATTCAAGGCATAAAATAAAGCGGCGAGACCAAAGGCGACGAGTGATAAAAAAGAAAAGTGAGGTGAGACGTAGACCGAATGCAACCGTTTTGTCAAAGCGAACATCGAAACAGCGGACACGATCAACAAGCCAAAAATAAATGACTTGATCAGAATCGGACCGGACGCACCAAACAGCAGACTGAGCAGATAAAAAGGAAAGATGTAAATCAGACGGGCGACATTCAACAAGGTCGTCGTACTCCAGCGGTTGTTCCAGGCGCCAAAAATTTCCTCGAGATACCGATTGGACGAGAGACCAAATGACATATCACTGAAGACGACCATTCCCGGTTTCAGCAGGGGGGCGCCGTACAGAACAATCAAAACGAGAACGCCGGTTAACACGAGAGCATCTTTGCGGTAGGTTCGACCAAATCTGCGGGCAGCATCGAGTAGTGATTGTAGTGAGGTCTGCATCAAAGAACTCCTCTCTCAAAAAAAGGTCAATTCTTTTACTATTCGGGATGTACTGGGGTGATTCCTAGAACAGCTTCACTTAATTTTAACAAAAATGACAACAGACTCCTCCGTCTGAAGGAGGAGCCTGCATGGTTTACATTACCGTTCGATGTGATTGGTCAATTCATCAACCAATTGTTCCAAAGAACTTGTCATCTGACCGAGTGACTGGGTCATCGTTTCAAATTCGTGTTGGACGGTCGTTTGTTGTTCGAGTGAGACGGCGGTCGACTCAATGCCGTGGCGGACTTCAAGCGAGGCGGTTCGGGTCGTCTCCATCCGCTGTTCGATATCAAGCATCTGGACCCCGACCCCTTGACGGGCTGTTTGAATCGAGCTGATGCTTTGTTCGACCTCCTGGACCAGTTGCGTGATGTCAGCAAACGTCTGCCGGACACGTTTGGTCATCTGCTGGTTTTCCGACAGTGTCGTCGTATAACTGGCTGCCGTTTCCTTGATTTGATCGGTATCGGCAATCAATGCCTGTAAAACTTCCGTCACTTCATTGGCATAGCTGCGGGACTGGACCGCGAGGTGACCAACTTCCGTCGCAACGACGGCAAAGCCACGCCCGGCGTCACCGGCACGTGCGGCTTCGATGGCGGCATTTAACGCCAGCAAGTTGGTCTGGCCGGCAATCGCCTCCAGACTAGCGAGGATTTTTTGGATTTTATCGGATCGGCTGGCCATTGCTGTAACAGAAGTATGCAGACCGTTCGTCGATTCGACCATCGCTTCCACCCGACGGTCCATCAGATGCATTTCTGCATTTCCGGTCAAAGCGGTTTTCGTCATATTTTCCGTCGTCGTGGCCGTCCGCGCCATTTTCGCCTGAATCGTTGCGATGGCCGCATTGACCTGATGCAATTGATCTGTTCCTTGTTGCATCGATTGGTGTTGACCGTCGGCAGAGTGGACAATCGGTGCAATCGCAGTCGCAATTTGATTGGTCGCTTCGACCGATTGGACAGCAGCCTGTTGTAAATGCTTCGTATTGGTCTTCAAACTGCCGACCAGAGATTCAATCTGCTGACTGACATTCGTAATCAATTTCGTCGCATCTTCTTCACGGCGTGACGCCGCTTGGCGTTCCTTATTCTGAACAGCGATTTGAATGATGAGCGCAGCACTCGTCAAAATCAGGAAGACAGCATGAATCATCAGAATGCTGAATGGATAACCGGTCGTCCCGCAAATCAACGCCGGTGCAAAAAAGAAGCCGGCAAAATGTTGAACGGCAAACAGAACGGTACTGACAAGAATCAAATCAATCCGACGGAAGTAGGCAATCAAGGCCAACACCATGAAAATCGAGAAATGGTATTCGACGAGTCCGTTTCCGCCAGCGATAATCGACATACTGGAAAAAGTTAACGTCACCGTCAACAGAAGCGGTACGTTTTTACTGCGCGGGCGCATTCGGTACAGGACTGCAGCAGCAAGCAAACAGAACACCGGCAACAACGCAATCCAAGTCAGAGCGATTGGTGAGGCGGCACTGACGTTTCCACGAATGATTTGATAGCCGTCAGCAAAAATGGTGAATCGGTGTAAACCATGAACGATGAGTGACAAGATGACAACAAACGAACTAATCCCAAGCATAAGCTGATTCCGGTGTTTCATAAAATAAAATTCCTCCAATTTTTAGATGCAGCTGAAATAAAGCACGAATGCACACGCTGAATGTATCTCACTATCGGTTGGCCATTTCAGATTGTTTAGCTTCAAGATATTTAAAACAACATTAATTTTTAAAATAGGAAATCATGGCTAAACCGACACAATATGGGGTATAGAAATGCATTGAGATTTGTAGGAGGAACGCGCATGAAATGGAAGGGCAGAGAAAGAAGTTCGAACGTCGAAGATCGGCGGGGAATGGGCGGCAAAGGAGTCGCCGGGATTGGTGGCGGACTCGGAATCATCATTTTAATCGTCGTTACTTTGATGGGCGGGAATCCAGCGGACATCCTCGGGGGGCTGTCAGATTCGCAAGGTGACAGCCAAGGCGAGTACCAGGAAACTGCCAAAGAAAAAGAAGCGGCTGATTTTGTATCCGTTGTGTTAGCGGATACGGAAAAAGTGTGGACCAAAGAATTTAAACAGGACGGTATGACCTATAAAGAACCAACCCTCGTCTTATATACCGATCAAGTCAGTTCAGCATGTGGGGAAGCTGGGAAGTCAGTCGGACCTTTTTATTGTCCGGGCGATCAGAAATTATACATTGATTTAAGTTTTTATGACGAGTTGCAAACGAAATACGGCGCACCGGGTGATTTTGCAATGGCGTATGTTATCGCTCATGAAGTCGGTCACCATGTCCAGACGTTGCTCGGAACATCGGACGAAATCATGCCGCTCCGTCAAAAGATGAGCGAAGAAAAATTTAACAAGTATCTCGTTCGGTTTGAACTGCAGGCGGATTATTATGCGGGCGTCTGGGCGCATCACGCGCAAGGACAAAACTTGCTGGAAGAAGGGGATCTCGACGAAGCACTCGGTGCCGCGAATGCCGTCGGCGATGATACCTTACAGAAAAAAGGACAAGGCTATGTCGTGCCGGAAAGCTTTACGCACGGGACGTCTGCGCAGCGGGAACGTTGGTTCCAAAAAGGATTTGACAACGGAACGATTGAAGGCGGCGATACCTTCAAAGCGAAGAACTTATAAGCATGAGCAACAGGCACCACTTCATAACGAAGTGATGCCTGTTTTAGATTAATCGTTGTATTGGTTGAACATCGTAGTATCGTCCGGGACATTGGCGAGGTAGACAATTTTTCCGTCTGCATCCAGTCGGGCGATATCTGTTCCGTCTTGCGTGAAGACCGATCCGTCCGCACGCTTACCACAAACGGCCCATCGTGTTTCAAGCGTATCGCCTGTTTCGGAAGGCAGCCATCCTGCATACATGTGCTTAATATCCTGGTTGGTGGTAAAGACCATCCGGACAAACTGTTTCCAGGCGTCAATCCCGTGTTGTTCCTGTCCGTTGAGGACAAAGGTAATATCATCTGAGAAAAGGGAAATCAAGTCCGTAAAGGCTTGTTCGTCGGTCCGGGAAGCGTCAAATAAATCAAAATAGCGGTCAAGTGTCGTAGTAGTCATCGGTCATTCTCCTTTTAATTACGAATCATTTTTTCTTCGATTAAAGCCTGCAGTTTTGTTAGATGATCGGGCGGACAATTTAAATAAATTTCACGGCGGATCGAATCGATCGTTTCACGTTTGAGCGTCGATTGCCACGACTGTTCGGCTTCTGTCATCAAGTCGGACAATAAGCAGATGTTTTGGTTTTGGATGCCCATCAAATCTTCAAAGACTCCGCTTGACGCATACAAAGATTGTTTGCCTTCAATCGCTTCATAGACATCAAAAACACGAATTTGTTCCGGTGAAGCTTTCAGACGGAACCCGCCTTTGGCTCCGGGAACGGATATCAGCAGATCCGCATGAACGAGCTTCCGGAGCAGTTTTTGAAAATAGGTCGGGGAAGCACCGAGTTGTTGGCTGATGAATTCGCCCGGCAGGACCCCTTTATCCGGTAAAAACGTCAATAACAGCATGGCGTAGATCGATTGCTCAACACCGGTTTTCATTTGCATAAGATATTCTCCTTTTTGTATATCGTGGATAACTATTGTCCACGATACAATCAGATCAATGAATTGTCCAGTAAAATGTCTCTCACAAAACCGTCACACCTTTTCAACAGCATACCCGTGGCATCAACAGAATGGATTCGGTATACTGAATGTACGATATGTGAAAATATTCACTAAAAGTCGTTCACACTTTGTGAAAGGGCGTTTGATTATGAATCCACTTAAAGGAATCATCACGATTCCGCGTTCAATTTTAATACAACTGATGCTGGCAGCCGTCTTAATGGGTGTTGCCGTCATCGGTCAATCCTATTTGATCGTCATCATCGTCGATCGGATTTTTCTGCAAGAAGATCCGTTCGCGGCAGTTATTCCGTTGCTTGGTGTCCTGTTGTTGATGCTTGTCCTGCGCGTCGGCGTCACGTATTGGAACGGACGTCTCGGGACGAATCTTGCGGCACGGGTCAAACAAGACTTACGCCAGGCACTTGTTGCGAAATATACGAAAAACTCCGTTGAATCGATGCTTGAAGGACAATCCGGAAAAAAGGTCAGTGTCCTGCTGGATTCGGTCGATGAGATGGACAGTTATTACAGTCAGTACATGCCGAAAGTCATCCAGACGTCAATCGTCCCGCTGATGGTGCTGATCGCAGCCTTCAGCTATGACTGGGTCACGGGACTCGTCATGATGATTACAGCCCCGTTCATTCCGTTGTTTTACATCGTCATCGGAATCATGACCCAAAATCGGGCCGATACGCAGCTGGAGAAGATGAATGCCTTCTCCGGAACATTTCTGGATACGCTACAGGGACTGACGACGTTGAAGTTATTTGGTCGGGCGAAGGCCCAACAGGACGTCATCGAACGGAGTAGCCTCGACTTTCGGGATGCGACGTTGACGGTGCTGAAACTTGCCTTCTTGTCATCATTGATGCTCGAATTCATCTCGATGCTCAGTATGGGAATGATTGCGCTTGAAGTCAGCTTACGCTTGATTCTGTTCCAAAGCATCACCTTTGTCCCGGCCTTTTTGATGTTGGTATTGGCACCGGAATACTATCTGGCGTTAAAGGAAATGGGCGCAGCGTTCCATACGGGACGGGGCAGTGTCGCGGCCGCGAAACAGATTGCGGCGGAACTGACGGAAGATGACCGGAGCGTCGTTTTCGGACAGACGGAACTACCGGCAGCCCGTCCACCACGGATCGAATTAAAGGACGTCGCTTTTTCATACCGCGATGCCCGGTTTGCGATGACCGAACTGAATCTTGCGATCGAACCGTATCAGAAGGTCGCGTTGATTGGTCGCAGCGGAGCCGGCAAATCAACGGTCCTTCAGTTATTGGCGGGTCTCGCCGATCCGCAGGACGGACAACTGTTACTTGACGGTCAACCCCGTCAGATGATTACCGAAGCAAGCTGGTTCCGCCAACTGAGCTATATCTCCCAGCATCCGTATTTGTATGCCGGGACACTTGCGGAGAATATTGCGATTGGTGAATTACGCGAGGCATCCCGTTCAGCGATTGAACAGGCCGCATCTGACGCCGGTCTGACAGAACTGATCGGACAGTTGCCGAACGGACTCGATACAGTGATCGGGGAAGGCGGACGCGGATTATCCGGCGGAGAAAAGCAGCGCGTCGCCTTGGCGCGTGCGTTCTTAAAACGACCAAACATCATCTTGTTTGATGAACCGACGACCGGTCTTGATGTCAAGACGGAACGGTTGCTGCAAGAAGCAATCACGGTTTTAGGACGTGAAGCGACCGTCATCACGGTCGCCCACCGGTTGCATACGATTGAACAATCGGATCAAATCGTCATTCTGGAAGCAGGACGGATTGTCGACCGGGGGACACATGAAGAGTTGATGGGACGTAAATCGGAGTATGCGATGATGCGTGCCGTTCAACGGGGGGAGGAGACACGATGAAAGAGTTGATGGGAATTTTTCGCTTGATGTTGCACCAAAAACGAGACATCGTCTTCTCGATTTTCTTCGGTGTTCTGGCTGGAGTCACAGCGGTCGGTTTGTTTGCGGCAAGTGGATTTTTAATCTCGAAAGCAGCACTGTTGCCACCGATCCAGACACTGGCTGTCTTGATTGCCTTACAGAAGCTGTCGAGCTTGACGCGGGCGGCGAGTCGTTATGCCGAACGCTATTATTCGCACCGGGCGACGTTTACGATTCTCAGTGATTTACGAACGACGTTTTATAAACGGCTTGAACCGCTCGCACCAGGCATCTTTGCCAAGTACCGGAGCGGTGACTTGCTCGCACGAATCGTCGGCGACGTCGAAAGTCTGCAAAATACGTTTCTACGTGTTGTTTATCCACCGATCATCTTAGTGCTTGTTTTTCTTTGTACGATCTTTTTCGTCAGCTTCTTTTCGCTCAGTGTTGCGCTTGTCCTCGTGATCGGTCTTCTGTTGACGGGATTCATCATTCCCGGCTGGTTTGCCTACCGGGAACAACGCTTTGCGCGGTCCGTTCGGGCACGGCGCGGGGAACTGTCGACGGAAGTGACAGAATTGTTCCAAGGTTATCGTGACTTAAAAATCTATCAGCAACTCGGAAACAAGGAAGCAGAACTGAATGCTGTCGCAGCGCGGTACGTCGCGGAAGAAAAACGTAACGGGCTGCACGCCGTCTCGAATCTTGCATGGAACACACTCGCCACCTTGATCATTTCCTGGATTGTCCTTGGTCTCGGTGCTTATCTGGTCGCCGACGGTCAGCTCGAAGGTGTTTTCCTGGCCTTACTCGTCATGACCTCGTTGACGGTGTTTGAAAATGCAGCCCCAATGGCGATTTTGCCGGGCTTCTTTGAAGACAGCCGCCACGCGGCGCGACGGCTCGATGATGTGGTCGAAGCGACGGTTGAACCGAACTATCGTCCGTTTGAGCTGACACGGGCACCGGAACTCCGGGCCGAACAGGTCACGTTTGCCTTTCCCGATCAGGAACGTCCGGTCTTACGAGACGTCAGCGTGACGTTTCCTGCCGGCAGCAAAACAGCAGTCGTCGGAGCGAGCGGCTCCGGGAAATCGACCTTACTGCAACTGTTGTTGCGCATGTATCCGGCAGACGGAATTCGGATTGAGGGAACGCCCGGTCAAGAGATTGATCCGGAAGCGGTATGGCGACAGTCGAATGTCGTCTTGCAACAAAACCATTTCTTTTATGGAACGATCCGCGACAATTTGAAGCTGGCCAGTAGCGAGGCAACGGATGATCAGATGATCGAAGCACTGGATCAAGTTGGTCTTTCGTTGCTCGCTCTTGACGACCGGGTGCTCGAAAAAGGGGAAAACCTGTCCGGTGGTGAAAAGCAACGGCTGGCGATTGCCCGGATTTTCTTGCGGCAAGCTTCGCTCTACTTGCTCGACGAACCGACCTCATCGGTCGATGCCTTGACGGAACAGACCATCTTACAGCATTTGTTCGCACGTGCGGCGGATGCAACGCTGTTGTTGGTCAGTCACCGTCTCGCAGGACTTGAGGAGATGGACCAAATCGTTGTCATGGAGCAAGGTCAAGTCGTCGAAGTTGGCAAGTATGCCGATTTGATGGCACGACAAGGTGCTTTTTATGCCTTAAAACAAGTTGAACAGTCAGTCTTTACACCGGATCAACTGGTCCGCTGAACCAAAAGCCACATCCTTCGCTGACAGAGCGTGGGATGTGGCTTTTTTTGATCAAGAAAGCTATAAACAGAATTCAAATGGACGGTTGATAGTGAAGATGGTAAAGTAAGGAAAAAATTAAAGGGGGAGCATCAATGGAAATTCGTCGCTGTCAGACACAATTGGGGGATCAAGCGATAGCCTATAATCATTATTATTCCGATTCGAACGAGGTCTGTTTTATGTTGTCCGGCGCAGGCTATGCTTATGACCATCCGTACTTTTACTTCAGTCGGATGATGTTACTAAAGCGGGGAGTCAACGTGATCGAGGTTCAGTATGTCTCGGACGACTTGTTCAGTATGTCGGACGAGCAGGGGAATGCGGAGATGAGTCGGCGGATTGAAGCGGTCATCGATGAGGTGTTACGGTCACGTACGTATAAAACGATTCACTTCATTGCCAAATCGCTTGGAACAGTACCTCTGGTTTCCTTGATCCGGCGCGGACTTTTTCCGGATGCGACAATCGTTTTGCTGACACCCTTGTTAAAAGATCAGGCAATCGTCGAAGCGATTGCGAACAGCCGACAGTCCGGATTACTGGTCATCGGGGATCAGGATCATCAGTACAGTCCGGAAGCATTTGAACGTTGTCGCAGCTCGAACCTCGTACTAGAAAAAATAAAGGGGGCCAATCATTCTCTTGATCTCGATTTTGAGGTCGGTCCGTCCCTTCAAGTACTCGGACAGATCATGCAACGGACGGAAGAAGTTTTATTCCCCGTATCGGTTAAGGAAAACTGAAAAAACCGACAGAAAACTCTTGGAAGAGAGTTCTGTCGGTTTTTTTTAATACGGTCGCATCAACGCACGGACAGGACTGCCGTCACCGTCGACAATCGGAAGCGGAACGGCGTTTAGATGATAGTCACCCGGCGTGATCGCATCGAGCACGAGTCCCTCCAGGATGTGGACACCGTGTGCTGCGAGGGCATGGTGGGCACTCATCTCTTTACTGTCAATCGCGTCAACAGACGGCAAATCAAGTCCGATCAATTCGATGCCGAGTGCTCCGAGACGTTCGGCAAGATTCGGTGTCAGGACCGGAATTGTTTCCGGGAAAATCGACTTGTCGACCCAGCCATCCGTTTTGATGATCAGTCGGCGGACATCGGTTAAATCAAACGCATCGAGGTCACTTGCGATAATTTCTGTTCGACCGGGCAGATAGATGACACGGGCATGGCCGATATAGAGGTCCGGATCAAGATCGATGACTTTTTGACCGGCATCGTCAAAGTGAAACGGTGCGTCGATGTGGGTGCCGGTATGCAGACTCATCGTGACTTGACCGACGTTGACGGAACCGGTGTCGGCTTTACTCCAATTGATTGTGTAGTTGAACTTCGTATCGCCCGGCCATGTCGTAATCGACGAGTTTAACGGTTGTGAGACATCGATCCAACGGTTCATTTCACATTCCTCCTCAAAGTTTTGTCCGGACTGACCAAAGTTCCGGGAAGAACCGGTGGTCGAGCACCCGGCGCAGGTAACTGACACCGGATGAACGGCCCGTGCCCGGTTTTTGACCGATGATTCGTTCGACGGTGCTCATGTGGTTAAAGCGCCACATTTGTTGCTGGCTGCCGATATCGAGTAACTTTTCACCGAGTTCATATAAATCCCAGTACTGTTCGACGTCTTGATAGACGATGGCCCAGGCCGCTTCCACACTCGCGTCGGCTTCCCAGTCTTGCGTGACATCCCGGTTGAGGATCGCCTCATCAATCGGCAAGCCGCGTCGCTTCATCGCCCGCACGGTTTCATCATAGATGCTCGGTGTCTTCAAGTTTGCCGTTAATTGAGCGAACAGCGCCGTTTCGTGCTCATAGACCCGAAGCATCTGTGCATTCTTAAATCCGAGGGCAAACTCGATTTGCCGGTTTTGGTACGACTGGAATCCAGACGAATGTCCAAGCGAATCACGGAACTCCAGATACTCAGCCGGTGTCAGTGTCGACAGGACACTCCATGATTGAATCAGTTGTTGTTGAATTTTCGAGATTCGGGCGAGCATCTTAAACGACCGCTCGAGCTGATCGTCGGCAATCGCTTTAGTGGCAGCCGTCATCTCATGCAAAATCAACTTCATCCACAGCTCGCTTGTCTGATGGATGACGATGAACAGCATCTCATCATGGTGGTCCGATAAGCGTTGCTGGCTCGTCAAGAGTGAGTCGAGCTGTAAATAATCCCCGTAAGACATGTCTTTTTTGAAGTCGGTTTGAATCGTTTCTTCGATTTGCGTCGCATCCGTCTGTTTCATTCCAATCGATCCCCTTTACATCAAAGTGATTGTGAACGGTCTGTCTGATCCGCTTGCGGCGGATTGTTGCGTTTCCAAAATACATAGGCAATCGTCAAGAACAGTAACCATGGAACTCCGAACTTCAAGACGATTTGGAAATCTGTGAACCAGGTCGTGATGACGAGGGCAAACAGCAGGATGGCCCCGAGTGCCGTCAAATACGGATAGCCCATCATGCGGACCGGCAGTTTCCGTCCACCATCCCGTTCCCAGGCTTTCCGGAAATAGAGGTGGGAGATGAAAATCATGAACCAGGTGAAGATGGCCCCGAACATTGAAATTCCCATCATGAACGGATAAGACACGCTCGACTGGCTGCTGATGACAGCGGCGAGGAAAATCCCCAGTGTCGAGACGGCAAGTGCAAACAAAGGAACACCTTTCGTATTCAAGCGGCTGAAAATCCGCGGTGCGTACGTTGCTTTTGACAACGAGTACATCATGCGTGTCGACGCATACAACTGACTGTTCATCGCGGACAAGGCAGCCGTCAGGATGATGAAGTTCATGATGCCGGCAGCTCCGGGAATCGATAACATCTCCATCACTTTGACGAACGGGCTTTGATCAACGCCGCCCGCCTGTTGCCACGGCACGATCATCAGCATCAAGGCAATCGTGATGACATAAAACGTCGATAAGCGGAAGACGGTGGCCTTCAGTGCTTTTGGCACCGCGACGTCCGGATCTTTCGCTTCGCCGGCCGTGACGGCAATCAGTTCCGTCCCGAGAAAACTAAACAACGAGATGAAGACGGCAATCCAGAGACCGGAAAAACCAAACGGCAGGAATCCGCCGTCATTCGTGAAGTTTTGTGGCCCGATGTCCGGTGAGTTGCTGCCGAAGACCAGATAGGCACCGAGAATCATGAACATTAAAATCGCACTGATCTTAATGACGGAGAACCAGTATTCAAACGTCGCAAACGTATTGACGGTCGTGGCGTTGATATAAATCAAGGCTACTGCAAAGACTAAAATCCAGACATACCCGGGGACGTCCGGGAACCAATATTTCATATAGATGGCGATCGCACTGACTTCAACGCCGATCGCCAGGACGTTTGCCACCCAGTAGGAGTAGCGGACCAAAAATCCGGCGTATGGACTGATGTATTGTTCAGCAATCGTTCCGAATGAGCCGGAGGTCGGGTGGGCGACGGTCATTTCTGCGAGGCAACCCATCAACAGCAGGACGATGAAGGCGCCAATCGCATAACTGACGAGGACGCTTGGTCCGGCGAGACTGATGGCGAGACCGCTTCCGAGAAAAAGTCCCGTTCCAATCGCACAACCCATCGCAATCATCGTCAGTTGGCGTGTTTTTAAGTCACGCCGTAGTTCAGTAGGGTGTTCTTTCATAATTCCTCCTTACGCGACGACTTCGCGTTCGTTCTTGAACTGTTCATATTGTTTTTCGTCCATGATCGTTTTCAAAATTGAGACGACCTCATAGACATCTTCAAACTTATTATACAAGGCAACAGGGGCCAGGCGGACAATATTCGGTGCCCGGAAATCAGGAATGACGTGATGCGCCTTCAATGCTTTACAGATTCGTGCCGCTTCCGGATGTTCGAGACTCAGGTGAGCACCACGTCGTTTGTCATCACGCGGGTTCCCGATCACAAAACCGTACGGCGTCAATTCCTGATCGACGAGCGTCATCATGTAGTCCGTCAGTGCGAGTGACTTTGTCCGGACCGCGTCGATCCCGACTTCTGCAAACAGCTCGAGTGCACCGATTTGTGGGGCAAGGCTCAAGACGTGCGGCGTTCCGATCTGGAAGGCACCGGCGTTTTCGGCGGGAGTCATCGTATGATCCATATCAAACTGTTTATCTTTACGGGAGCCGAACCAGCCGGTCAGACCCGGCAACGTGCCGAAATGGCGTTCATGGACAAACAGTCCGCCGACCGTTCCCGGACCGCCGTTTAAATGTTTGTAGTTGCACCAGTAGGCAAAGTCGACGCCCCAGTCATGAAAGGCATGCGGAATCGCACCGACGGAATGACAGCCGTCAAAGCCGATCAAGATACCGCGGGCATGGGCTTCCCGTGTCAGACGTTCCATATCTAAAATCTGACCACTCCGGTACAGGACGGTCGGTAAGACAATCAACGCAATCTCTTCCGTCATCGCGGCAATGATATCCGCTTCATCGAGAAACCGTCCGTCACGACTCTCGACTTGGACGAGATGTTCTGCCGGATCGAGTCCGCGCAACCGTAGCTGGCTTTGGAGCGCATAAATATCAGACGGGAATGTTAAGCTGTCGGCTAAAATCTTTGTCCGTTGTCCGGATGGGGCAAAAAACGTTGCCACAAGTTGATGCAGATTGACCGTCGTCGAACCGGTCACCATTACTTCATCCGCACTTCCGCCAACGAGTGGTGCGTTTAAGGCGGCCAGTTTTTCCGACAGTTCAAACCACGGATGGCGTCCTTTCATCCAACCGTCAATCCCAAGTTCCCGCCAATCGGCGAGTGATTCCAGCAACGTCGCTTCCGCACGTTTTGACAACAATCCAAGTGAATTGCCGTCCATGTAAATCGAGCCTTCCTGCAGATAAAATTCGTTCCGGTAAGGGGCCAGTCGATCCTGTTCGTCTCGTTCGATTGCTTCCTCACGCTTAGCGGTCAATGCCATGTCCGTTCCTCCTTAAAATGAATCAGTAATCAATTTTGACAAAAGCGTAGCAAACAAATTGACATTGTGTCAATATTATCGGATAGAGAAGCAGGAGAGGTGGGGAAAATCATGAACTCAGACGACATGAAAATCGATAAACGGCATCTTCGGACGATCCGGACGCGGGAAAAACTGTTGGTGGCAGCCCGGGAAGTTTTTCTCGAAAACGACTTTCAAACGACGACGATTTCACAAATCATTAAGCGGGCCGGAGTGGGGTATGGAACGGCCTACGTTCACTTTGAAGGGAAGGATGAACTGCTGATCGTTTTGATCGAAACCGTGATGGATCAGTTCCATCAGGTCGCAGAACAGCCGTTTGAGCCCCGAACCGCCGAGGAAGCACGGGAGAAAATCGAACAGCAGGCGACGGCTTTCTTACAGCTTGCCGAACAAGAACGCGAGCTACTCCGGATCGTCGAACAGGCAATCGGCGTATCGTATGCCATCCGGACCAAATGGAAACAAATCCGCGAACGCTTTATTGAACGGATCAGTCGGGACATCCGTTATGCGCAAGCCACAGGACTCGCCCGTTCGGACCTCAATCCGACACTCGTTGCCCGCGGATGGTTTTTTGCGAACGAAATGTATCTGTTTGAAGTCATCCGGGAAGAGACGACAGCGACGATTGACGAGATTGCGAAAACCTTGACGGCTGTTTATACGACCGGACTGTATCCACACGATTAAAGCCGGCCGTTCCCGGGAATCCCTTAAGGAAAGGGAGCGATGCGCATGGCATTTGATTACGATTTGGATTTTGAGACGACGGATTTTCGGAAAGAACCGGAAAAGTATCGGGTCGGACGGGGGGAGCAGGGTGTCCTGCTCGTTGAACCCTATAAAGGAGAAATTTTGCCGCACTGGCGATTTAAGACGCCGGAGATTGCGAAGGAATCTTCTGAAAAAATCTATCAGATGTATCTCGATTATAAAGCAGCCGGAGACTTCGTCGGAATGGACATGGCGCGGAAGTTCATTCAGATGGGACATACACGGGCACGCCGGTACACGAATTACAAAGGCGGACGCAAATATAAAAACAAAGCGACCGGTGAATTAAACGAGCGGGAAATCGATCCCGAAAAAGCGAAGTCAGCTGAGATTTTTCAAGAAAAGTGGGATTTGATTCGGGCGGATGAAGAATATTTAGCGTTAAAAAAAGCCCATCAAAAACAATACGGATAAACGAACGGTCAGGGGTTCTTCAGGTGAAGGAATGGAGTGAAGACGGTGCGAAACGGATCAAAAATCATATTGGCAATCGTGGTTGTCTGTGTATTGGCGTTGAGTTGGTGGCTCGTGTCGCCATTGTTCTTGAATCAAGCCGTGGACGAAGAGTTGCCGCCGAGTTCTTCGACGGTAAAACAGGAAGAGGAGACACCAGCATCCGAGGCGGACAAGTCGGAACCTACAACACCGGCTCCCGAAGAAGCACCGGCTGACTTCTCCGGAACGTTCGTGGACGGTGAAAAAAATTATCAAACGTCCGGAAACGTTAAAACAGTACCGGCAGACGATGCGTTATATCTGCGATTTGAAGATTTTCAAACGACGAACGGACCGGACTTGTTTGTTTACTTGGTCGAGCCAGGTAAGGAGACAGCAGACGGGATCCGACTCGGGGCGCTAAAAGGGAATCAAGGAGACCAAAACTACGTCCTGCCGAAAGACGTGGATTTGAAGAAATACAGTCGTGTCGTCATCTGGTGTCGCGCCTTTGATGCCGATTTTGGCACGGGGGATTTAAAAGCAACAGGTAAATAAAAAAGCAACTTGCTTCCGTATGT
>NZ_JBHFFC010000005.1:0-195855 GCF_043359615.1 Exiguobacterium sp. S22-S28 | reverse complement strand
TCCTCCTCTTTTTTGTGCTAAAATCTGTAGTAGAGAAGAGAGGGGACGATGTTTTGAAGTGGATCACCCGGTTATCTTGTCTCGTTTTATTAGCGATCGTTTTCGCAGGTTGTGCGCAACCAGAAAAAAACAGCCAGAATAAACAAACAGCACAAAATGAAGTAACAAGTCAGCCGATGACAATCGCGGTGTCGGCGAAACAATCGGAATCGAGAATCGTAGAAGCGATTGTTTTACTGAAGAATCCAAATGAGCAGGATACGACAGTGACCTTCCCGACGTCCCAGCGATTTGAGTTGCTTGTCAAAGACGAAACGGGAAAAGTGCTGTACACGTTCTCGCAAGAACAAGTATTTACACAAGCGATTGAAAAGGAAACGTTTAAAGCTTTGGAGACTAAGCGATACGAAGTCAGAATCGAGCTTCCGCAGTCTAGTCGAGCGGACCAAATTGAGGCGTCAACGATTCGACAGGTGGAAGGGACGCCTGAATCCGTCATGACCGATCGCCAGAAAATTGAGAATGAAAAAGGAGAGTGAATGTTTCATGCAACAAGACATCATTCAAGTGACGGGCGTCAAGCCGGTCATTCAAGCAGAAGAGGAAATTAAGCAACGCATTCAGTTCTTAAAAGAGTATCTGTTGCACACTGGGGCAAAAGGGTTTGTACTCGGTATTTCGGGTGGACAAGACTCGTCGCTTGCGGGGCGTTTGTGCCAACTGGCGGTCGAAGAGTTGAGAAGCGAAACGGGACGCGACTATCAATTTTATGCCGTCCGTTTGCCGCACGGTCAACAACAAGATGAGTCTGATGCACAACTCGCATTATCCTTCATCCGTCCGGATCATGCGTTACGTGTCGACATCAAACCGGCTGTCGACGCATCAATGGCGTCATTTGAACAAGCAACGGGACAGGAACTGTCTGACTTCAGTAAAGGAAATACAAAGGCAAGGGAACGGATGAAGGTGCAATACGATCTCGCAGCTCACTTTGGTTGTTTAGTTGTCGGAACGGATCATGCTGCAGAGTTCGTGACCGGATTTTATACAAAACACGGAGACGGCGCCTGTGATGTTACACCACTGACAGGGCTCAACAAACGTCAAGGAAAACAGTTACTCCGTCATCTTCAGGCACCAAACGCCCTGATTGAAAAAGTACCGACGGCTGACTTGGAGGACAATCAACCCGGTTTACCGGATGAACAAGCACTCGGTATGACCTATGATGAAATCGATGATTATCTGGAAGGAAAGTCGATTTCGAGCGAAAGTGCCGCGAAATTGGAAGGGCAGTACAAACGAGTGGGGCATAAACACCATATGCCGGTCTCACCTCTTGATGTTTGGTGGAAATGAGTCATCACAAAAAAACGACAGCCGACTGAGCTGTCGTTTTTTTCGTCCATAATCGGGAAAAGAAAAAGGGTAGCATCTTTTTGAAAAGCTGGAGGTGATGAGGTGGAGACGGTTGGAATCATTGGTGGCGGATTAGCAGGTTTGTCAGTGGCTGCTCTTCTCGCACAACAAGGAAAACGAGTTCAGTTGTATGATACCGGTTTGCTAGGCGGGAGAGCGACTTCACAAGTGATCAAAGGCTTTACATTTAATTACGGGGCTCACGCCGTTTATGCACGCGATCAATCGATGTTGCGGACAATTATTAAACAGTTGAAGTTAGATATCACCTGGTTGGATTTTTCGTCCGCAAAAGCAAAATATGAATTTGCAGGTCATCTGACTGCTGCTCCTGCCAATGCAATTGGTCTGTTGAAAACGGAAGTCATCGGTGGAACCGATAAGCTCCGGTTTACATGGGAAGTCGTCAAAACCGTCTTACATCTCGAACAGGGAGACCGAGCGCTATCAATTGGTCAGTGGTTGACCGAACAAAAGGTGGAAGCAGACGTCGCGCGATTGATGCTTGATTTAGCTTCCAGTAATTTTTTCACGGCGGAACCTGAAAACATCCCATCAGACGTCTATTTCAACTATTACAAAAAACTATTTCGAACCCGAAAACCGGTTTCCTATATTGCCGGTGGTTGGCAGGTTCTCATCAATGAACTGGAACGCGTGATCATGCTACACGACGGAACGATTCACCGTAAAACAAAAATTACAGCCATTGAAGAAAGTGACGACGGTTACCGGCTACGCGATCGAAAAAAGGCCGAATGGACCGTCGACCGCATCGTGTTGGCCATCCCACCCCGAGAGATGCGGAAGCTTGCTTTACCGACACCGATTCAGCTGTTCATCGAACCGTATGCCCAATATGAACCGGTTGAAGTTCTTGTCTATGATGTGGGGGTGCATCCTTATATCAAGACACCTTTTTCCTATGTGTATGATCGTACGCACCAATTATTCGTGACGGATTTATCCCATTACGACCCAAGTATCGCGCCAAAAAATGGTCAAGTTCTGCAAGTCGTCGCGTATTTAGTTCATGATCGTGTCGGTGATCCGGATTACTTGAGTAGAAAAGTGCAACAAATCCATCGTCTGCTCGATCAGCATTACGCAGGATGGCGCGAACAGTTGGTGACGGAACGCACGATGAAGCGGGCGATCGTACAAGAAATCAAGTGGAAGATGGGACAAGTTGCTCTGCCTTGCTTCATGGATGAAGAGCGTGAGGAAAAGGTCGCTTTCGTCGGAGATTGGTGTGAAGGAGAAGGGCAGTTATCCGAGTTATCGTTTTCGAGTGCGTATACCGTTGCAGAAGCATGGCAACAAAAAAACGCTCAATGAGCGTTTTTTTGTTGCGGATAAAAGGCGAGACCAACCAAAATCGTAAAAGCAATCAAACTCATCATCGGAATCGTCAAGAAACCGAAATAGTTGACCCATTTGATTAGACAACCATTCGTGCATAGGGCTTCTCCATCCGGTAAACGTTCCAGGACGACATGGTAGGCCGCGACCGCGAAACCGAGTAGCGTGTATAAGCGAATGAAAAAGCGGTCGACCGGACGATTTCGAAAAAGTGAAACGAGCAGGTAAATGGCTGTCGTATACATGAACAGACGTTGCCACCAACATAACGGACAGGGGATGAATCCTCGGACTTCGCTGAAGTACAGACTACCCAAGGTCGCAATCGTTGAGACGATCAACATAAAATGATAGCGTGACATATGTACCTTCCTCTCTAACGTGTTAAACTAATGCCATCTTATATCATGAGGAGTCGAATCATACATTGCAAGTGTCGGAAATGGAAATGTTGATTACGTTATCGGAGGAATTAAACATGAGACGGGCGGCGGAGCGGCTTTTCGTGTCGCAACCTGCCCTCAGTCAACGTCTCGTCGCGATTGAGCGGCGCTGGGCGACGAAGTTGTTCATTCGTTCGTCCCGTGGTCTCAGCATCACCCCTCAAGGGGAGAAGGTCATCGGACTCGCCAAAGAAATGAATCGCAAAGAATTAGAATTAAAAAGTGAATTGACGGCAGAAGAAGGCGCAGTCTACGGGACACTTCGAATTGCAGTGGCTTCCATCATGGGACAATACTGGTTGCCACGCGTCTTAAAACGCTTTGTTGAACGATATCCGCACGTCCGTGTCCAACTCGTCACAGGATGGTCGAGTGAAATGATGCGTCATATGTTGGAAGAACATTTTCATATCGGCATCATTCGCGGGAATCCCGACTGGAAAGGCGTCAAAGAACGACTGTTCTCTGACCCGCTCTACCTGGTCGACAGCGAATTAACATTTCTGGAACAACTACGAAAAACAGAACGGCCGTTCATTCAATTTAAAAGTGATTCAACGTACTATCAAGAAATTTTGGAATGGTGGCAAGATCGTTTTTCTAGTCCGCCAGCCCGGACACTCGTCGTTGACCAGATTGAGACGTGCAAACAGATGGCGCTTCATGGAATCGGATTCGCTATCCTGCCCGAATCGACGATTCATGAAGCGCGCGACGTAATGAAAATTCCGTTGAAGACGTCATCCGGAAAAATTTTAAAACGCGACACTTGGATTTTGTCGACAGAGTCGATGCTTGAGTTAAAACAAGTCCAGGCGTTTTGGGACATTGTCAAAGAAGAAGGAGGAAGTCAGTCAGATGGAATACGCAATTGAAATGCGGCGAGAACTTCATAAAATACCGGAACCGGGATTCAAGGAGTTTAAAACGCAAGCTTTTATTCTCGATCAAATCCGTTCTTATCCGGCGGATCGGGTCAGTTATGACACGTTCGAAACGGGGGTGTTCGTTCGTGTGAAAGGATTGACAGGAAACCGGACAATCGGGTATCGGGCGGATATTGACGGCTTGCCGATCGAAGAAGCAACAGGGTTGCCGTTTGGCTCCGAACATCCGGGGTTCATGCATGCCTGTGGACATGATGTTCATGCATCCATCGCCTTAGGTTTGCTGCGCCGGATCGTTGAGCTTCCGATTATGGACGATGTCGTTTTCCTCTTCCAACCGGCAGAAGAAGGACCGGGTGGAGCGGAACCGATGATCAAGAGTCCATTGTTTGAAAAATATCGTCCGAGTGAGATGTACGGGCTGCATGTCGCACCGGAATACCCGGTCGGTACCATTGCGAGTCGGCCTGGTGTATTGTTTGCCAGCGCACGAGAAGTCCATATTACGATTTATGGTCAAAGTGGTCATGCCGCTTTCCCACACCTGACAATTGATACAGTCGTGGCCCAAGCGGCTTTAATTATGCAACTTCAGACGATTATCAGCCGGTCCATCAATCCGATGAACTGTGGTGTCATTACGATTGGTAAAGTTGATGCCGGAATCCGTGAAAATGTTATTGCCGGTCGAGCATTACTCGACGGAACGATGCGGGCGCTTAACGGTGCGGATATGGAGAAGTTGGAGCAACGTGTCCGGGATATTGTCCGCGGTATCGAAGCTTCGTTTGGTGTGAAGATTGATCTCCAGTTCGGCAATCGTTACTACGAAGTCGTCAACGATCAAAAAATTGTGGATAAATTTTCGTCCTTCGTTAAAATGAACGCTACTTATGTGGAATGTGATGCCGCGATGACGGGAGAAGATTTCGGTTTCATGTTAAAAGAAATCCCGGGCATGATGTTTTGGCTCGGAGTCAATAATGCAACGTCCGGATTGCACCAACCGACCTTAAATCCAGATGAAGAGGCTATCCCCTTCGTGATTAATTTACTAGATCATTATTTCCGCGAATACGTCTAAACAAAAGACGTGACAATCAGCCTTTTATTCATGAAAAAATGAATAAAGGGCTTTCATTTTATAGAAGAGAACAGTTTTCGAACGTTTTGTGAAATTAATCACGTGTATATGTGAACAATTTGTTACATCAAACATTAAGAACAGACACAAATGATTATGTTCTCTATGATACGGATATAAACAATATATAGAAGTATGTTTAGAAAGAGGGGGCTATACACATGTTCAATGATCCAGTCATGCTCAGTCGATTATTGACAGGGCTCACATTAGCATTCCACATCATCTTTGCGACGATTGGAGTAGGGGTTCCATTGATGGTACTCGCAGCAGAGTACATCGGAATTAAACGAAAAGATTCAGACTATATTCTGTTAGCACGACGTTGGACGCGCGGTTATATCGTAACGGTAGCGGTCGGTGTCGTGACCGGAACGGCGATTGGATTACAATTATCGCTCTTATGGCCGTCTTTGATGCAAGTTGCCGGTCAAACGATTGCCTTACCGCTCTTTATGGAAACATTTGCTTTCTTCTTTGAAGCGATTTTCCTCGGTATTTACCTCTACACATGGGATCGTTTCAAAAACCCATGGTTACACTGGTTGATCGGGATTCCTGTCGTCATTGGTGCGACGTTATCCGCTTTCTTCATTACGACGGTCAACTCGTTCATGAACTCGCCAGAAGGATTTAAAATCGTTAACGGAACGTTGACACAAATCGAACCGTTAAAAGCAATGTTCAATACGGCGACACCAACAAAAGCGACACACGTCATCGTCTCTGCCTATCTGACGGTAGCCTTCATTTTGGCAGCGATCGCGGCTTTCCATCTTCTTCGGAAAAAAACATTGTCGGCAGCCGAAACGGCATATCACAAAAAAGCCCTTCGCTTAACAGTCATGGCCGGTTTGATTTTTGCGTTCTCGACAGCACTTGTCGGAGACTTCTCGGGAAAATATTTAGCCAAATACCAGCCGGAAAAATTAGCGGCTGCAGAGTGGCATTTTGAAACGACAAGTGAAGCCGAACTGATTTTCGGTGGTATTTTAGATGAACAAGAAGACGGCAGTTATGAAATCAAAGGGGCCGTCAAAATTCCGTATGCACTATCGATTCTTGCAGGCGGAGCACCTGATACGGAAGTTATCGGTTTAAATGAGTTTGCGAAAGAGGACCAAGCACCACTGTTTGTCCACTATTTCTTTGATATCATGGTATCAATCGGAATGTACTTGGCCGCCGTATCCGCGCTGTTTGTACTGGCATTCCGCCTCAAAAAGCTGAATCCGTATAACAAGTGGTTATTACGTGGTATCTTCATCGGTGGACCACTTGCCATCGTTTCGATTGAAGCAGGATGGATGTATGCAGAAATCGGGCGTCAACCATGGACCCTCTATGGTATTATGAGAACGGCTGATGCGGCAACGACATCGACAGCCGTCGGACCGATGTTGATTTTGTTCAGTTTACTTTATCTGTTGCTCGGAACGATCTGTACAGTCGTCTTGCTTCGGATGTTTAAAAATAACCCTGTCGGTAAAGAACTCGCGGATGATCATCATACACGTGGTGAAGCGATGTTTGCGGACGACAATAAATAAGGAGGGAACGAGTTGGACATTCAAACACTTGGAATAACCGTACTTTGGACGTTCCTTTATGGATATCTCATCGTTGCCTCAATTGACTTCGGTGCCGGTTTTTACGCGTTCTATTCAAAATATACAAAACGGGATCATTTAACGAATCGTCTGATTCTGCGATACCTTTCACCGGTCTGGGAAGTGACGAACGTCTTCTTCGTCTTCTTCTTTGTCGGACTCGTCGGATTCTTTCCGGATACGGCTTATTATTACGGGACAGCTCTACTTGTTCCAGCCTCAATCGTCTTAGTGTTGATTGCGATTCGTGGTAGCTTTTATGCCTTTGCCAACTATGGTTCGAACGACAGCATGTTCTATACGTTCTTATACGGAGCGACAGGATTGTTAATTCCAGCAGCAATGTCGACTACTTTGACAATCAGTCAAGGTGGCTTCATTCGTAAAACAAATGAGACGGTGGAGTTCTTGGGAACAAAACTGTTTACGAACTTTTATTCTTGGACGGTTGTTGCGCTCGCCATCGTTTCCGTTCTGTACATCAGTGCGATGTTCCTTCTGTTTTATGCGGATAAAGCAAAAGACGAGAACGCGACACCACTCATTCGTAAATGGGCGTTGTTCTGGAGTATTCCAACGATTGTCGTCTGTGCACTTGTTTTCTTCGGTTTGAAAAATCAGGCTGCTTGGCATTATGAAAATATTTTGAACGGCAACTGGTGGTGGTTCGCAGCAAGTTTCTTGTTCTTCTGTATTGCGGTCACGCTCATCTATTTGAAAAAGAACTACGGGATTGCCTTTATTGCCGTTATGGCTCAGTACGGTGTCGCTTGGTTCGGATATGGATATACCCATCTTCCGTACATTTTGTACCCCTATATTGACATCAATAAAGCAGTCGTCAACGAAACGATGGCAACAGCACTCGTCGTCGTTTTCATCTTCGGATTATTGTTATTGATTCCGGCTCTGTATTTGATTCTCCGACTCTTCTTGTTTGACAACGATTATGTCAGTGGGAAAAAATCGAAATCCTGATCCTGAAAACCAAGTGTGCCGTCTGCAAAAAGATGGCACACTTTTTTTGCCGTTTCGTAAAAAAAGTAGGGGGAAACGGCATCATAAAAGCGTTCATAGCAATTTAAAGGGGAATCGGGTACACTACTACTGAAGCAGAAATATGAAGGAGAGTTGAACATGAATGGAGAGTTTGCAGTAATCGGTTTAGGACGATTCGGGGGATCGATTGTTCGAGAGCTATCGAAAAACGGATATGATGTTTTAGCGATCGATTCAGATGAAGAACGCGTTAACGAATACATGGGGATTGCGACGCATTCCGTCATCGCTGATACGACGGATGAGAATGTCTTAAAAAGTCTCGGCATTCGTAATTTTGATCATGTTATCGTTGCGATCGGTGAAAACATCCAAGCATCGATTTTAACAACTTTAATTTTGAAGGAACTCGGCGTCCAGTCGATTACTGTTAAGGCGACAAATGACTACCATGAAAAAGTACTGAGGAAAATTGGTGCTGATTTCATCGTTCACCCTGAGCGGGACATGGGTGTCCGGATTGCAAATGGACTGATGAGTTCCAACATCTTAGATTATCTTGACCTATCACAAGAGTTTTCGATCGTGGAGATTAAAGTCAGTGATCGGATGGCAAACCAGACATTAATTGATTTGGATTTACGGAGTAAATACGGAGCGAACGTCGTTGCAATCAAGCGAGGGGAAAACGTCATGATTTCCTTACAGGCGGACGAGTTGATTGAAAAAGGGGATTACTTAGTCGTCATTGGTGAAAATGACGACTTGGATCGACTGGAACGCGCGATTCATAAAGTAAGAAACTGATGAAAAAAGGCTGAGGAATCGCTCCTCAGCCTTTTCAATCCTGGTCGTTAAATCAGTTGAAACTCTTTAAGACCGTAAGCGATTCCGTCTTCGAGAATGTGTTTCGTGACGAAATCTGCGGCCGCCTTTGTTTCCTCAAGACCGTTGGCCATCGCGATGCCCGTCCCGACATAACGTAACATTTCTAAATCATTTAATGCATCCCCAAACGCAAATGTATCTTCGCGCCGGATGTTCGTCAGCTTCAGGAATTGTTTGATGCCGTCTGCCTTTGACGAACCGACGTTGATGACGTCCATGGCGTTCGGATGCCAGCGGATGAAATCAAAAGCTTCGTAGTTTTGAACATACTCCGCTTCTTCTTCTGCCGTGCAGTAGACAAGTGTTTGGAAGACGTCATGTGTCTTAAGGGCATGTTCTTCAAATACCGGTAAAGGAATGTCTAGTTCGCCAAGCGACTCCTGGACCAATTGATCGGATGGCTTCGTTGAGAATCCTTGCGTTTCACCCAAATAGACGAGTGTATGATTATTTTTTTGTGCGCGGGCTGTCAAATGCTCGAGATCTGCAATCGGTTGTGGTCGTCTGTAAATGACCTCATCTTGATGAACGACAATTTGACCATTGTAACCAATGATCGTGTCGATATTCAATAGTTCACGTACACCGGACAACATCGCCGGACCCCGTCCGGTCGCGATGGCGACATATACACCATTCGTTTGTAGCTGTTTAATTGCTTGTTTGGTCGACTCTGGAACAAAATGACCATCGTGAAGTAAGGTTCCATCGATATCGAAAAAGACGACTTTCTGATTTGCCATGGTTTCACCTTCTCTTTTTAATTGGCTGTTCAGCCGGATACATGTGGAATTATAGCATAGCGTTAACGTTTACGCCGACCTTGGATTAGGAATAGGATGAAAAAATAGTAGGATATCGTGTATACTAATCTAAGGACAAAAAACAATGGACTGATAAGGAGTTGCTAAACATGATTTTTAAAGTATTTTATCAACCGCTTCGTTCAGAAGCCCCGGTACGGGAACGGACAGAAGTGATGTATGTTGAGGGAGAGAACATTCGTGAAGTGCGAACAGCGATTGATCACCTCATCAAAGAAATCAATGTCGAATTCATCCGTGAGTTAAGCGGAGAATTTTTGGAATATGAAAAACTAAGCCCAGACTATAAGGTTGAAACGTTCGCATGAAATTTGTTAAAAACCATCAAGCAGCCGTCTTCGCACTCGGCGGCTTAGGAGAAATCGGGAAGAATACGTACGTCGTTCAGTTTCAAGATGAGATCATCGTCATCGACGCCGGCGTCATGTTCCCTGAAGATGAATTACTTGGGATCGACTATGTCATTCCAGATTACACGTATTTGATCAAAAACAAAGACAAGGTAAAAGGAGTCTTCATCACCCACGGTCACGAAGACCATATTGGGGGACTGCCATTTTTACTTAAGCAGGTCAACTTACCAATCTATGCTGGGAAAATTGCACTTGGTCTCATTAAAGTAAAACTCGAAGAACACGGTTTATTACGGACGGCCGAGTTACATGAGATTGATGAGGATTCCATCATCAAATTCCGTAAAACGAGCATTTCGTTTTTCCGGACAACACACTCGATTCCAAACTCGTTTGGAGTCGTCGTCAAAACACCGCAAGGCAATATCGTCCATACGGGTGATTTTAAATTTGATTTCACGCCGGTCGGGGAACCAGCTGATTTGACGAAGATGGCAGAACTCGGCAAGGAAGGTGTTCTTTGCTTGCTGTCTGACTCGACGAATGCCGAGATTGAAGGATTTACAATGAGCGAACGCGTCGTCGGAGATACAATCTCAAACATCTTCCGTAAAGCGGAAGGTCGGATTATCTTTGCGACCTTTGCTTCTAATATCTATCGTCTGCAACAAGTTGTTAATGCATCGGTCGAAGCCGGACGTAAAATCGTCGTCTTCGGACGGAGTATGGATAAAGTCATGATGATTGGTCAGGAGCTTGATTTCATTAAAGCACCAAAAGGAACAATTATTGAGCCAAACGAGATGAAACGATATAAATCAAATGAATTGACGATTCTTTGTACGGGATCACAAGGGGAACCGATGGCAGCTCTCAGCCGAATCGCCAACGGGACACACCGTCAGATTTCCATCATTCCGGATGATTTAGTCATCTTCTCGTCGTCCCCTATTCCAGGAAACGTCGTTTCTGTCGGAAAAACAATTAATCAATTGTACAAAGCGGGCGCGGACGTCATGTATGGCAAGCTGAATGACATCCATACATCAGGTCACGGCAGCCAACAAGAACAATTGTTGATGCTTCGTCTGTTGCAACCCAAATACTTCATGCCGATTCATGGAGAATACCGCATGTTGAAAAAACACATGTCACTTGCGATGGACGCCGGTGTACCGGAAGAAAACTGTTTCGTCATGGATAATGGTGAAGTATTAGCACTCGATGCTAATGCTGCAGCGATTACCGGCAAAATTCAGGCAAATGCCGTCTATGTAGATGGAAAAGGGATTGGAGATATTGGTAATATCGTCCTGCGCGACCGGCGCATTCTTTCGGAAGAAGGTCTCGTCGTCGTCGTCGTGACACTCGATTCGAAAACCAATCGTCTCGTTTCAGGACCAGACATCATCTCACGCGGATTCGTCTACATGCGTGAATCAGGAAACCTGATTAAAGATGCAGAACGTTTGCTGAAACGTTCGCTTGAACAATCGTTAGCGAACCGAAACACGAAATGGACGGATATCAAGCAAGTCATCAACGACACGTTGACACCTTACTTGACAGAAAAAACACAACGTCATCCGATGGTCATGCCGATCATCATGGAAGTATAACAAAAAAAGACATTTCCACATCGTGGGAATGTCTTTTTGTATGCGTTTCTCAGAGCGGTGAACCGTAATCCTTGAACGGCTCCTTGTTATCGATTCGGTCATAGAACATGATACCGTCCAAGTGATCGTATTCATGCTGACAGACGACTGCTTTTAATCCTTTTAATCTTAATTTTACCGGATTTCCGTTATGATCGATGCCAGACAGGGTAATACGCATATAGCGCGGTACATGACCTTCTACTTCCCGGTCAACGGATAAACAGCCTTCGCCGCCGGCAAGATACGTTTGTTCAACGGAATGACTGACGATTTTAGGATTATAGATCCCGAACTCGAGAATGTCATCCCCGTCTTGTAAACGAACGGCGAACATTCGTTTATTGACTCCAATCTGAGGAGCGGCTAATCCGATCCCGCTACGCAAATCATATTTTTCAGCTAATTCATCGTCTTGACTGTTGGATAAATATTCCATCATAAGACGCATCGTTTCTTTATCTTCCTCACTCAGTGGGAAGGTAACATCGACAGATCGTTCGTGAAGCGAAGGTACGTCTTCCCGGACAATCTCATTCATGGTAATCATGAACAGCACCCCTTTCATCTAAAAAAATTATAGCATATCAAAGGAGGAATATTAATAACTAACACAGCTGTGAATTGATGAATAGTACAGAAGTAAAGGCGTTCTTCGAATGTGAGGTCATTCACAAGAACATCCGCTAAAAAAAATAAAACATTTCCTTTGATTTTATGGGTGTTACAGTTTTATACTTGTAACGTAATGAACAAGACATGCATTTATGTCTCGTCATGTTAATACAGTTTACTCAACTGGATAGGTACACAGATATATGTTCAAGAAAAGGTCATACGGGACTTCATTTTTTGAACACTATTCGTATGTGAGCAAATCAGTCAGAGGAATATTTCGCTGAGCACAGTGAAAGGATGAGGTGAAAAGATGAACTTAAACATGTTTAAAAACGTGGAAGAAAACTTTGAAACATTCCGCATTCTGGATGAGAAAGGTGAAGTCGTCAACAAAGACGCTATGCCGGACCTCTCAGATGAAGAGCTTACGGAATTAATGCGTCGTCTCGTCTACACACGTATTTGGGACCAACGCGCAATCTCACTCAACCGTCAAGGACGTCTTGGTTTCTATGCGCCAGTCGCAGGACAAGAAGCGTCAATGATCGGTTCACAATTCGCTTTAGATAAAGATGACTGGATCCTTCCAGGTTACCGTGATATTCCGCAAATGGTCTTCCACGGTTTCCCGCTTTATAAAGCATTCTTGTTCTCACGTGGACACATCACAGGCGGTAAGATTCCTGAAGGTGTAAACGTCTTAATGCCACAGATCATCATCGGTGCACAAATCGTGCAGGCTGCTGGTGTTGCACTCGGTCTTAAGAAAAGTGGAAAAGAACAAGTCGCAATCACTTACACAGGTGATGGCGGATCATCACAAGGTGACTTCTACGAAGGTATGAACTTTGCCGGAGCATTCAAAGCACCTGCGATCTTCGTTGTCCAAAACAACCGTTTTGCGATTTCGACACCGGTTGAAAAACAATCGATGGCGAAAACAATCGCGCAAAAAGCTGTTGCAGCGGGTATCAACGGAATTCAAGTTGACGGAATGGATGTTCTTGCCGTCTACGCAGCAACAAAACAAGCTCGTGTTGAAGCACTGAACGGTGTACCGACATTGATCGAAACACTCACATATCGTTACGGACCACATACACTTGCTGGAGATGACCCAACACGTTACCGTACAAAAGATATGGACGATGAGTATCAAGCACAAGATCCACTCGTTCGTTTCCGTGCGTTCATGGAAACAAAAGGTCTTTGGAACGAAGACAAAGAAAACGAAGTGATTGAACAAGCAAAAGCGGATGTTAAAGAAGCACTCGCTCAAGCAGATAAAGAACCAAAACAAAAAGTAACAGACTTCATCAACGTGATGGCTGAAAAGTTACCACAAAACCTGCAAGAGCAGCTTGATGAGTATACAGCAAAGGAGTCGAAATAACCCATGGCACAAATGACGATGATCCAAGCGATCACTGACGCAATGCGCGTCGAGATGAAACGCGACGAGCAAGTTCTCTTGTTCGGTGAAGACGTCGGTAAAAACGGTGGGGTATTCCGTGCGACAGAAGGTCTTCAAGACGAATTAGGCGAAGACCGTGTCTTCGATACACCACTTGCCGAGTCTGGTATTGGTGGTCTTGCAGTCGGATTCAGCTTGACTGGTTTCCGTCCAATCATGGAAATCCAATTCTTCGGATTCGTATTCGAAGTATTTGATTCTGTAGCGGCACAACTCGCACGTTTACGTTACCGTTCAGGCGGCACGTACAGCGCACCTGTCACAATCCGTTCACCATTCGGTGGCGGTGTTAAAACACCTGAGCTTCATGCAGATAACTTGGAAGGATTAATGGCTCAGTCACCAGGACTTAAAGTCGTCATCCCTTCAACTCCGTATGATGCAAAAGGTCTTTTGATCGCATCAATCCGTGATAACGATCCAGTTGTGTTCCTTGAGCACATGAAACTGTACCGTTCATTCCGCGGTGAAGTACCAGAGGGCGATTACACGATCGAACTCGGAAAAGCAGACATCAAACGTGAAGGTACTGACGTGACGATCGTAACGTACGGTGCAATGGTTCACGCATCACTTAAAGCAGCTGAAGAGCTCGAAAAAGAAAACATCAGCGTTGAAATCATCGACTTGATGACAATCAGCCCGATTGACATCGACACAATCGTTGCATCAGTTAAGAAAACGAACCGTGTTGTCGTCGTTCAAGAAGCTCAGAAACAAGCAGGTGTGGCTGCAATGGTCGCAACTGAAATTCAAGAGCGCGCAATTCTTGATCTTGAAGCACCGATTCTTCGTGTAGCGGCTCCTGATACAATCTTCCCATTCGCACAAGGTGAAGATGCATGGCTCCCGGACCACAAAGATATCGTTGAAAAAGTGAAAACAGTTTACAATTTCTAAGCGTGAACCGGAAAAAAGGAGAGAGGCAATTCTCTCCTTGCTTCCGTTTTAAAGATAACAATCGACTTTGAAGAGTGAAATAAAAGGAGGCTAATTCAAATGGGTTTATTTGAATTCAAATTACCGGATATCGGTGAGGGTATTCACGAAGGTGAAATCGTAAAGTGGTTCGTTAAAGCAGGCGACACGGTCAAAGAAGATGACATTCTTCTTGAAGTCCAAAACGATAAAGCAGTCGTTGAAATCCCGTCACCAGTTGATGGCACAGTTAAAGAAGTAACAGTAGACGAAGGTGTCGTAGCCGTCGTTGGCGACGTATTGATCACATTCGACGTTGAAGGTGAAGGCTCAGCTCCTTCTGAAGAAGAAGCTCCAGAACAACCTAAAGCAGCAGATAACGCAAAAGATGTCCAAGACACAGACAGCAAAGTCGAAGACAAGCCAACAGAAGTTCAAATCCATAAATCAGAACGCGTCATCGCGATGCCTTCAGTACGTAAGTATGCGCGTGAAAAAGGCGTAGACATCCGTGAAGTTCAAGGTTCTGGTGACAACGGTCGTGTTGTCAAAGAAGACATCGATGCATTCGCAAACGGTGGACAATCTTCTGCTTCAGCTACACCAGCAACAGAAGAAAAAGCACCAGCGGCACAAGCTTCAGCATCTAAATCTGAAGTGAAACCTTACGTTGCGGCTCAGCCTGAACTTGAAACACGCGAGAAGATCAAAGGAATCCGTAAAGCGATTTCGAAAGCAATGGTCAACTCGAAACACACAGCTCCACACGTAACGTTGATGGACGAAGTCGATGTAACGAATCTTGTTGCTCTTCGCAAAAACTTCAAAGAAGTTGCAGCGGCACAAGGTACGAAATTGACATACCTTCCATTCGTCGTGAAAGCATTGACAGCAGCGGCTAAGAAATACCCTGCCATCAACGCATCAATCGACGATGTCAACGAAGAAGTCGTTTACAAAAACTACTTCAACATCGGTATCGCAGCAGACACAGACAACGGTCTTGTTGTTCCTGTCGTCAAAGATGCGGACCGTAAATCAATCTTCGCATTAGCAGACAACATCAACGATCTTGCTGGTAAAGCACGCGAAGGTAAACTTTCTGGTGAGGAAATGAAAGGCGGATCGATCACGATTACAAACATCGGTTCTGCTGGCGGACAATGGTTCACACCGGTCATCAACCACCCAGAAGTTGCAATTCTCGGAATCGGCCGTATTGCTGAAAAAGCAGTCGTCAAAAACGGTGAAATCGTTGCGGCACCAGTACTCGCTCTTTCATTCAGCTTTGACCACCGTCTCATTGATGGTGCAACTGCACAAAACGCGCTTAACTTGGTTAAACGCTTGTTGAACGACCCACAACTTCTCATTATGGAGGGATAAGCAATGGTAGTAGGTGAATTCGCACAAGAAACAGATTTACTCGTAATCGGGGCTGGCCCTGGTGGTTACGTCGCTGCAATCCGCGGTGCGCAACTTGGACTTAAAGTAACAATCGTCGAACGTGAAAACGTCGGTGGTGTTTGTTTAAACGTCGGATGTATCCCATCAAAAGCCTTGATCACAGCTGGACATAACTTCCAACACGCAAAAGGTTCTGACTCAATGGGAATCACGTCTGAAAACGTTGCAGTCGATTTCTCAAAAGTTCAATCTTGGAAACAGTCTGTCGTCAACAAATTGACTGGCGGTGTTGGTGGCCTTCTTAAAGGTAACAACGTCGAGACAGTTGTTGGGGAAGCGTACTTCCAATCTGAAGATACAGTTCGTATCATCAACGAAGATTCTTCTACACCTTACAAATTCAAAAAATGTATCATCGCAACAGGTTCGACTCCAATCGAACTTCCAGCATTCAAATGGTCAAAACGTGTCCTTTCTTCAACAGGAGCTTTGAACCTTCCTGAACTTCCGAAAAAACTCATCGTCATCGGTGGAGGATACATCGGAATGGAGCTCGGAACAGCGTATGCAAACTTTGATACTGAAGTTGTCATCTTAGAAGGAACAAAAGATATCCTTTCTGGGTTCGAGCCGGCAATGACGCAAGTCGTCAAGAAAAAGCTCAAACAAAAAGGAAACATCACGATTCACAACGAAGCACTTGCACAAAGTGTTGAAGAGACAGAAGAAGGCGTGAAAGTTACGTTTGAAGTCAAAGGTGAAACACAAACTGTCGAAGCGGACTATGTCCTCGTCACAGTTGGTCGCCGCCCGAACACATCTGATCTCGGTCTTGAAATGGCAGAAGTCAAAGTCAGCGAACGCGGACTTGTTGAAATCGACGATCAGTGCCGTACGTCGAACGAAAACATCTACGCAATCGGTGACATCGTTCCTGGACCACCACTTGCACACAAAGCTTCATTCGAAGCGAAAATCGCTGCTGAAGCGGCTGCTGGACACCCGGCATACCTCGACTACAGTGCGATTCCTGCGGTTGTCTTCACAGACCCAGAACTCGCAACGGTCGGTTATACAGAAGCGCAAGCAAAAGAAGAAGGTCTTGATTACCTCGCTTCTAAATTCCCTTACGCTGCAAACGGACGTGCTCTTGCACTCAACGAGCCGGACGGCTTCTTGAAAATGATCACACGTAAATCAGACGGTCTCTTGATCGGTGCTCAAATCGCTGGTACAGGCGCATCTGACATGATCGCAGAGATGGGACTCGCAATCGAGTCTGGAATGACTGCTGAAGATATCGCACTCACAATCCATGCACACCCTTCACTCGGTGAAATCGCAATGGAAACAGCTGAAGTAGCAATCGGAAGCCCAATCCACATCATTAAATAAGTCACTAAGACCTTGAAACGGGGAGCCGACCGTTTCAAGGTCTTTTTTTGTTCGTTTAACTCTGCTTAAAAATAGGAAAAGAATAAAAAAAGAGAGGGTGAGTTGCAGTGGAACCTCAATTGTCTCTGGTCGAAGAATTGTATCATGTCTCAGAAATGGATAAGGTCCGATTCATTGGTGTCACAACCGATCATGCCCGATATGATTTTGGCGTGATCTTTACAGGTCAGTTTTTCGGGAAGATGTTGGTCGTCAGCCTCAGCAGCGGACGTGCGGCTTTGTTGGATCATGAAGATGTCCTCGACGCAGATGTCTTGCACCGGATACTTGACGTGGATCCGATCGATACAGGGGCGGTCGGAGACTTTTTGGGAACCCTGTTGCCTGATGTCCCCCGTTATGAACAGGCGGACTAAAAAATCCTGCAGGTGCTTTACGCACCTGCAGGATTTTTTGAATAAAACCCGTTACCGGATGGCATTGGATTGTTGAATGACTTTGATGGTTTCGAGTGTGTGATCTTCCAGTCCTTGAACCGGCAGACCGGCTTCGATGTTTTCTTTGATGTACGCCAAGTTGTCGGTCGTAATCATTTCCCCCGGAATGAAGATCGGGATACCAGGCGGATAGACCATCATGAATTCTGCCGAAATACGGCCGACCGCATCTGCGAGCGGAATCGTTTCCGTCTCTTCATAGAAGGCGTCCCGCGGGCTGAGCGCAAGCGCAGGGATATCGGGTAAGACAATCGAGTGGGAAGCGGTTTTTGAACCCGTATCACGGTGTCGTTCGACCAGTTCAGCCATTCCTGTGAGCAAAGCGTCAATCGTCTCTTCTGAATCACCGGAAGTGATGATCAACAAAATGTTGTTTAAGTCGGACAGTTCGACTTCAATCCGGTGTTCTTCCCGTAAAAATTCCTCGACGAGATGACCGGAAATTCCTAGTCCTTTGACAGAAATCAAGACTTTTGTCGGATCGAAGGCAAAGGTTGCACTCGAGTGCAGATCGGCTTCTCCGAAGACAGCGAGATAAGGAAGCTTGGCGAGCCCCATCCGCATCCGTGTCGCGAGTTCGAGTGCGCGACGGTTCATCGCCTCACCATTGATGGCAAGGTGACGACGTGCACAGTCGAGTGACGCAAGCAACAAATAAGAGGTTGAAGTTGTCGTCAGCATCGAGAGGACGGCTTGCACCTTATCCGGTGACACAAGACCACGACGGACGTTTAAGACAGAACTCCCTGTTAAAGAGCCACCAAGTTTATGCACGCTCGTCGCAGCAAGGTCAGCGCCTGCCTGCATTGCGGATAATGGCATATCATCGTGAAACGCGATATGGACGCCGTGTGCTTCATCGACAAGGACGGGAATCCCTTTACTATGTGCCAGTGTGACGATGCTCTCCAGGTCGCCAGCAACGCCGAAATACGTCGGATTGATGACGAGGACGGCTTTTGTATCCGGGTGCAGGCTGAGTGCACGTTCGACGGCACTTGGTGTGATACCATGAGCGATTCCGAACATTTCGTCAAATTCCGGATGAATGAAAATCGGATGCGCTCCAGAAAGAACGATAGCCGACATCACCGATTTATGGACATTTCGCGGAACAAGAATTTTATCGTCCGGACCGACGACACTCATGATCATTGCCATGATGGCGGTTGAAGTTCCCTGAACCGAGAAAAATGTTTCGTCAGCATGGAAGGCTTGCGCCGCAAGTCGGTGGGCATCTTTGATAATGCCTTTTGGATGATGAAGGTCATCAAGCGGAGCGATATTGATTAAATCAATATCGAGCGCATTTTGACCGATAAATGATCGAAAAGCAGGATCCATCCCTTGGCCATTTTTATGACCGGGAATATGAAATTGAATTGGTTGACGTTTCGCATGCGCCAGCAGCGCATCGAACAAAGGTGTATCGAGCTGTGTTAAGCTTTTTGTTTGCACCAGATTTCCCCCCTTAAAACCGAATAAAAAAACAATCAAACAAGCTAACTATAACAAGTTTTCATGAGGTTGCAACTGTTTTATGTTCGATTTCGTTGTAAAATAAGAAGCGTCAAGAAAGGAAGTGTCACAATGGCGGTCAATTATCCGATTAATCCAGACTGGTCGACGGACGAAATCGTTACAGTCATCCAATTTTTTAATATTGTCGAGGAGGCTTACGAAAAAGGGATCGATCGTACTGTCTTTTTAAATGCATATCAAGCTTTTAAAACCATCGTCAATTCAAAGTCAGAAGAAAAACAACTGGATCAATTTTATTTTGAGGAAACAGGATGTTCGAGCTACCGTGCTGTTCAACAAGCAAGAAAACAAACAGATGCCTTGTTGCGTTTGAAAAAGTAATTAAATCGTTATCTCAAGCAACCCCTTTTCTGACAGTTCAGAAGAGGGGTTGCTTGTTTAGAAAAAACAAAAATTGGTTATATACTACATACAAGACGATATCGTACAACTGTAAAAATTAAAAATAGATACTTTACATCTAAGTTGAATCGTACTATTATGGATTCAATCCACTAATTAGTCGCAATTGTCTGACAACTGAGTTTTTATCCCGCGAAGGAGTGTGGTTACTGTGAAACAAGTGATCGAAGCATACAAAAGAAAAGATGCAGAAAAACGCATTCCTGTATTGCGCCTTGAGATCGATTATGAACTTGCGACATTGCATGACGCAATCGTAGCAAGTGATACGGAAGCGATGGGTGCCAGTAAGGAACGTCTTGAAAAATACCGTCAAGAGATGGTTCGTCTTGAAGCGTAAACAAGATGTTACCTTTTAAAATAGAATAAACGATAATAAAATAATCCCAAAATCAACCAGCGAAATTTTTGTTGGTTGATTTTTTTTGTTATCATGAAAATGTAGGACGGTCTGAAGGAGACGGAAAGGGTGAGTCAGATGCAAGGTATGGAATTACATGCGATCGATCTAATCAAGCGGGCAGGAAAATATATTCGTCAAAAGATGGATCAAGCGTATCATATAGAAGAAAAAACAAACAAAAGTGATCTCGTCACAGAAATTGATCAACATGTCGAAGATTTATTGATTCAAGGAATTTTGGATCGCTATCCCGATCATCATGTGTACGGAGAGGAAGGTCGAATCGTTCGTCCGGATACATTAGAAGGAACGGTTTGGTTCGTCGATCCGATTGACGGGACGATGAACTTCATCCGTCAAAAACGTTTATTCGCGATTTCCATTGCCATCATGGTAGAAGGAGAGCTACGCTACGGGTTCGTCTACGATGTGATGGCCGATGAACTGTTTCATGCCATTAAAGGACAAGGGGCTTATGAAAACGGGATTCGGCTCGCGCCCATTAAAGAGAGATCGGTTAAAGAAGCCATCATTTGCATGAATGCGACATGGGTGACGTCAAATCGACGAATCGATTCTAATTTGTTGGCACCACTCGTCCGTGATGCGGTTGGTGTTCGTGCTGTCGGTGCAGCTTCACTTGAACTCGCTTGGGTCGCGGCGGGACGGGTCGACGGTTATATCACGATGCGGAATATGCCTTGGGATTATACAGGCGGACAAGTGTTGATCGAAGAACTCGGAGGACGTGTCGGGACGATCGAAGGGGCGGACATGACGTATCTTGAACAGACGAGCGTACTGGCGGGAAGCCGACAATTCGTTGAGGACGTATTGACGTACGTGCAAAAATAAAACGCCCGTAGAGGGCGTTTAAGCTTGTTTACGTAAACGCGCTTTTAAAACGAAGCCGATTCCCATTGTCCCGATGGTCAGAAGAAGTGAGACGACAATCATGAGTACGTTTTGTTCCGCAATAAAAATACCGATGGAAGCCATCGAACCAACTGCGATGATGGCTAACAATAAAAAAAGAATCCGCATTTGTCATTTCCCCCTTACAATACATGAACTCGTCTTTAGTTTAGCGTGAATCAGGGACAATGAAAAGGCTTTCGCTGTCATCTTCAATCGAAGTGATTGCCAACTACCAGTCAACCTGTGCTATACTCTTAAAGTTGACCGAAAGTATTAATGGATTATTTAAATGAACAGAAAGAGGTACACACCTATGACAACAGTAGTAAGAAATGATTTACGCAACGTCGCGATTATCGCCCACGTTGACCATGGTAAAACGACACTCGTCGATGAGCTTTTAAAACAATCTGGAACATTCCGTGCGAATGAACTAGTCGAAGAACGCGCAATGGACTCAAATGATATCGAGCGTGAGCGCGGAATCACGATCCTTGCGAAAAATACGGCAATCGATTACAAAAATACACGCATCAACATCGTTGATACACCAGGTCACGCCGATTTCGGTGGTGAAGTAGAACGTATCATGCGTATGGTTGACGGCGTTATCCTCGTTGTTGACGCACGTGAAGGCTGTATGCCACAAACACGTTTCGTATTGAAAAAAGCACTTGAGCAAGGTCTCCAGCCAATCGTCGTCGTCAATAAAATTGACAAGCCGATGGTTCGTCCGCTCGAAGTTGTTGACGAAGTCGTCGACCTCTTGATTGACCTTGGAGCAGATGAAGATCAGCTCGAATTCCCAGTCGTTTATGCATCGGCAGTCAACGGCTCAAGTTCATTTGACCCTGAACTTGAAAATCAAGAAGATACAATTACAAACGTTCTTGACTTGATTCTTGAACACACACCGGCTCCTGTTGATAACAGCATGGATCCATTACAATTCCAAGTTACGATGCTTGACTACGATAACTACCTTGGTCGTATCGGAGTAGGACGTGTCTTCCGTGGAGAAATCAAAGTTGGAGACAGCGTGTCGCTTTCTAAACTTGATGGATCAATCAAAAACTTCCGTGTAACGAAATTGTTCGGTTACTTCGGTCTGAAACGCGTCGAAATCGAAGCAGCGAAAGCTGGAGATTTGATCGCAATCGCAGGAATGGAAGACATCAACGTTGGGGAAACGGTTTGCCCGACTTCACACGTTGATCCACTCCCATTACTTCGTATCGATGAGCCGACTCTTCAAATGACGTTCATCGTCAACAACTCGCCATTCGCTGGTCGTGAAGGTGACCTCGTCACTTCGCGTAAAATCGAAGAGCGTCTTGAAAAAGAGCTTGAAACAGACGTTTCACTCCGCATCGAAAACACAGATTCGCCGGACCGCTGGATCGTATCTGGTCGTGGTGAGCTTCACCTCGGTATCTTGATCGAAAACATGCGTCGTGAAGGATACGAAATTCAAGTATCTAAACCGCAGGTAATCATCAAGGTTGAAGACGGCGTAAAAGTTGAGCCGTTTGAGCGCGTTGTCATTGATACACCGGAAGAATATACTGGTGGCGTCATGGAATCGATCGGTCTCCGTAAAGGTGAACTGACGAACATGCAAACAATGGATAACGGACAAACAAAAATGGAATTCATCGTTCCTTCACGTGGATTAATCGGATACCGGAATGAATTCTTATCTGCAACACGTGGATACGGAATCATGAACCACACATTCGAAGAATACCGTCCGTTCATCAATGCAGACATCGGTGGACGTCGCAGTGGTGTTATGGTTTCAATCGAAGCTGGTAAAGCAACTGCTTACGCTATCTCTGCACTCGAAGACCGTGGAACGATCTTCATCGAGCCAGGCCTTGAAGTCTACGAAGGAATGATCATCGGTGAATGTAACCGTGACGTCGATCTCGCTGTTAACGTCGTTAAAGCGAAACAATTGACGAACATGCGTGCATCTGCGAAAGATACGACAAACGTTCTTAAACGTCCACGTGTCTTCTCACTTGAAGAATCGTTGACATTCTTGAATGAAGATGAGTACTGTGAAATCACACCAGAATCAGTTCGTCTTCGTAAACAAGTATTGAACAAAAACGAACGTGAAAAACAAGACAAGCGTCGTCGTCTTGGTAAAGACTGAGCTCTTAACACGTAAGGGGGACTGGCAATGACTGCACAACCTGCCGTTGCTTCTGATTTCTCGAAATATGATATTCCTGCCGTCGCGAAGTTAGTCGGCGTAGGAAGTGATCCAAATAATCTAAGCGCTGGTTTTAACGCGCTGATGATTACCGTCGTCATCTTGACGTTGATCGTGTTTAAATTAGGTTTTGCAAAAGAGTTGGCCTGGTGGAAATCACTGATTGTCTATCTGATGTTGGCTGTATTCTCAGCTGCGTTAACACTCGTCTTCTGGACGTGGCCGATTCCTGAAGTCTTGCTTGCGATGGTCGTCATTCTCGGAATCTACCGGTTCCGGATGTGGATGGTCAAACGTGAGCGGGAACGGACTGCTACGTAAGTTGATATACGCTTGGACCCGTCTTCTAATTAGAAGACGGGTTTTTTTGTGTAAAACGATGGGAAAATGGCAGTATATTCGAATTGAGGAGTAATCAGGACGGTTTTGGGAAAAAAACACGGTAAGGGGTGATAAAGCATGTGGAAACATACATGGAGTATTCCAGTCAGCCTTGCAATTGTTTTAGCAGGCTGTTCACAATCTGAAGAACGTGATTCATCAACAGACAAATCGAATTCTGTACCGAAAACATCGAAAACCGCTGAAAGTAATGTTGTACTAAAGGAACTACGGACACCGTGGAACATTGAAAAAAATCAAGAAACGTTTTATATCACGGAGCGGGAAGGGACGATTTTGAAAGGATCGAGCAAGGAACAGGTCCGGATGGAGCTTGATTTGTCGGAGAACGTCGTGGCTGAAGGGGAGGGTGGTCTGCTAGGGATGGCACTTGATCCCGACTTCTCAGATAATCAGACGGCTTACGTCTATCACACGTACGAAAAAAATGGAACGTTATACAACCGTGTCGTTGCCATCGTCGAACAAGACGATACGTGGAAAGAAACACGTGTTTTGCTCGACGAGATTCCGGGTGCGTCCATTCATAACGGCGGACGCATCGAAATCGGACCGGACGATTTTCTATATGTGACAGCAGGTGATGCAGCGGTACCGGAAAATGCTCAAAAGTTGTCTTCCTTATCCGGCAAGATTTTGCGGATGAAATTAGACGGGAGTCCGGCTGACGGGAACTTAAGAGAATACGTCTACAGTTATGGTCACCGAAATCCACAAGGATTGGTGTTTGTCGATCAAACGCTTTATGCAACGGAGCATGGGCAGAGTGGTCATGATGAAATCAATCGAATCGAATCGAAGAATTACGGGTGGCCGTTGATCGAAGGTACGGAAAAACAGCAAGGACTGGTGACACCTTGGTATGAAGTCGGGGAGCAATCCGTCGCGCCGAGCGGTGTCGCAGCACTCGACGGGAAACTGTATTTTGGAACACTTGTCGGTCAAAGCTTACGATCCATCGAATCCTCAACATCGAAAGTGGAACAGGTCGTATCGGATCGAGGCCGGATTCGTGACGTGATGGTCGACGGAAAGGATCTTTATTATATTACAAACAATACAGACGGTAGAGGGAATCCCGGTGACGAGGATGATGTCCTTGTCCGTTTGACACCATAAAAAAACTACTTTGAAAAAACAAAGTAGTTTACCATCTTTTTTTAGTAGTTGCCCAAGTCGGATAAAGACTGAATCGTCCTGTTTCTTGGCGGGCGACAGTCCGCTCGGTGACTCGTTCATGACATTCGTCGCATATGTAGACGCGAACAGGTTTGTTACGCAGCCGCTTTGCTGTGAAGGACCAATCATCGATGGTTTCTCTTTTATCACAAATGGTGCATTTTACACGCATGGGAGGTCCTCCTCTTTTTTTCTTAGTATATCATATTTAAGAATTGTTCAAATCGAAAAAGGAATGCGCAGATCCAATATCGAATGTATCCAATAAGCAGAAGAGGGGGTGGTACCATGGCAAATAAAGTGGAACATCGTCTGAGTGACAAGCAGATGGAAGCATTAACGGATTTACCACTTGTTTTTTTAATCACGCATGATCAATCAACCAGTTGGCCGATCACCCATGCAGTCAGTTGGGTGCATGCGAAAGATGAGACGACGATTCGCTTTGCGATTGAAGCCGACTCGCTGATTGTCAAAACGTTAACCGATCATCCAATCTTCACACTGATTTTCTTCGCGGATCAGTCGACGTACAGTTTGACTTGTACGGATGTAAAGCCGTTTGAAACAAGCGAATCCTTACCTTTAAAAGTAGCATTGTATGAAGGAGAACTAAAAGAAGTGCGCGATATTTTGTTTTATGGAGCTGCCGTATCCGAACGACCACGTGTGCATAAAACATATGATGAGGCGGCGGCGGTGCGGTTAGATCATCAAATTCATACCATTTTAAAATCTTAACATTCATCAAAACTCGACTCTAAAGGGGCGAACGATGGAATGAAAAAAATATATGTGCTCGATACCAATGTCATGCTGCATGATCCACTGTCTTTATTTCAATTTCAAGAACACGATGTCGTGATTCCGGCAATCGTATTAGAAGAATTAGACGGAAAAAAAAGAAATATGGATGAAATCGGGCGAAATGCGCGGGAAACAGCACGCATTCTTGACCAATTACGCGAAACAGGTCAGTTACATGCGGGGGTTCCGCTTGGAAACGGTGGGATTCTCCGTGTCGACATCGGGGATTCCATTAGTGAGGTGTCACCGTTTACCCATGAATCCAATGACAATAAGATTTTGGAACTCGCTTGGTCGATTCATCGGGAACAGAAGGAACAGCAAACCGGACGGGACGTCATCTTGGTTTCAAAAGATATTCTGGTTCGGGTCAAAGCGGATGCTTACGGTTTAGTCGCTGAGGATTATTTGACTGACCACATTGCAGACTTGACCGGACTGTATACAGGATTTGTAGAATTGACGGTGGATCAAGAGTACATCGACGCTTTTTACCAAGATAAACGATTATCAGTGGATGTCCTGCCCGAGAAAGTTCATCCGAATCAATTCGTTATTTTAAAAAGTAATATGTCAAAAGCATCTGCGATTGCCGTTGTCGATCAAGAGATGCCCATCATTCGGGCGTTGTCACTCGATGTCGATCAAGTCTGGGGGGTCATCCCTCGAAACGTTCAACAACGAATGGCGTTCGAATTATTGCTTCGTGATGATGTGCCGCTCGTGACTCTCGTCGGGAAGGCGGGGACAGGGAAAACGTTGCTGGCACTCGCAGCAGGTTTATTGCAAGTGGAAGATGAGCATCGTTACAAAAAACTGGTCGTGGCCCGACCGGTCGTTCCGATGGGCAATGATATTGGGTACCTGCCGGGCGAGATGGAAGAAAAACTGCGTCCGTGGATGCAACCGATTTATGACAACTTGGAACATTTGTTTAATACAGGTTCCGGTGACGAGTTAGGGAACATTCTGGCCGGTATGAAGTCGATCCAACTGGAAGCGTTGACGTATATCCGGGGGCGGAGCATGCCGGGGCAGTTCATCATCATTGATGAAGCGCAGAATTTAACGAAACATGAAGTCAAGACCATCTTGACGCGTGTCGGTGAGAACTCTAAAATTGTTTTGGTTGGTGATCCGCAACAAATTGATCATCCGTATCTCGATGAATATTCAAACGGGTTATCGTACGCGGTCGAACGATTAAAGGATGAAAAAATGACCGGTCATGTTAAATTGGTTAAAGGAGAACGTTCGAGCCTCGCACGACTTGCTGCCGACTTACTCTGAATATAATATAAAAAAACCGCTTGGTTATTGTCCGGTTTCGGACGAACCAAGCGGTTTTTTGAATTGATTACAAGACAGTAATCCGTTCGACGGAACGCACGATTTGATCCCGATAAAGTAAATGGACGGGACCGTCCGTTAATACTTTTCCATCTTTCGAAAACTGTAAGTACATATCCGGTAGGGCACTTAAATCCAATTCGACCGTTTCTACTCCTTCAAAGCGTAATGTCGTTGCCCCTTCCAACACTTCGGCGTTACGAATGAATGGGGCAAGCGGCATGGCAAAGGTTCCCCGCAAGGCGGCGTCTTTTTCTTCGCGCGTCATCGGCTTATTGTGATCGGTCCGGCTGCCTTCTGTGATGCCTTTATCCCAAGCCGCTCCCATTTTGGCATAATACGCTTCTTGTGCATTGTCGGCGATCTGTTTCCCGATTTGATCGACTTCAATTTTCCGTTCATCAAAGATCCAGACGGTCGGATCAATCGTAAGTGGATAGCGTACGTTCCCTGTAATCGGAAAAATCATCATTATTCCCCCTAAATGTATGAGTCGTGCAAATCCATTATACCGAAACGTTGAATTGTTGGCGAAAGTAAGGTAAAGTTTATCTATAACAGGAACGCGTCATTTGATGAGGAGGGATTGGATTGTCAACTGAAATCGGGACAGTTCATCGCCAGCGCGCTCTTGAGCTACTAGAAGCGGATGCCCATAAAATCCGCCGGTTGATCGAGGTCCAGCTTGCGAATTTAACGATGCCACAATGTCCTCTCTATGAGGAAGTATTGGATACACAAATGTTCGGATTGTCGCGCCAAATTGATTTTGCCGTTCGTCTCGAACTGATTGATGCGAGTGAAGGGAAACGATTACTTGACTCACTAGAACAGCAATTATCTGACTTACATGATGCGGAGACGTGCTGATTTTCTACTCAAACGTGAAATGCGGCGTTTGGGTATTTTTTTTTAGAACTAGAAAAAGGACGTGTACATAATGCAATCGAAGTTTAAAGAAAGACGTGCGTTTTTTGATTACCGCCTATTTTTTACGATGCTGATTTTAATGGCAATCAGTACGGTAATGGTCTACAGTGCCAGTGTCTGGAATGGTGGAGACTATGCAAATACCTCGTTTTTTGAAAAACAATTGATGTTTGACGTGATGGCTATTGCGTTATTCTTGTTTGTGGCCCATCTGAACCATGAAATTTTTCGTGGACCCATTTTTCGATTGGTTTTATATACCATCACTTTCGGTATGTTAACAGCGACTCTTTTCGCTGCGCCGTTAAACGGGGCACGGGCTTGGCTGAACTTTGGTATTTTTTTGATTCAGCCGATTGAACTGTGCAAATTTGTTCTGGTCATTGGTCTTGCCAATTACTTTGATCAAAAACATAAGGGGCAAATGAACGGAGTGATTGGAATCGTCCATCACTTTATCCATCGTCAAGTGTCACCAACATCATCAGGGAAACGGATTCTGCTCAGCTTCACGGACTGGATTCTAATACCGATGCTCGTCCTGTTGGCACCTTATGCCATTATCATCCGGATGCAGCCGGATGACGGAGGTTTGTTTATCCTCCTCCTGATCACAGCACTGATTTTGTTTGCGGTCGGCTTGCCGCGTGGTTATATTGCTGTTGCAATTGTATTCGGAGCAGGAGTCGGTCTGTATGCTTGGAACAATTTTTCGGTCAACCAAATGGAACGCATTCAGGCAATCTTCAACCCATTTTTGGACGCGGAGGGTAAAGGGTATCAATTGATAAATTCGGTCATCTCGATTGCCCACGGAGGATTCTTTGGAGTCGGTTTAGGGAATAGCTTTCAAAAGTACGGTTATCTGCCGGAGCCGGAGACCGATTACATCATGTCAATCATCTCAGAAGAACTCGGCTTCGTCGGAGTCCTTATCGTACTGGGATTGCTGTTCTTTTTAATGTGGCAAGGTGCGGTAATTGCGCGACAAGCGGCTTCGAGTTACTCGAGCATGGTGGCATTCGGTATTTCGTCCATCATCTTTATCCAGACCTGTATTAATATCGGAGCGATGTCAGGATTGTTTCCGGGGACCGGCGTGACATTACCGTTTATCAGTTACGGTGGGTCTTCGCTTCTCGTCATGAGTACGATGCTTGGCGTTGTAGCAAATATTTCGATGCAAAACAAGCATCGGATAGCGTATCATAAAGAAGTACAGGAAGCACGAAAGATGAGTGCTACGAGTTCATTACCTAAAGGGGGAGCATCAGTTGACTAAAATCAAAAAGATACTTGTCGCAAACCGCGGAGAAATCGCGATTCGCGTATTCCGTGCGGCAACCGAACTCGGGATTCGGACAGTTGCTATTTATTCAAGAGAAGATATGGGATCGCTTCACCGGTACAAGGCCGACGAAGCGTACCGGATCGGTGAAGGAAAAAAACCGATCGAAGCGTACCTCGATATCGAAGGAATTATCGCGACTGCCAAGACGGCACAATGTGATGCTATCCATCCAGGCTATGGATTTTTGTCAGAAAATATTGAACTCGCCAAAAGATGCCGGGAAGAGGGGATTATTTTTATCGGTCCTCGTGAAGAACATTTATACAGTTTCGGTGACAAAGTTCGGGCGCGGACGACGGCCATCGAAGCAGGACTACCTGTTATCCCTGGTACAGATGGTCCAATCACATCGATTGATGAAGCTTATGCCTTCGCTGAAAAAGCCGGTTATCCGTTAATGGTCAAAGCTTCGCTTGGAGGCGGCGGACGCGGTATGCGTGTTGTCCGGACAGAAGAAGAACTGCCGGAAATGATCGAACGCGCAAAATCTGAAGCTTTGAAAGCCTTTGGCTCGGATGAAATTTATGTTGAAAAACTAATCGAACGTCCAAAACACATTGAAGTCCAAATTATTGGAGATGCTCATGGGAATATCGTTCATTTATTTGAGCGTGATTGTTCGGTCCAACGTCGTCATCAAAAGGTTGTTGAGGTGGCACCGTGTGTGACGCTGTCTGACGAGGGACGGAAAAAGATTTGTGAAGCAGCTGTCACATTGATGAACCATGTCGGCTACGAAAATGCCGGAACGGTTGAGTTTTTGGTGACACAAGATGAATCATTCTATTTCATCGAAGTCAATCCACGTGTTCAAGTAGAACATACGATTACCGAAATGATTACCGGGATCGATATCGTTCAGACACAAATTCGAGTCGCAGAAGGAGAATCGCTACATAGTGAACTGGTAGGCATTCCTGCGCAAGAAAACATTCAAATGTTAGGTTTCGCCATTCAAAGCCGGATTACATCAGAAGATCCGGAAAACGGCTTCTTACCGGATACAGGCAAAATTAAAGCATATCGCTCACCAGGTGGTTTTGGTGTTCGTCTCGACGGTGGAAATGCGTATGTAGGTGCTGAGATTTCGCCTTATTACGATTCCTTACTTGTTAAGATTTCCACGCATGGCTTAACATACGATCAAGCCGTCGCTAAAATGAGCCGGAATTTAAGCGAGTTCCGAATCCGGGGTATTAAAACCAATATTCCATTTTTAAGTAACGTTCTTAAACACCATGCTTTTATCAGTGGAGATTACAATACGTCATTTATCGATGATACAAAAGAATTATTTATTTTCCCGAAACGACAAGACCGTGGAACGAAGTTGTTAACGTATATTGGAGAAGTATCCGTCAACGGCTTCCCGGGAATCGGAAAGATTGAAAAACCATTGGCGCGAGACGTTCGGATTCCAAAAGACTTGCCTGCTGACTATCAAGCAGGAGCAAAAGCGATTCTTGACGCGGAAGGACCGCTTGGTGTTATTAACTGGCTCAAAGCACAAGAACGCGTCCAACTGACGGACACAACATTCCGGGATGCGCACCAGTCCTTGCTTGCGACACGGATGCGGACAAAAGACTTAGTCGCGATCGCGGAAGCAGAAGCCAAACTGTTACCGGAACTCTTTTCAGTGGAAGCTTGGGGCGGTGCAACGTTTGATGTAGCGTACCGTTTCCTATCAGAGGATCCATGGGTTCGGTTGATGCAGTTACGTGAAAAGATGCCGAATGTTTTGATTCAGATGTTGTTACGCGGGGCAAATGCGGTCGGCTATAAAAATTATCCGGACAATGTCATTCATGCCTTCGTCAAAGAAGCAGCGCAAGCAGGTGTCGATGTGTTCCGTATCTTCGACAGCTTGAACAATCCGGAATCGATTCAGTTGGCGATCGATGCCGTCTTGCCGACAGGAAAAATCGCGGAAGCAGCGGTTTGTTATACAGGAGACTTGTTTGATGCGAACCGTCCGAAATATCATCTTCCGTATTACGTTAAACTGGCGAAGCAACTCGAAGCCAGCGGGGCCCATATCATTGCCATCAAAGATATGGCAGGGTTACTGAAACCGGAAGCTGCTTACGCATTGATCTCGGCACTGAAAGATGCCGTCGATTTGCCGATTCATCTGCATACGCATGATGCAAGCGGGAACGGGATTTACACATATGCCCGTGCTGTCGATGCCGGTGTCGATATCGTGGATGTCGCCGCTTCAAGCATGGCGGGACTGACAAGTCAGCCTGCCGGAGGAAGTTTGATTCATGCACTGAGTGGACACACACGTCAGCCACTTGTATCTGCACAAAAATTCGAACAAGTTTCTGACTATTGGCAGGATGTGCGACATCTCTATCAAGCGTTTGAACTCGATATGTTAGCACCGAATCCGACGGTCTATGATCATGAAATGCCGGGTGGACAATACTCAAACTTGCAACAACAAGCGAAAGCCGTCGGACTCGCGGATCGTTGGTCTGAAGTCAAAACGATGTATGCCCGCGTCAACATGTTGTTCGGCGACATCGTTAAAGTCACACCATCTTCAAAAGTCGTCGGTGACATGGCATTGTTTATGGTTCAGCATCATCTGACAGAAGCAGATGTCATGGAACGTGCCAGCAATCTCGACTTCCCGGATTCTGTCGTCGAATTGATGAAAGGGGAGCTTGGTACACCTCCGGACGGTTTCCCGAAACAAGTCCAAGCGGCAATCCTCAAAGGTGTCGAGCCATTGACGGAGCGCCCTGGAAAAATGATGGAGCCGCTCAATTTTGATGCCATCAAGCATGAATTATTCGAGAAACTGGAACGTCCGGTGACGGAGTTTGATGCACTGGCATATGCCTTGTATCCGAAAGTGTTCCTTGACTACAGTTCGTATGTCGAACGATATGGTGACATCTCAGTACTCGATACGAGTACGTTCTTCCACGGCATGCGTCTCGGGGAAACGATCGAAGTCGAAATCGAGCGCGGAAAAACATTGTACTTGAAGTTAATCCAAATCGGTCAACCGGACGATCACGGTGTCCGTGTCATCTACTACGAGATGAACGGTGTGCCGCGTGAAGTCGAAGTAAAAGACATCAGCATCAAAGAAAGTTCATCCAGCCGACCGAAAGCCGATCGATCGAATCCGAAACAGATTGGTGCGTCAATGCCGGGTAGTGTCTTGAAAGTTTTGGTTGAGCCTGGAACTCGGGTTCGTAAGGGCGAGCAACTGCTTGTAACAGAGGCGATGAAAATGGAGACGACGATTCAAGCACCTGAAGACGGTGAGATCAAGTCAGTCCACGTCAAAGAAGGCGAAGCTATCGCAAGTCAAGATTTATTGATTGAATTCATTTAAAAGACAAGCGTAAATGACAATAGACACAGTATGACGAAGACAGGCAAAACGCATGGCGGATTGCCTGTTTTTCGTTCATCGTCATTTTGGGGAGGAACAACTATGAACATCATCTGCTGGATTCGAAGTGATTTTCGAATGGAGGACAATCACATGTTGGCACAGGCAGTCGACTACCTTGAAAATAACGAACAAGCAAACGTCGAGTTCGTTTTCTGGGTGAACCCGGACTATATTGGAGAGTATGACGCCAGACAACAATATTTCTTTCAGGCACTTGAACACTTCGCAAAAAACTGTAAAACGCACGGGATGCCGATTCGTTTCATCGAAGGAAACGAAAAAGATTTCCTAGAGGCGACGGATATGGCGGATGTTCTGTTATTCAACGCTGAGTATGTAGAACCGTTTAAAAGTCGTGACGACGGCATCATGAAAAAGCGGGGCGACAAAAAAACGGAGCGTCTTCTTGACCGTCATTTGCTTCACCCACATACGGTCAAAAAAAATGACGGTTCTTATTATAAAGTGTTTACACCGTATAAAAATGCTTTTTTGAAGAAAGATGTAGCGGGACCGTATCCGGTTAATCTGGACCTGCTGAAAAAGCGTTATCAAAAACGGCGTCAAAACAATGCATTCATGTTGGATTATTTTAAACAGGCGGCATCGGATGCTGATTTTGGTGTAGGAGAAGAGCAAGCCGCTAAACGATTGCAGGTATTCATCAAAAATAACCTGGCTTCTTACGACGAACAACGGGATTTGCCGGCTGTCGACGGGACGAGTCTGATGTCACGCTATCTGCGGACCGGTGAAATTGGGATTCGGACAATCTTTGAAGCTGTCCAGCAAGAGGAGGATTCGAAAGGTAAGCAGACGTACCTGACAGAATTAATTTGGCGGGAATTTTATTACACCATTTTGATGCACTATCCGGAATCAAAACGATTACCGGTCAATGAACAGTATACAAAAATCGAATGGGAAAAAGATGAGGCGGGATTCAAAGCTTGGACAGAAGGGAAAACCGGCTATCCGATTGTCGATGCAGCCATGCGGCAACTCAACACGACAGGATGGATGCATAACCGTTTACGGATGATTGTCGCCTCGTTCTTAACAAAAGATTTGCTGATCGATTGGCAAGAAGGTGAACGTTACTTCCAACAGAAATTGGTCGATTATGAAGCGGCGTCGAATATTGGAGGGTGGCAGTGGGCAGCGTCCGTCGGGACGGATGCTGTACCGTACTTCCGAGTTTTCAATCCAACGACCCAGTCAAAGAAATTTGATAAGGATGGAACGTTCATCCGCAAATATGTGACGGAAATCAAGGATTTACCTAAAACGGCCATTCATGAACCGACGGAACAACAACGAAAAGATTATAATTATCCGATGCCGATTGTCGAGCACGATATGGCCCGGAAACGAGCAATTGCCCGTTTTAAATAAAATGGTGTAAAAAAACAGATCGTGGATGTTTGAAGTCCGCGATCTGTTTTTTAGTTGAAGAGCTGATCAGCGCAGCCGGGAGTTATCTTTTCGTGTCCGGAAAGCATGATAAGCGAGGTAAGAGATGACTCCGAAATAGCAAGTGATTAAGAATGCGTGTAATAAAGGAACATACGTGGCATGTCCACCGAGAACGATCCAGGCACCGGTTGCGACCTGACAAGAGATGAAAAAGGTTGCGAATAACATCCCGGTCCGTGCTGTCCGGTGTTTCAAACGAATCGCCGTATAGTGAACGAACAACGTATAGAAGAACAGGAGTCCTGCCAAAATCCGGTGAATCATCTGAACCCACGCTTCGAAGGTCATCGACGGCTGCGAACAGACCGGCCAGCCTACACAGGCATAAGTGGCGCCCACGTGGCGGACGAACGCACCGGTATACACGACGATGAGTGTATAAACCAATAAGCCATACAGAAGCTTACGCAAGAACGCTGGGACCGATTCCCTGAACTCTTGACCGGGGCGCTCCATAATCAAGATCGTCAAAATAAGTAAGGAAGCAAAAGAAATCAATGAGATTCCGAAATGTAATGCCATGACGAGATCTGACTGTTGCCAGACGACGGCACCAGCACCGACAATCGATTGAATCAACATAAAGATGAAAGCCAGAAAAGCAAAAATCTTTATATCCAGACGATCTTTGAATGCGACAAGGGTCCAAAGACATAAGGCGATGATCAATAAACCGACGACTCCTGTTACAGCGCGGTGACTATACTCAATCATCGTTTCGACACTTGGATTAGTTGGAATCAACTCGCCATGACAGAGCGGCCAATCGGTCCCGCATCCGTTTCCGGAGTCTGTTTTCGTGACAGTTCCCCCCATGAGAAGAACAATCATCATTGTGAATGTGACAAATGCTGAAAAAATCGAAAGTTTTCGATTCAAAACGCAGCCACCACCTTTCTAGGAAAAATACATGATACTTGAAATACCTAGCAATAGTATCGCATAAAAAATATCGAAACGCTTGCAATCTTTTAGAAGAACGCTATTCTAATATTAGGTAAATATGGTGAACTGTGAGGTAAATCACATAGATTTCACATTTTGTTCATTATGTCGAAAGTATTTTCATACGTCATGACCTTGAATATGTGGTATCTTTTATAGAGAAAAGGGCGTTTCGTGGCGTGTCTGTGTTATTTCTGTGAAGAAAATACGTGAATCCTACGTACAGAAAGAATACAGGCGGTTAGAAGGAGGAAACAACATGGCGAAAGTAAACGGGGAGACCCTGGACATCATGATCGAGCAATCAGATCAGCCGACGTTCAAGGACTATGTCACCCTAGCAAAGATGGGAATCGTTCGTGCGAATCTCATCACCGTCTTCGCGGGTTATGTCGTAGCGGCATCGTACTTAACGGATGATGTTCTACTCTATTTGTGGCAGACGAAGTTGACGTTATTGTGGACACTTCTCGGAAGTGGACTGGTCATTGCCGGTAGTTGTTACCTCAATAACTACATCGACCGTGACATTGATTATAAGATGGAACGGACGATGGGAAGACCGAGTGTAACCGGTAAGATGGACGGGCAACGGATATTGGCATTAGGACTTGGGATACTGGCTGCCGGTACTGTTCTCTTGCTGATTGTTAACCATGTCGCGGCAGTTTTCGGATTGATCGGTTCGTTTGTCTACGTCGTTATTTATACGATGTGGTTGAAGCGGACGCATACGATCAATACGGTCGTAGGTGGTATTTCAGGAGCAGTGCCACCGATCATTGGATTTGCGGCAGTTACTCCGACACTTCATATCGATGCATGGATTTTATTTCTCATCATGTTCGTATGGCAACCGCCTCACTTCCTTGCGCTCGCCATGAGACGGACGGAAGAGTACCGGGCTGCCGGTATTCCAATGTTGCCTGTCGTCAATGGCTTTGCGATCACGAAACGACAAATTGTATGGTGGATCGCAGTATTGCTACCATCATCACTCCTCCTTGCGCATTACGGCATCATTTACATGCTTGTCATGGCTGTGCTTGGCGGATACTGGCTCTACATGGGACTGAAAGGTCTCAAAATCAAGGAAGAACAAGCTGAGATTAAGTGGGCTTCGAAGATGTTTTTCTTCTCGCTCTTTTACTTCACGGCTTGGATCGTGACGGTCGTACTCGTTTCTCTCTAAAACGATTTGACATATTCACGGACACCATTTAAGAAAGAAAAAAATTGGGGAAAAGAAAGTGGGGATGGTTGTGAAAAAATCAGGAAAAATGCTCTTCCGGCTTCTTCCGATCGGTTTGATGGCATTATTGTTATCAGGTTGTGGAATCCCGGAATTGTCCGCACTACAGCCTCGCGGGGAAGGCGCACAAATGCAACTTGAAATCATTAAGCTCAGCTTATGGGTCATGTTGTTTGTCCTTGCGATTGTAGCAGTCATCTATATTTACGTACTTATGAAATTCCGTCGTAAAGCTGGAGACAACACTGTTCCGAAACAAGTGGAAGGAAATCACACACTTGAAATCATCTGGACAGTCATTCCGATTCTCTTGTTAGTCGTTCTTGCCGTACCAACCATCAAAACGACGGTTGAATTAGCAGATGCGAAAGAAGCGAAGAAAAACGAAGTCATCAACGTTACAGCAAACCTGTACTGGTGGGAGTTCGAATATCCGGACAAAGGTGTTTCAACAGGACAAGAACTTGTTATTCCAGTCGGAAAACGAGTTGCTGTCAACTTAACTTCAAAAGATGTCATTCACTCATTCTGGGTACCGGCTCTTTCAGGTAAAACAGATACAAACCCAGGTCTTGAGAATGAAATGTGGTTACAAGCACAAGAAGCCGGTACATACTACGGTAAATGTGCGGAGTTATGTGGACCATCACACGCATTGATGGACTTTAAAGTCATCGCACTTGAGCAAGATGATTACGATGCATGGCTTAAAGACATGAAGTCAGCTAAAGAAGCAGAAACAAAACAGTTGGATGCAAAAAACGAAAAGAACTGGACGACAGGCGAGCAAGTCTACGCACAAAACTGTCTCAGCTGTCACGGTGGCGGGAAAGTCGCGCCAAGCTTAACGAACTTTGGTGATCGTCAACGTATCGCTGGATACCTTGATCATGACAAAGAAAATCTCGAAAAATGGATTCGCGATCCGCAAAAAGAAAAACAAGGAACAAAAATGCCTGGTTTCTCTGAAGATAAGATCAGCGATGAAGAGTTAAGCGAACTTGCAGACTACCTATTGGACAAGAAGCTCCAATAATATTTAAGGGGGAATCATAGTGGGGACACATACTATGGGTATGCCGAAGAAAAAAAGCGGCATCATGGACTGGCTAACGACAGTCGACCATAAAAAAATTGGTATTCTCTACATCATGTCCGGATTGTTTTTCCTTCTGGTCGGTGGCGTAGAAGCCTTAATGATTCGTTTTCAATTGATTAAACCGATGAACGATTTCGTCAGCGGTGAATTATTTAACCAGTTGATCACGATGCACGGTACGACGATGATCTTCCTGGCGGCGATGCCGATGTTGATCGGGTATATGAACGCTGCTGTTCCGCTTCAAATCGGAGCACGTGACGTTGCATTTCCATTTTTAAACGCACTTGGTTTTTGGTTGTTCTTCTTCGGGGGAGTGCTCTTGAACCTATCATGGTTCTTCGGCGCAGCACCAAACGCAGGATGGACTGCGTATGCACCACTTTCAACAGTTCCAGAATCACTTGGTGTTGATTTCTATGCACTTGGATTACAGATTTCTGGTTTCGGTACACTTATGGGGGGAATTAACTTCCTCGTTACAATTTTGAACATGCGTGCACCAGGTATGAAACTGATGCGTATGCCGTTGTTCACATGGACAGCATTCGTAGCTTCTGCCTTGATCGTTTTCGCATTCCCGCCACTTACGGTCGGATTATTCCTCTTGACGTTTGAACGATTGTTCGGAGCTCATTTCTTTGATCCGGCAGCGGGTGGTAACATCGTCATCTGGGAACACCTTTTCTGGATTTTCGGTCACCCGGAAGTGTATATCTTGATTTTACCGGCCTTCGGTATCTTCTCAGAAATCATTCCTACTTTTGCCCGTAAACGTCTCTTCGGTTATACGACGATGGTCTTTGCGACAATGTTGATCGGTTTCTTAGGATTCATGGTTTGGGTTCACCACATGTTCACAGTAGGTCTCGGTCCTGTTGCGAACGCGATCTTCGCGGTTGCGACAATGGCGATTGCCGTTCCGACCGGGGTTAAGATATTCAACTGGCTCTTTACGCTGTGGGGCGGTAAACTGACGTTCCCTGTCGCGATGTTGTATTCGGTTGCCTTCATTCCATCGTTCCTCGTTGGTGGTATGACGGGTGTCATGCTTTCTGTTGCACCAGCCGATTATCAGTACCATGACAGTTATTTCGTAGTTGCCCACTTCCACTACGTTATCGTCGGTGGGGTTGTCTTTGGTCTCTTCGCCGGTCTTTACTACTGGTTCCCGCTCATGTTCGGGAAACAGCTCAACGAATTCTGGGGTAAAATTCAATTCTGGTTGTTCTTCATCGGCTTCCACTTGACGTTCTTCCCGCAACACATTCTCGGTCTGACAGGAATGCCACGTCGTGTCTTCACGTACTTGCCAAACCAAGGCTGGGAAACAATGAACTTGCTGTCGTCAATCGGGGCAGGCTTCATGGGTGTCTCGACAATCGTATTGGTTGTTTCGATTGCAGCGGCATTGATGTCAAAAGAATACGTCAAACGTGATGTTTGGGGAGATGGACGGACACTCGAGTGGACGCTTCCTGTCCCAACACCAGAATATAACTTTGCACAAACACCACTTGTCAAAGGACTTGACACATACTGGCTCGAAAAAATGGCAGGAAACAAAACCGTTTCCGTTTCGGAAGAAGTTGGCGATATCCACATGCCGAATAACACGATTCTGCCGTTCGTCATGTCAGTCGGTCTATTCCTCGCAGGTCTCGGATTTATTCTTCGCCTGGACTACGGAACAGTCGGTCTCGTCGTTGCGTTGATCGGTCTCGCTACGACACTCGTTGCGATGTTCCTCCGTTCATGGATTGACGATGAAGGATACTACATTCCAAAATCCGTCATCGAAGAAGATCTACGCCTTGAAGCTGAAAAGGAGGCGAAGTAAGATGGGACATCATTCAGTTCCAAATAACCCGATCACGGGTATTCCGGATCATGTTGAAAAAGCAACACTTGAGGGTAAGAATAAATATGTAGCCTTCTGGTTCTTCCTTGGTGGAGAGACAACATTGTTTGCCTCTCTATTCGGGACGTACATCGGGTTGCATAACTCGGGTGCGAAAGAAGGATTACGCAGTTACGATATTTTTGAAATGGGTCTTGTCTTCATCATGACAATGCTCCTTCTCACAAGTTCACTGACAAGTGTCCTTGCGATGATGGCGATGAAACGTAATGATGTGAAGAAGATGAAAATGTGGTTGATCATCACACTTGTTCTTGGACTAGCGTTCTTAGCGGGTGAGATTTATGAGTTTAATCATTACTACCACATCGGGCACACGTTTACTTCAAGTGCTTTTGGATCAGCGTTCTACACATTGGTTGGTTTCCACGGAGCACACGTCTTGTTTGGTCTTCTCTGGATCTCTACATTGTTGATCCGGAACTGGAACCGCGGTATTACCGTCGTCAACGCACCGAAGTATTATGTTTCAAGTCTTTACTGGCACTTCATTGACGTCGTCTGGGTCTTTATCTTCTCAGTCGTCTACCTCATGGGGATGGTGAAATAAGATGGAAAAACACGAACCGCAACTGACACGTAATCAAATTGAGCTCGAGATGAAAGCAGATCGCAGCCGCGAGATGCAACTTCAACTCACAAGTTTTGCTTTGATGATCTTCCTGACGTTGATCGCCTTTGGTGCGGTCATGGCAGAACTCATGCCTCACTGGGCAGCCGGTGGATTCTTGATCATCATGGCGATCGTGCAAGTGTATCTCCAACTTTACATGTTCATGCACATGAACAATAAAGGGAACACATGGATTAAAGTCATGATGGCACTTGGGATCTTCGTCGCCTTGACGATTGTCGCGACACTCCGTCTTTTAATCTGGTAATAAATTGTGACCATTCTGCTAACGTTTAGCAGGATGGTCTTTTATTTTAGAATCGTTTTATGAGAAACCTTTACAATGAAATAGGGGAACGGTAATCTTAATCTGTAGGAAAAAGGAACGGGGTGAGAAATGTGTTAGGCAACTTAAGGGGATCTTTATCACAATTTGACTGGACGGTTTTATGGAGTCCATATTATGCTTTACTGTTGATTGGAATCTATATTTTTTATGCAGTCGTGACGGAAAAAATTCGTCGGCCGGATGAGGCGGAAACAACGCTTGGTCAGAAATTTTCCATGTTGGCTGCTTTGGTAGTATATTACATTGGTTTTGGTAGTCCGCTCGATGTAATGGCGCATATTACGTTCTCAGCGCATATGTTGCAGATGGTATTCGTCTATATGGTGGCACCGCCGCTGTTGATGCTAGCGATTCCTGGATGGGTATTCAAACGTTTGTTTGAAGTCCCTTATCTTGGACGAGTATTACGCTTCTTTATCTTGCCATTGATTGCATTGGTCGTGTTTAATTCACTGTTTACGTTTTACCATATGCCGTTCATTTTTGATTATGTCCTGACGAATTACACGGTGCACCGGATTTTCCACGGGGCATTGATTTTCCTCAGTATGACGATGTGGTATCCGATTATTGCACCAGTCAACGAAGAAGACAGCTTGTCGGATTTGAAGAAAATGGTGTATATCGTCGCAAATGGCGTCTTGTTGACACCAGCCTGTGCCTTCATGATCTTTAGTCAAAGTTTTCAATATGAAGCTTATCAAGATCCGGCGACGTTCGCAAAAGTTCTTGCGTATTGTATGCCAAACAATGATGTAAGTGGACTTGATATGGAGCGTTTGTTCGGAACAACAAAAGATCTGCTGGAAGACCAACGTTTTGGTGGCGTATTGATGAAGCTTGGTCAAGAGTTGGTATACGGATTGTTCTTCGGACTTACATTCTTTACGTGGGTGAGACGTTCTAAAAGTACTGCTGTCGATGAAGGTATGTCCTTCTCGCCAAAAGCGGATTAAATTGGGGGAAGTTGGAACATGAGTTATTTGCCGTTGATTTGTGTCTCGTTGATCGTCATCAGTGCGATTTTTGTTGCGATCGGTTGGTTTTTGATTGCGCAGACGCGCCGGAACATGAAAGCACATCAATTCGTCATGACGATTGCTGCTGCTTTAGCACTGTTATTTTTCATCATGTATGCGTTACGGACAATCTTGTTAGGTAACACAGCCTTTGGCGGACCAGACACGATTAAACCGTATTACACAGGATTTTTAATCTTCCACATCATTTTAGCAACATCGGGTGGAGTACTCGGATTGATGGCACTTTTCTTTGCGTATAAGAAAAACTTTACGAAACACCGTAAAATCGGTCCTAAAGCTTCTGTCATCTGGTTCTTAACCGCGATTACAGGAGTCATCGTCTACTGCCTTCTCTATGTGGTGTATGAACCGGGAGAGACGACAAACGTGTTTCGGGCAATCTGGAACCACTAAGGAGGTCATGACTTGAAGAAAAACAGTTATTTGACGGTTGCAGCAGCTGTATTGATTCTCATTGCGGCAGCCGGTGGCTACTATTACTTTTTCATGAAAGAAAAATTACCCGTCATCGCAGAACCGACTCCATTTGAATTGACGAATGCAGTGGATGGGAAAGCGTTTAATTCCGAAGACGGAAAAGTAAAGATCTTGACCTTCTTCTATTCCAACTGTCCGGACATCTGTCCCTTGACACTTAATGACTACCGGAAGTTAGAGAAACAGTTACGGGCGGAAGAGTTGTACGGCTCGGATGTTGAACTTGTCGCCGTGACCGTTGACCCGAAAGTCGACACACCAAAAGTTTTGAAAAAATATGCGTCCAACTTTGAAGCCAATGCGGAAGGGTGGAAGGTGTTGACAGGAGATGGAGTTGTTATTGACCGTCTGACCCGTCAGTTGAATTTTTATTATTCTAAAGCGGAAAGCGGCTTAGTGACGCACGGAACACAAATGTTCATTCTTGATCGAGACAACAAAGTCCGGGCGATTTCATCGATGGCGAAGACACCGGACGAACCGGTCGACTTAGAGGAAGTTATGACATCGGTCAAACAACTTGCGAAGGAGTGAATTTCGTGATGGAACAATACAAGGTACAAGGCGAAGTGACAGTTTCTGTTCAGGCGATTGAAGAATTGTTGCTTTGCACAGTTGTGGATTTCGGAGCGACAGTCGTTCGAATCAAACGTGTATCAGACGATTCTATTTCTTTCAGTCTGAAAGTCCATGTTGATCCAAGCCGACTTGCTGCACTATATCATTATTTGCGTGAGCAGATGAATATTCAGTTAGGCGAAGATGTACTGGATTATTTACAGTTGATCGCCAAATAAAAAGTAGTTCTTCTCCTGAGTGAGAAGAACCATTCAGACTGAAGACAAAGTAGTGGTTTTTCTCTTGATCGAGAAGAGCCGCTTTTTTCTTTCACAGTGCACATTGAATTACCTCGATCTATGCTTCATCATGCATTTCATCTCCCACCTCCACTTGGGCTTTGCTCTTAAGGTTTAGAAGTGAGAGGATTGTCGCCTAATTGCGATAAAAAAAATCAAAATCCATATGAGATGGATTTTGATTTGGAAGCACCTTATTTTTCGAGTGTTTCGAGTAAGGCTGTCAGACGACGTTCGCAGTCTTTGACGATTTCAGGAGGAAATTCCTCATCGTATTCAACACCGTGCGGATAATAGTGTTTTCCGAGTAATGGTGTCAACATCCGAACGACTGCTTGACGGTCTTCGATTTCACCTTGAATCGCGTAAACTGGAACTCGGAGATAAAATACCTCTCCCGTCGATTGTTTTTCGTACTTCATGTCATACATGGCACGCTCATAATCCCACTGTCCTTCGCGTACAAAACGATGATGATCCATAATCGTTTCAAGTAACCCGAACTTAATTTCCTTGCCTTCGATTCCGAACTGTTCAAACTTCATCTGTAAATCCCCCTATACCCCAGTTTGCTAGTGTACACTAGTCTTTCCAAGCTATCATACCATAATGAAACAACCGATAAAGAAAAAGTTGTGAAGTCAATTTGAAGAATTCATGAACTTCCATATTTCCGTTCCACGTACTCCAGAATAGTATCCGGTGCATGGATGCCGAGATGGTTTAATCCTTCTCCACCAAAGAAAACATTGAACTCAAGAACATAGATATGCCCATCCCGGAAAATGAGATCAAATCCGGCATGATCGATGTCGAGTCGCTTCGCAAGATCAAGGACGAACGCAACGGCATCTTGCGGGATGTTTTCGAAGTCCAGTACACCGCCTTGAGCGACGTTGTTCAAGAACTGGGCTCCTCCGACGCGCCAGTAAGCAGCCAAGACTTGATCACCGACGACGACGACACGTAAATCCTTTTCATTTGGAATGTATTCCTGTACATAAAAAGTATCATGTGCAGCAGTATATGTGTCCCAGTCTGCTTGATTTTTGATCAGATGGACGCCTTGTCCCATCGAACTCCGGACAGTCTTCGCGACGAATGGAAACGAGAATTCATTCAGCACCCGTGTGACAGTGAATTCATTTTTTCCGTAGATGCCGGTTCGTGGGATATTGTCCGGAATGACGGTTTGAAAGATCCGTGTCATTTCGATTTTATCGTGTCCAAGATGGAATGTGGCGGCTGAAGGAAAAATTGGTTTGTTCATTCCGTAAATGATGGAATGAATCTGCCAATATTCCGGGAATAAAATCACGTCTGCCTGTGCGATTTTATTTAATGACTCAAAATGATAATCAGATTTTGCATGTTCGGTTCTGATTCCGATCGTGCGGAACATATTAAACGATAAAAGTTGCATACAACTCAGTCCTTCCTTCTGAACAAATTATACACAATTCAGCGTGCTAGGAGCGAGATAAATGTTATGATATGATGGTTAAGTTAAGGAGGAGATTCGTTGTGATTTATTCAGATAAAACAATCGACCTCATCAACGCAGCGGAAGACCTTGCATACTCTCTCTCGCAAAGCGAAACAGGTCAAGCATATAGATTAGCAAAACAGCGACGGGCGGATTCAAGACAAGCCCAGGACGTCATTCGTGACTTTAATCGGATCAAGGAAGAATATGAATTGGTACAACGGTTTGGCCGATACCATCCCGATTATCAAACGATTACGAAAAAAGTCCATGAAGTGAAACGGGCGCTTGATCTTCAAGAAGAAGTCGCACAGTTTAAAAAAGCCGAAAAACAACTGGAAACACTACTTGGACAGGTCAGTCTAGTGCTCGCAGGACAAGTGTCACCCCAAATCAAAGTGCCGACCGGTAATCCGTTTTTCGATCAAGGATGCGCAGGTGGTTGTTCGACGGGTGGAAGTTGCAGCTGCAGCGGCTAAACATTGTGTAAGGGAGGAACGGGGTTGTGATTAAGGAACGAATCGGACTCATCGTCTATGTCAAAGCGTTAAAGGCATCCCGTCAATTACGCCGATATGGAAACGTCTATTTCACATCAAAACGGGAGCGGTACGTTTTTTTATATGTCGATCTCGAGCGATATGAACAAGTCGTTGAACGAATTGCGGAATTGCCGTTTGTCGAACGTGTCGTTCGTTCAGAACGACCGTTTATCGTTGAAACCTATGCCAACAAAAAAGGTAAAATGCAAGAAGAAGTCTAACGGATAGAGCGATGAGGACATCCTCGTCGCTCTTTTTTGAAAGGATGAGAATGAATGCGCGTAATATCCGGAAACCGAAAAGGAATGCGAATCAAGGCTGTACCGGGAGATCAAACCCGCCCAACGACCGATAAGGTCAAAGAATCTTTATTTAATGTCATCGGACCGTATTTTGACGGGGGAAAGGCACTTGATCTGTTCGCGGGAAGCGGCGGACTTGGGATTGAGGCGTTGTCGCGCGGATGTGACGAAGCTGTTTTTGTAGATCAACAATACAAGGCGGTTCAAACGATTAAGGAAAACCTTGAAACAACCCGCTTCATCAAAGAAAGTCGTGTTTTAAAGAAAGACGTGACGGTTGCGCTTGCAGAATTGGCATCGGAAGAACCATTTAAATTAATTTTTCTTGATCCTCCGTACGCCAAAGAACAATTGGCTGAACACGTCGCTTACATAGAACAACATGATATGTTGACGAGTAACGGTGTCATCGTATGTGAACACGGATCGGAGACGGAATTACCGGATCAAATCGGTCGTCTGGGTGTCATCAAACGACTCCGCTATTCGACGGTCATCTCGATGACATTATATGAATTTACAGAACTGGAGGAACATGTATGAAACGGATCGCCGTCTGTCCCGGGAGTTTTGATCCCATCACGAATGGACATCTTGATATCATTGAGCGGGCAGCTCCCATTTTCGACGAAATCATCGTCGCTGTCCTGAACAATTCTTCAAAACAACCTCTTTTTTCAGTACGCGAACGAATGGAACTGATCTCTGAAGTGACAGAACACCTGCCGCACATTAAAGTAGATTCTTTTGACGGACTGCTCGTCGATTATGCATCCGAAGTCGGAGCGACGGCCATTGTAAGAGGACTACGGGCTGTATCGGATTTTGAATATGAGATGCAGGTCGCATCAATCAATAAAAAAATGAATGATCAAATTGAAACGTTGTTCATGATGACAAATAATCAGTATTCTTTTTTGAGTTCGTCTATCGTAAAGGAAGCGTCGAAATACGGTGCTTCGGTCGCGGGGCTCGTTCCTCCGATCGTTGAAGAGGCGCTACGTCATAAGTACAGCAAAGGAGAACTGAAATGAAAGCATGGAAACCGGCACTGGCAGCAATCATTGCTGCGATGATCGCTTTTTTTGCTCCGCTTCCGTACTTCATTTCCTATCCGGGAGATGCGACATCGACGGAACGATTGATCGATGTCAAAGGAGCGACCAAGGAACCGGGTGATTTAATGATGCTGACAATCGCACAACGACGGGCGACTCCCTACTTCCTTGTAGAAAGCCTGTTCTTGCCGTTTGCAGACCGTTCAAGCGTCAGTGATTATTTGTATGACGGAGAATCGGATGCGCAGTATGAGGACCGCCAGAAGCTTTATATGGAAGAGGCGCAACATAATGCGATGATTGAAGGGTACGAGCTCGCTGGAAAACAGGTTTCTGTTGATTTTAAAGGCATATACGTTTCCGGTGTCATTCCGGGTGGACCGGCTGCCGGAAAGCTGCAGGCTGGGGATCAGATTGTCTCGTTGGATGGGAACTCCATCGAATCGTTACGTGACTTCATGAAGACGATTAATGCCAAGAAGGCAGGAACAAAAGTCGATTTGACTTTCCTGAGAAATAAAAAAGAGCAAAAGGCGGCGATTACGGTCAACCGTCTGACAAAAGAATCCGAGCAGGTTGGACTGGGGATCTATGAACCGCTCCCGATGTCGTCCGTTTCAACAAAACCGGAAGTTGACTTTAACGTCGAAGATGTCGGTGGTCCGTCAGCCGGCATGATGTTTACACTGGAAATTTACGATCAGTTAACGGAAGGGGATTTGGCGAAAGGCTATAAAATTGCCGGCACAGGTACAATCGAAGAAGGCGGCAAAGTTGGTCCAATTGGCGGAGCATGGCAAAAAGTCGTGGCGGCGGATGAAGCCGATGCAGAAATCATGTTTGTTCCTGCCGGTGAAAATTACAAAGAAGCTAAACCATCCATCAAAAAAATCGAGACGAAGATGAAACTCGTCCCGATTAAAACGGTGGAAGATGCCCTCGATTATTTAGAGGATTTACCTGAAAAATAAGCAAACCGGCGATGTTCTTCAAGCACGTCGTAACGAGCCAAGGGCACTGCGTAAGCAGCTGTAACTTGGCTTTCTTTAATGAGCCACGGATGTTTTTCGAAGGTCGAAATAACCGGAATCCGTTGTTTGATTTCACGTAAAGCTTGCCGTCCTTTGTCGTTAAATGCGAGCGGGCGAACGAAGTCGATCTGATCGAACGACAGACCGTACATCTCCTGCTTTGTCGTGGACGTCAAGAGATAAATGAGCGTGCGTTGGATACTGGTCCGTGTATAGCGCCGTGTTTTGACTGCAGATAAAAAGGACTCAAAAGAGTCATTTTTACGGGCACCTTCCACTAAACGTGGAACGAGGGACGCGTCCATGCCGTTAAATTGCGTTAAATCATCGAGAGGTGTCGTCAGAAGACGATGACGGATAAAAGGATAGTAGACATCAAATGACGTGAAGACGCTGTTCTGCAATGCCTCAGCAGTCTGCTTCGGTAAACCGGTCAAGGAACGATGATGGGCGTAATGGGCACGCACAGCCGTTGCACTCATGATGTCGCCGACAGACAGGTCGTGATAGCCGCTTCCGATTCGTTTTGTTGTATGCAGAGAAATCGTTGAGGCGGCACGTGCATAATAATATCCAAGTGTATTGTTTGGTGTCGTCAAATCGAGTGTCGTCGTCATTGCTTTAAATGCTTGACTGGCAGCAGCGGCGGAAGATAAACCACGTGCCAGCCCCAGTTGAAGTAATTCCTGATAGCGGGGGTGCGCTTCCTGATTTTCGGCAGCTGCCGCGATAAAAGGTTCGATCTCCCCGCATTCACTTCCAAAAGACAAGGTACTTGCGCCGATCACCTCGGCGATCGTGACACCACCGAGTGAAAAGCGATCAGCCCGCTGTACGGCAAAATAAAAAGGAAGCTCGAGGACCAGATCGATTTCACCGCTTGCGACAGCTGCTCTAGCACGGGTCCATTTATCCGTAAAAGCAGGTTCTCCGCGTTGAGTGAAGGTCCCGCTCATGACGGCGACGATTAAATCAGCATCAGTTTCTTGGCGTGCGATTTTCGCTTGATACAGGTGTCCATTGTGAAACGGATTGTACTCAGAAATAATTGCGGTCATTCTCATGAAACTTTCTCCTTTGCAAACCGAATTAAGTGCGGTAATATGGATGAAGACGTCCAAAAGTGTTCGTTCTCTAGCGATTTCAGTGTAAAGAAAAAACATTGACAAAACAAGATGTCCTCTCTATAATTCATATTGTTGCAATTGAGGTGATTCGGATGAAATGGTCCCTGATGCAATTGAATAAATTGCGCAATCTGGGTCAACTTCAGGTTAACGAGACGATTGAGCTTCCTGAGCTTATCGCCCTCCATCCGGATATCCGGGCGGTGCAACCTGTGCACGTTCGTGCAAATGCATCGTTTACATCGAATCAATTAATATTCAATCTCCGGATTACAGGTGAAATGACGCTTCCGGATGCCCGGACGCTGAGTGACGTCGCGTACCCGTTCGAGATTGAATCGATCGAGTCGTTTCTGCTTGAAGTTGATGCTGTTCCGAGTGACTCGGATGACATCAATTTACCAAACGGGAACACGGTTGATCTTCAACCACTCGTGCAAGAATTGATTTTACTTCATGTGCCAGTGCAAGTGCATGGGGATGATGAAGAAAATCAGTTGGTTCAAGGGGAAGGCTGGACGATTCTCTCTGAAGAAGCGCCAGAAGAAGCTGAACCAAAAATTGATCCGCGACTTGCGGGTCTCGCTCAGTTCTTTAAAAAGGATCAGGATTCCTAATCTTTTCATAAAGACGAGTGTATTTTTTCAAGGAGGTGGACAACGATGGCAGTACCATTCCGCAGAACGTCGAAAACACGCAAACGTCTTCGCCGTACTCATTTCAAACTCCGTGTACCAGGTATGGTCGAGTGCCCAAACTGTGGTGAAATGAAACTTTCACACCGCGTTTGTAAAGCATGTGGCTCGTACAAAGGTAAAGAAATCGTCAGCAAGTAAGCTGAATGATCGGTATAAAAGCGACCCTAGAATCGAGCAATCGGTTTGACAGGTCGCTTTTTTTGATGAGCAAAGGAGAGTGAACGAATGAGTAAAGTGGGAATCATCGGTGCCGGATCGATTGGATTATTGATCGCATCCTACCTTGCAGAGCAGCATGATGTGACACTCTATACGAGACAGACGACAGCGCACAACATCACGATTCTCCGCGATGATCAAGTCAGTTCACCTGTAGAGGTGCGACCGCTTGATCAATTCGAGTCACAAGACTTGGTATTCGTGACGACAAAGTCGTATGATATAAAAAGTGTGATGCCGTATCTGACGACCGGAAAGATGCCAGTCATGTTCCTGCAGAACGGAATGGGACATGTGAAAGAGGCGGAGCGGGTACAACATGCTCTGTTTGGGATCGTTGAACATGGTGCCATGAAAACGGGACAGTATGCGGTGCAGCATACCGGAATGGGACGTATCCGCTACGGGCAGTCCTTTGTTCCGATGCTCGAAGCGACATCTTTACAGTTTGAGCATGTCCTGAATATTGAACAGGTCATGTTAACGAAATTATTCATGAACGCGGTTATCAACCCATTGACTGCCTACTACCGGATACCGAATGGTCAATTATTGGAAACACCATATGTTGCAAAAGCATACGGTATTTTTGAAGAGGTGCGGAACGTTTTTCCAAAGCATCCTATCACATATGAAGAAATCGAACAGGTCATCAGACGAACTGCGCTAAATCGTTCGTCGATGCTTCAAGATCTAGAGCATGGAAGACAAACAGAAATTGAACCGATTGTCGGTTATATTCTCGAACAAGCAAGTGAACCGACACCCTTACTGACGTTTTATTATCACCAGATTAAATCTCAGGAAAAAAGAGGGGATTCGATGTGACGTGGTTTATTATTTTTCCGATTTTCAGCTTGATCAGCTTATACATTATTTTTTTGGTTGTCTTTCGCCAACATGGAAAAGCCGTTCGTTTTGCACTTGATTTAGGTACATTCATCGTATTGTATGGGATTCACGTCGCCTTGATTGCATTAACGGGTCAAAATTATTTAGGGTGGCTCTTAATTGCCGTACTCTTGATTTTTGCAGTCAATGCCTTGTGGCAACGAATCAAAAAAGTGGATGTAGATTATAGACAGATGATTCGACATAGCTGGCGGATTACCATCTTGATTGCCTTGCCGCTTCAATTGTTGTTGCTTGGAATCGGGATTCGTCAGTTTTTCATTCATTGATATCGTTAGAAAGAAGGGATTTTGTTTGAAGGTACAGCCATTTCACGCCTTGTATGATGAAAAATCGCTGATGCATCAAGCGGTACAACAAGATTTTTCAAAATATGTGGATCACATTGGATCAGAAGGAATGCAGACGAGAAGCCGACTCTTGGAAGAACGGCAATACACGCATCTCAGTCCTCTTGTCGACGAATTGATACAGCAAAATCCACGCTTGGATAGTTCTTTAAAGAAACGCCTTGAGCTGTTACGCACGGGAGAAGCCCAAGTTGTGATTACCGGTCAACAGACAGGGATTTTCGGGGGGCCTCTTTATGCCGTCTATAAATTATTGACTTGTCTGAAGGTCGCGCGCCAGACAGAACAATTGCTCGGACGACCGGTCCTTCCGATTTTTTGGCTTGCGACCGAAGATCATGACTTTGACGAAATCAATCATCTGATTGTTCCGACACACGATTTCAAGACGCGGAAGCTGTCGGTCACGCCGCCAGATTCGATTACACGGTCCATCAGCCGTTTATCGTTTGACAAGGCGGCAGTGAAGGACATCGTTCGCCAAGCATTGTGTACGGAACAGGAGACGCGCTATACAAAAGAATTGCTCGCATTATCCGACCGGTTGATTGAAACGAGTACAACTTACGGTGGTTTCTTTTCAGCGTTTTTAGGCGAGCTTGTCGATCATGATATTATCTTTTTTGATGCCGATACGGAAGCTGTCCGTCGACTCGAAATCCCGTTTTTCGAACGGTTGATTCAAGATAATGACGAGATTCGACATGCACTATCGGAAGGTATTCGTCAGACGAAGGATTTACCGGATACATTTTTAAACGAAGACGCAGCGCATCTGTTTGTCGAAGATATTGGACGGGAATTGTTGTATCCTGACGCAGACTTTACGACAAAGCAAGGTAAGACGTACACAGAACTTGAACTATTGGCGTTGTTATACACGAGTCCGGAGCGATTCTCAAACAGCGTCGTTACACGTCCGTTGATGCAGGACTACTTATTCCCGACGCTTGCGTATATCGGTGGACCGGGAGAACTTGCGTACTGGACAAGACTGCGTCCGTTGTTCCATCACTTTGATTGGACGATGCCGTTGTTGATTCCGCGTATGGGTGCAGTGCTGTTGCAAGCACGGGATGACAAGCGGTTGAATCAACACGGTTTACGAGTAGAGGAAGCCTTGCAAAACGGTATTCCGCTGACAGCGTTTGACGAGACGGGGATAAAACGGGAGTTGCATACGTCGTCATTGCTGAGTGACGTTTTACTCGAAGAAATTCAACGTATTGAAAAACAGGCTTTGAATACGACAGGAATTGCTACGAAACTCAATAAACAGCTTCAACTGACCTTTGAAATGATCATCGATCAGAAACGACGTCTTCATGAACAAACCAATCGTTCCGATCGCGCACTCCAGTATCAATTGGCACCAGATAATATACCGCAGGAGAGAATGCATTCGTTGTTGCCGTGGCTGAATCGGTATGGCTTGGATTTACTCCGGGTCCTTCGTGTCGAATACGAGCAACTTGAAGCGGAACAATTGAAAATTATGATTTAAACCTGCTGATAATGCAGGTTTTTTTGATTTTTTAACGAAAGATACACAAAAGTTCAAAAAATCAAGGAAACTGTCTCATTTTCGTAACGTTTTTAAGAAAGAATATGATACATTGAAAAAGAGTAACGTCCAGTTTGGACAGTGAAAGGTGAGGCAGCACATGTTTGAGCATGAAACAGTATTAAAATGGGAGTCCATCAAAGGACTAAATATCAAACCTGACGGGATTTATGTCGATTGTACGTTAGGTGGAGCAGGGCACAGTGAAGAAATCGTCAAACAACTGACGACAGGACATCTGTATGCATTTGATCAAGATGATGTCGCACTGGCACATGCAGCAGAACGTCTCGCGGCGTATGAAGGTCGCTTTACATTAATAAAAAGTAATTTCGTACATTTAAAAGAAGAATTAGAGGCGCGATCCGTTACAAAGGTAGACGGGATTTTGTTTGATCTTGGTGTATCTTCTCCCCAGCTAGACGAAGGCGAGCGAGGATTCAGTTACAACTTTGACGCCCGACTCGATATGCGGATGGACCAAACGTCACCGCTTTCAGCATTTGAAGTCGTCAATGAGTGGCCGTATAACGATCTTGTCCGGATCTTGTTTACATACGGGGAAGAAAAGTTCTCCAAACAGATTGCCCGCAAGATTGAAAAGGCACGTGAACTTGGGCCAATCGAAACGACGTTTGAACTCGTCGAGTTGATCAAGGACGCCATTCCAGCTCCGGCTAGACGAAAAGGCGGACATCCTGCAAAACGGACGTTCCAAGCAATTCGGATTGCCGTGAATGATGAATTAAATGTTTTTGACCGCGCTGTCTATCAAGCGATTGATCTTTTGGCAGTTGGTGGACGCTTATGTGTCATCACTTTCCATTCACTCGAAGACCGTATGTGCAAGCAAGCATTTAAGGAAAAGTCATCACTGCCGGAACTTCCACCCGGATTACCGATGATTCCGAAAGAGTTTGAGCCGGAATTACGTCTAGTTACACGAAAACCGATCACTGCAGGAGATGACGAACTCGATGATAATCGTCGTTCACGCTCCGCTAAGTTACGAATTGTTGAAAAAATGAAGGAAAGTTGAGAGGAGCATTCAAATGGCAGAACCACTTCGTAAACCGATTCAATCTATGGAACCTGCGCGACAGCAACCTGTCCAGCAACCACGTAAGACGGAAGATATCGCACGGCGCGTCGCGGTTCGTCCAAAATACCGTTTATACCCATTTGAAAAATTTTTATACAGTGCGATGATCGGCGGGATTGTTCTCTTCGGCAGTGTAACGATTGGGGCTCATAACGAAGCGTACAACGTGAGCCGTGATCTTGCGAAGGAAAACCAAGTCACACAAGAGATGAAAAAAGAAAATGAACGCCTTCAACTCGAAGTGACCAACTTAAGCTCTCCAGAACGAATTTACAAGATTGCGAAAGAACAAGGTCTTGATATGCGAAAAGGGAACATTAAGGTGATTCCTAAATGAATCCACTATCTAAATCCCGACGGAGAGTAGCTTTTGTCATGTTGATATTTGCTGCTCTCTTTTTGGTGTTCATTTCGCGCTTTTTGTATTTATCGACGACAAAGAAATTTCACGGGGAAGACATGATTGTCTATGCCGAAAAAAAACGCTGGGAAGCTCAGGCGACGTTGTCGGCGGAACGTGGAGAAATCTTTGACCGACTCGGTTCACCGATTGCGATCAATATCCCGTCTTATCATTTGGTGGCAGTGTATCGATTGGGTGGTGAAAAAGATCCCGACGCGACGGTGGTCGACTTCAAGAAAACGGCGACAGGACTTGCGCCGATTCTTGGTATGTCGGTCAAAGAACTGGAAACGTATTTGATTGAGAACAAAGACCGTGCTCAAATCGAGTTCGGAAAAAAAGGTAACGATTTAACGGTTGAACAAAAAGAAAAGATTGATCGTTTGAAACTACCCGGCATTCGTCTGATTGAGGAGCCGAAACGGTACTATCCAAACGGAATCTTCTTGTCGGATACGTTAGGTTTTGTCCAGAAAATAACAGAAGATACGGGACGCGTCGTTTTACAAGGACAGATGGGAATTGAAAAGCAGTATGACAATGCCTTACGTGAATCCTTTGGGTCCCGTGTGTTTGAAAAGGATCGCAGCGGTGGTGAACTGATTCAAGGTGTATCGAAGATCTCCAACGAACCTAAAGACGGATCTAATCTGTATTTAACGATTGACCACCGGATTCAACAAGCACTCGAGAAACAGATGCAAAAAATGTACAACGAATATAAGCCGAAAAATGCAACCGGTATCGTCATGGATGCCAAAACAGGTGAAATTCTGGCGATGGCCGATCGACCGTCTTTTAATCCTAATTTACGCGACATGAAGGACTTTACGAACTTTGGCGTGTCGTCCCGTTTCGAGCCGGGATCAACGATGAAGATCTTTACATTGGCAGCGGCGATCGATGCTGGTGTCTTCCGTCCAAACGAACCGTACAAATCCGGAAGTTACAATTATAAGGGAACAGTCATTAAAGACTACAATGATGTAGGATGGGGTACCATCCCGATGATTGAAGGTGTCTACCATTCCTCGAACGTCATGTTTTCCATCTTGACGGCGGAAAAGCTAGGAATCGAGCGGTACAAAGACTATTTTAAGAAGTTTCATTTTGACCAAAAAACGGGTATAGATATTTCGGGTGAAGTGAACAGTCAATCTGATCTGTCCAAACCGTTGAATACAGTGATTACCTCATGGGGGCAATCGACGGCAGTGACACCGATGCAAATTCTTCAGGGCGCGACAGCCATTGCCGGAAACGGAGAAATGGTCAAACCGCACATTATTCAAAAAGCGGACCATACGGATAAAGCCCCGTACAAAGCGAAAACGGAAGTCGTCGGAAAACCGATTTCTGCTGAAGCGGCGAAAGCAACCCGGGAAGCGTTAGACGGCGTTGTCAACAGTAAAATCGGTACCGGACAGATGTATAAGCTGAAAGATTACCGTGTCATCGGAAAAACAGGGACAGCCCAGATTTCAGAAAAAGGAAAGTATATTCAAGGTCAGTTCATTCATTCCTTCATCGGTATGGCGCCTAAGGACGATCCGGAACTGATCATGTATATCGCAGTTGACCGTCCTTCTAAAAATGAATCGTCGGTATCCGGACCGAGTATCATGAGTCCGGTCTTCAAAAGTGTCATGAACACAGCGCTCCAATACCGGAGCATCAAGCCGGCGACGCAAAAGGAATCGGTTGACGTCAAAGCGAAAATCGTTCCGAGCTACATCGGAAAGAGTATGAACCAGGCGGAGACAATGGCAGAAGACCAAGGTGCGGTGCCGGTCGTTTTAGGTGACGGTGTCGAAGTCGTATCGCAAATTCCGACCCGCGGTCAAGAGTTTGTGAGTGGAGAACGTGTACTGTTAAAAACGGCGCAAACGTTTAAAATGCCGGACTTAACCGGTTGGTCGCAACGGGACGTCAAGAAGTTGGTCAGTCTTTACAATCTAAAGTTAGATGTGATTGGTAAAGGTTTTGTAACCAAACAATCGGCGCGAACTGGTACACTGGTGAAAGAAAATGGAAAGCTGACGGTGGAACTCGCTGAACCAAAAGAGTAAGATACAGCGGTCTCCTGATTTCTGCAGTGAAACGAGGACGGACCGGAGTCATTCGTTGACTTCCGTTCGTCCTCGTTTGCTGTAAACGAGTGGAGGAAACAGTAGATGGTAACGATAGCACAACTGGCACAGTGGTTGGGATTGGATGAAACCGATTCGCGACCTTTACGAAATTTTGCAACAGATTCAAGAGCGATTTTGACTGAAGGATTGTATGTTCCGATTCAAGGAGCACGCGTCGACGGACATTCGTTCATCGAGGGAGCAGTCGAACAAGGTGCCATCGCGACGCTGTGGAAAAAGGGAATTCCTTTTCCGAAAGCGGACGTGGTTGTACTGGAGGTTGAAGATCCGCTGGCAGCATTACAGCAAATTGCACGACTGTATTTGAAACAGGTAGCGCCGAAAGTCATAGCCATTACCGGATCGAATGGAAAAACGTCCACCAAGGATATGATTGACAGTGTTCTGAAACAAACGTTCCGTACGCATAAAACAGCGGGGAATTTTAATTCCGACATTGGTATGCCGTTAACGATCTTGAAGATGCCGATGGATACGGAAGTTGCTGTACTCGAGATGGGAATGAACGGATTTGGAGATATTGAACTATTGTCGAACTTAGCAGAACCTGATATTGCGTTAGTTACAAACATCGGTGAATCCCATGCGGAACAAGTTGGTGGACGAACAGGAATCGCCCGAGCGAAACTTGAAATCCGGTCCGGTCTGAAGCCGGACGGACATCTCTTTGTAGACGGCGATGAACCGTTAATCAAAGAAGTACCGGCCGAACGAATCGGATATCATCCGTCGAACACCTTCATCATCGAGCAGGCAGAAGCGACGTTCATCGGAACGACATTTAAATTTGATGGGGCGACGTTCAGTCTTCCCGTACTCGGGAAACATCAAATCCGAAATGCAGCGTATGCGATTGCGACGGCGAGAGCTCTCGGAGTGTCAGATACGCTTATCCAAGCGGGTCTGAATGAGGTTCAACTGACACCCATGCGAATGGAACGGTTGATGTACGGAAAAACAGCCATCATTAACGATGCTTACAACGCCAGTCCGACATCGATGAATGCGGCAATCGAAACGATTGCGACACTCGACGGATTCACGAATAAAGTTGTTGTTCTAGGTGATATGTATGAACTGGGACATCAAGAGCATCTGTTACATGCCTCTGTCGGGAAGAACATTACACTTCCTGTCTCCCATGCTATTCTTGTAGGGGAGAAAGGACGTTACATTGCGGAAGGAATCGTTGATCCGACCGTCCAAGTCCAATTTGCGGACACGGTCGAAGCAGCCGCATATGTCCTCCAGCCATTGCTCGGAGAGCAAACGGTCGTTTTATTAAAAGCATCCCGCGGGATGGCCTTGGAACAAATTTTCACGTATTTAACTGCAACTTAATTCTTAAAAGTAGGTGTTTGCAATGATCACATTATTCATCAGTTTAATTGTTGCGTTTTTGGTTGTCATACTCGTCATGCCAAAAGCGATCCCGTTTTTACACAGTCTCAAATTTGGTCAGGAAATCCGAGAAGAAGGTCCGGATTGGCATCAAGTGAAATCCGGGACACCGACGATGGGCGGAATCGTCATTTTGCTCGCGATGATTGGCAGCTTGCTTGTTCTGTTGTTCATGGGTGACATGGACCAGAATCATCTTGCATTGTTGTTCTTAACGCTTGCCTATGGTGCCATCGGTTTTATCGATGATTACATCAAAGTCGTCAAAAAACGGAATTTGGGTTTGAATTCCAAACAAAAATTAGTCGGACAAATCGTCGTTGGTTTATTATTCGTCTGGTTAAGCGGCGGTTTCACGAGTGAAGCGACGTATCTGTCGATTCCATTTACGACCTGGTCGATTGATTTCGGTATTCTGTATCCACTAGTCGCATTATTTTGGCTCGTCGGATTCTCAAATGCAGTGAACTTGACGGACGGACTCGACGGACTCGTGTCCTTTACAGCCATTCCGACCTTTTTATTTTTTGGTCTTTACAGTTGGTTACTTGCCGATGAACCCGGGATTGCTTTGTTTGCATTTTCGGCTGTTGGAGCGTTAATTGGTTTTCTTGTGTTTAACGTCTACCCGGCGAAGATTTTCATGGGTGACACAGGGTCACTCGCTTTAGGAGCAGCTCTAGCCGGATTGTCGATTCTTTTGAAACTAGAACTGTTGCTTGTACTGATTGGGATTGTTTTCGTCGTTGAGACGTTATCGGTCATTTTACAAGTCATTTCTTTCAAAACGACAGGAAAACGTATCTTTAAGATGAGTCCGATTCATCACCATTTTGAAATGGTCGGTTGGAGCGAATGGCGGATTGTCGGAACATTTGCTTCAATCAGTTTGATTGTCGCGTTCATCGCCTATCTGTTTGTATAACTGAAATTCGTGTGAAGAAAGTGAGCGATTTAAAGATGAAAACTTCTGAACTGGATCAGAAAAAAGTGTTGGTTCTTGGTACGGCGAAAAGTGGAATTGCAGCCGCGACGTATCTTGTCAGTACAGGAGCAGTCGTGACGGTGAACGACGGTGGAACACCGTCGGATGACGATATCCAAACACTTAAACGTTTGAATGTAGAGACGATTTTTGGCAGCCATCCGTTATCGTTACTTGACGAAACGGAATTGATTGTTAAAAACCCAGGAATCCCGTACCAGATTCCTTTATTGCAAGAGGCGATGAAACGTCAGATTCCGATTTGGACGGAAGTAGAACTGGCTTACCGTTCGACAAACGCGGATTGGGTGGCGATTACGGGATCAAATGGTAAAACGACGACGACGACGCTTGTACATGAACTGTTAAAACGCGGATCACGGACGGTCCATCTGGCCGGAAACATCGGATTCCCGGCAGTCGAGGTGGCGCAACAAGCGCAAGCGAATGATGTAATTGTCATCGAACTGTCCAGTTTTCAATTGATGGGGATTGAATCGTTCCAGCCAAATACTGCAGCTTTTTTAAATCTTTCACCGGCTCACCTAGATTATCATGGTGATGTGACGTCGTATGCGGCTGCAAAAGCACGTATCTTTGCGAACATGGATGCGACCGGACGGCTTGTCGTCAATGCCGACGATGAAGAGATCATGCGCTTGAGTGAAACGGCGGTGGCAGAACGGTTGACGTTCTCGCGTCATCAATCAGCTTACGCCGAAGCGAAAGAAGGAAGCATCTTTGTGGGTCACAAAGAGATTTTACCAATTCAAGAATTAGCACTCGGCGGCGGACACAACCTTGAAAATGTTCTAGCAGCGTTGACATTGGTTGAACCGTTTGATCTTCCACTTTCAGAGATTCAAGATGTCTTGCGGACGTTCGGAGGTGTGGCTCACCGGACAGAATACGTCGGAGAGTTTGCAGGGCGAAAAGTATATAACGATTCGAAAGCAACAAATAACGTAGCGACGGAAGCGGCATTATCCGGATTTCATTCTTCGATCGTTTGGTTATGCGGCGGGCTGGAGCGAGGTGCTGATTTGAGACCGTTGGCAAGTGCGATGACGCAGGTGAAACACGTCATTGGACTGGGAGAGACCGGGCAACGTTTTGCAGATTTAGCGGCGGAACAACAGATTGCCTCGACCGTTGTATCAGGAATGGAAGAAGCGGTCAAAACAGCGTTTGCGGTCTCGCAACCAGGTGACATTATCTTGTTGTCCCCTGCTTCAGCGAGTTGGGACCAGTACAAGACATATGAAGAACGCGGCGAACATTTTATCCGTTCCGTCCGACAAATAGGAGGTACGGCTTAATGAGGATTGTAGTTTCGGGTGGCGGGACAGGTGGTCATATCTATCCGGCCTTAGCCATGATACGTGAGATTGAACGGCGTACACCATGTGAAGTATTGTATATCGGAACAGAAAATGGACTTGAAGCAGATATCGTCCGGCGAGCTGGAATCCCGTTTGAGTCGATTGAAATTTCAGGCATCCGCCGGTCTCTTTCGTTTGAAAACGTGAAGACCGGAGTTCGTTTTTTAAAGAGTGTCGTACGCGTGCGAAAGTTATTACGTGACTTTAAACCCGACATCGTTGTCGGAACAGGTGGTTTTGTATGTGGACCAGTCTTGTATACAGCGGCAAAAATGGGGTATACGACACTCGTACATGAACAAAACAGTCTGCCGGGTATTACGAACAAGTTTTTGGCACGCTATGTGGATCGAGTCGCCTTATCCTTTAAAGGATCCGGTCATCATTTTGGAAAAAACGAAAGGAAAACGGTTTTGATCGGTAACCCCCGTGCTTCGGAAGTGGCTTTACTGGAAATTGATCCGGTTGAAGAAAAGCAGAAATACGGTTTTGCCGCAGATCGTCCCTTGATCGTCGTATACGGTGGCAGTCGCGGTGCGCCGGCTATTAATAAAGCTGTCGTTGAGATGATTCCGAAATTGACGGAAACGGACTGGTCGCTGTTATTTGTTACCGGTCAGGTACATTATGAAGAAATTCAACGTCAGCTTGGAACAGTACCGGACCGAATCCAGTTGCGGCCATTTATTTATGATCTGCCGTTGATTCTTAAAGCAAGTCAACTCGTCGTATCGCGCTCCGGTGCGAGTACCTTAGCCGAATTGACGACGCTCGGACTGCCGAGTGTCTTGATACCGAGTCCGTATGTGACGGAAAATCACCAAGAAGTCAATGCCTCATCGCTCGTAGAAACAGGTGCAAGTCTGTTGATCCGGGAATCGGATTTATCAGGTGACCGGTTGTTTGAAGCATGTACAGAGGCTATTAAAAATCAAATCCCGATGTCTCAGGCTTCACTGGCTCTCGGCATGCCGAACGCAGCAAGTGATTTGGTCGATGAATTGTTACGGTTGATTCAGCAAAAAAACTAAATGATTGCAGGGATAGACCGATAAGGTAATGAAATTAAAGATAACGGAGGGAGAGGCTTACGTGAAGGAAGAACAGCCGGCCAGACAGCCGAAGACGGATACGACTGTCCGCAGTTTAGAAGATAAAATTCCATACGTCCGTGAGCAACGCCGGAAGAAGGCGAACCGACGCTTAATCTACGTCCTCATCCTGATCGGTCTATTGATTGGTGTTGTCTTTTATCTTCAATCGAGTTTCTCGCGTGTCGCGACATTTGACGTCAACGGGACTGTGAACGTAAAGAAGGAAGACATCATTCAAGCATCACGTATCCAGGTGAAGGAGACACATGCTTTCAATGTGTCGGAAGAAGCCGTGTTAGAACGGATTGAAAACGTTCCAGGTATTCGCGAAGCGACGATGAGTCAAACCTTTTTGCATCATTACAAAGTGGAAGTCGTCGAAGAAAAAGAAATCGCCTATGCCAAGGATAAACCTGGTGCGCGGATCGTCTTAGCGGATGGAACGATTCTTCCCGGGAAATCAAAGGAAGAATTATTTGATGCACCGATTCTAACAGGATTTACGGATCAATCCTTGCGTCGTCTGACAAAAGAGCTTGTCAAAATCGAACCGAAAGTCCGGAGCCGGATTTCGGAAATCGTGGCAAACGATCAGACGGACAAAGGTGGATTGAAGTTATTCATGACGGACGGGAATACTGTCTTATTGAGTACATCGGCTTTTTCTAACTCGTTGAATGAATATGTCAAGGTGATTTCGGCTTTACCGAAAGGAAAGACCGGAACAATCACTATCGATGGCGGAATCTATTTTAAACCATATAAAGGTAAAAAATAGAAAAAATCATCCTTGATTAGATTGGTTTGACAAACGTTTGTTTTCATTAGGAAGAAAGCGGACATATCGTCATCAAATCGTAATCTATTAGATGGGTATGTCAGGCAATAACTTCTTTTCGTAAGGTTTTTTATAGTGTAGACTTAAACGAGAAGAAGATTGTCTCGATTCCTGTAAATATAAACAGGAACGATAGTATTAGTATTATGAAAGTGGAGGTGTCACTCCCATGGAAACGAAAGGTACGATTGCCGCGCTAGATATTGGGACATCGGAAGTGAAACTCATTGTTGGTGAACTTCTTGGTGGAACATTAAATGTCTTGGCGGAAGGATCTGCACCATCCGCAGGCGTTAAGCGAGGTGTCATCGTTGACATCGATCAAACAGTAAATGCCATCAAACAAGCGGTTACAGAAGTGGAACGTACACTCGGTGAGCCGATTGGTGAAGTATATGTAGCAATTTCCGGTGAACATATTCAGGTGAAAGACTGCCAAGGGATGACATCAATCAAAGGTGAAGATAACGAAATCACAGATGATGATGTGAAAGATGTTCTCCATTCAGCCATGGTCATGCGAATTCCTAATGAATTGAGTGTCGTCGATGTGTTGCCTAAAACATTTACGGTCGACCAACAGACGGAAATCACGGATCCTCGTGGTATGATAGGTTATCGCTTAGAAGTGACGGGGAAACTGATCATTGGAGCGAAGACAATCCTACATAGCATGAAACGTTCGATTGAACGGGCCGGCCTTGAGCTTGCGGGATACGTGCTCGAGAGTTTAGCGGTCTCGCGGATTGCTGCTTCCATCGATGAGTTGGAACTTGGTGTCGGTATCATTGATATCGGTCACGAGACAACGACGCTTTCAATCTACGAAAAAAATGATTTAGTGTATTCAACGACATTATCGTATGGTGGAGATCATCTGACACGCGATTTGACGTATAAAATGAATTGTAAATATCAAGATGCCAAATTGGCAAAGGAAGAATATGGTGTTGCACTGGAAGCACTGGGGGACCCGGAAGAAAAAGTCTCGTACGTGACCATCAACGGGGAGCACCGCTTTGAACCGCAAACCGAAATCGGTTTTGTACTCGAAGCGCGTCTCGAAGAAATTTTTGAGATGATTCAGAAGCGGATGACGCAAGCAGGTTATTCCCAAATGAACAGCGGGATCATCCTCTGTGGCGGCAGCTCTTCCTTGCCGGGAATTGACCAGCTCGGTAAACGGGTCTTCAAACAAAGCGTCAATGTTTACCAACCAGCAAGCTTAGGGATTCGTCATCCGAAGTACGCCGTGGCTGCTGGAATGTTACGATATGTCCTGTCACGGAGTACCGTTTCGAAGTCAGGATTGGATCGTGCGGATGAAAAGGGAACGTCGACACAAGGACGTGAACAAGAAGAACTATTTGCACCTCCTTCACCTCCTGTACACGAAGATCGCACACCGAAGGAACAGCCTCCAAAAGAGCGGAAGTCATTCAGTAGTTTCTTTGAGAAGTTTTTCGGTTAAATAAAAAATTATCAGTAAAAAAAAATAGGGGGCCCCTTTTATGTTGCATTTTGATGAAATGATGGACCAAGTAGCTAAAATCAAAGTCATCGGAGTAGGTGGCGGTGGATCAAACGCTGTCAACCGAATGATTGAACATGGTGTCCAAGGCGTGGAATTCATCGCTGTCAATACGGATGCACAAGCATTAAACATGTCACAAGCTGACGTGAAGCTTCAATTAGGTGCGAAGCTGACACGTGGTCTCGGTGCCGGAGCAAATCCGGAAATCGGTAAAAAGGCTGCTGAGGAAAGCCGTGAACAATTGACAGAAATTCTTTCTGGCGCTGATATGGTCTTCGTCACGGCAGGAATGGGTGGCGGTACCGGAACAGGTGCAGCACCAGTCATCGCTGAAATTTCTAAAGAAATCGGGGCTTTAACGGTCGGTGTCGTTACGAAACCTTTCATGTTTGAAGGTCGTAAACGCATGCAACATGCTGTATCCGGTGTTCAGAACTTTAAAGAAAAAGTCGACACGCTGATCGTTATCCCGAATGATAAATTACTTGAGATCGTCGATCGGAATACACCGATGCTTGAAGCGTTTAAAGAAGCGGATAACGTACTTCGTCAAGGGGTACAAGGGATTACCGATCTAATCGCCGTACCAGGTCTGATTAACTTGGACTTTGCCGACGTCAAAACGATCATGACAGAAAAAGGTTCTGCTTTGATGGGTGTCGGTGTTGCAACCGGCGAACATCGTGCGACGGAAGCGGCGAAAAAAGCCATTTCGAGTCCGTTGCTTGAAACATCAATCGAGGGTGCGAAAGGCGTCTTGATGAACATCACAGGTAGCGCGAACTTAAGCCTGTATGAAGTAACGGAAGCAGCTCAGATTGTCCAAAGTGCTGCAGATGAAGAGGTGAACTTAATCTTCGGTTCTGTCATCAATGACAATCTGGAAGATGAAATCATCGTGACGGTCATCGCGACAGAATTCGAAAATGAACCGCTTGATTTTGAAATTCCATCAGCTCAGGAAATGATGAAGAACCTGCTTAAGAAAAAGCAGGCTGCACCATCGCCGGTAGCGGAAGAACCAAAACCGCAAGTCGAAGAGGCACCTAGTAGCTCGAACCAAGAATCAGCAAAAGGGTCAGATGTCGAAGAGACGATGGACATTCCTTCTTTCCTTCGCCGGAACAACCGTTAATTCGATCTTTCAGGGACACGACTGCTAGATGAAGAGGTGTCGCGTAAGCGACGCCTCTTTTTTTAAAAAAGGATGGGATGAGATGTTTGGTCAATGGATAAAATGGGATACACCGACAGGGACGGTTCGAGCAGCCTTTACGACGAAGTTCTCAGCACCGCACGGAAACGGAAATTTGGGGTTACATGTTAAAGATGATGCTGAAGGTGTTGTTGAGAATCGTCAAGTCATCGTGCGGCAACTGGAGTTGGCACTCGAAAATTCGGTCTGGGCAGAACAAGTGCATGGAAATCATGTTGAACAAGTGACGACACTGGATTCCGGACGCGGAGCGCTGGATTATGAAACGGCCATCAAGGGTACAGATGGACTGGTGACGACGGATTCGAACGTGGCGTTGATGATGCTATTTGCTGATTGTGTGCCACTTCTTTTTTGCGATCCTCGAACAGGCATCATTGCGAATGTCCATGCTGGTTGGCGTGGTACCGTTGCTAACATCGTCGAAGCGACATTAACGAAAATGGAACAAGCAGGTGCGGATCGTGCCTCCGTCCAAATGGTGATCGGTCCATCCATTCGTGAGTGTTGTTATGAGGTGGACGGTCCTGTGTTGGAAGCAATTGATCGACTTGGTCTTGAAGAATCCCCGTATATCAAAAAAGACAATGGAAAAGCGATGTTGTCGCTGCAAAAAACCAATGCCATGTTAGCGGAACAGAGTGGGATTGGCGACGTTCAGGATACTGGACTTTGTACAAATTGTCAGGCCGAAGATTACTTCTCCTATCGTCACGGAGATCACGGCGGTCGATTCGCTAGTTTGATTGTAAAGGAGTCTCTTGATGTCAATTTCTGAAAATGTCAAACATGTTCAACAAAATATGAAACAGGCTTATGAAAAGACCGATCAAAAAAAGCAGGTACAATTGATTGGTGTGACGAAATCAGTGTCAAGTGAAGTCGCAGCAGAATTGCTGGCAGCAGGTGTGACAGCCCTTGGCGAGAATCGTCCGGATGGCTTAACGGATAAACAAGCAGCTTTAGGACGCAATGCATGTGAATGGCATTTTATCGGTACGCTCCAAACACGAAAAGTTCGGCAAATCATTGATCAAATCGACGTTTTGCATTCATTGGATCGTTTACATTTGGCGGAAGAAATCAACAAGCGGGCAAAGCAGCCGATTGATTGCTTCATTCAAGTCAATGTATCGGGGGAAGCTTCCAAACAAGGAATCGACCCGACCGACTTGCCTTCTTTTTTGCACGAATTGGGACAGTATCCGATGGTCCGCATCATCGGCTTAATGACGATGGCGCCTTTAACGGAAAACGAAGAAACCATCCGGTCGGTTTTCCGGTCATTACGTCAGTTGCGGGATGAAGTGGCAGTTCGTCGCCTTTCCTATGCTCCGTGTACGGAACTGTCGATGGGTATGTCATCTGACTATGCCATTGCGATTGAAGAAGGGGCTACGCATGTCCGCGTCGGGACAGTGTTGGTACAATCATAAAAACGAGCAATCTAGATGAAAGGAGAATGGATATGGGATTCAAATCAAAAATACAAAATCTATTTCTCGGAAATACAGACGATTTAGATGAACTCGAATATGAAAATGATGCTACAATAAATAAAGGTAGAGACGCTTCACAGCAAGAATATGAGGAGTATTATGAGGAATCTACCCCGAGTGTTACTCAAAAGGAGGAGCCTGTGAGACAGACGAACATCGTACCCATCCATACTAAAAAGGCAAAATCACAAGTCATTCTCAGTGAACCGCGTGTATTTAACGAAGCGCAGGAAATTGGCGAGCATCTTCGTCAAAATCGTGCTGTCATCGTCAACATGCAAAGGATGTCGAAAGATCAGTCACGTCAAATGATTAATTTCTTGTCAGGTGTCGTGTTTGCTTTAGATGGAACGATTACGACAATCAGTCAAAATACACTCCTCTGTGTCCCGAACAACGTCGAGTTGGCCGGAAGTATTTCGAACCTGCTCGGTGAAGATGATATCAACCATAAGGGGTGGTAAACATGGATTCACAAGTTATGTACGCAATCGGGCGTACGTTAAGCACATTACTTCAATATTACAGCTATGTCATGATTGCTTATATTCTGTTGTCGTGGTTCCCAAATGCACGGGAATCCCGATTCGGTCAAGTCTTGGCGATGTTAGTTGAACCGTTTCTCGCGCCATTCCGACGGATTATCCCGCCCATCGGAGGAATGCTCGATATTTCGCCTATCGTTGCCTTTTTAGTGCTTAACTTAGCACAGGCAGGCATTGGAGCTATCTTCTTCTAATGAGCGTGTATGATCATTATCGCGGACATGAGCGGGAGTTCGTCGATCTCGTCTTAAACTGGATCGACCATGTCGAAGCGACGTATACGTTCAAAGTAACTGATTTTTTGGATCCCCGTGAACAACAGATCACACGTGAACTCGTCGGAACGAAATGTGCCCTCTTTTTTGAGGGCGGTTTCGAAGGGGCGGAACGCAAACGTGCTTTGATTGCACCGGATTATTATGAGCTTGATGCCGACGATTTTGATATTGCCATTTATCGCATCCATTATCCTACCAAATTCGTGGAGCTCTCGCATCGTCAGGTGACAGGTACTTTGCTGAACGTGGGTCTAAAACGCGGGAAGTTCGGGGATGTCGTCATTCAGGATCAAGTAGTCCAATTCGCCGTGGCGCAAGATGTAGCCTCTTATATCGAAGTGAATGTCGAACGGGCGGGAAAAACAAAAATCCGTTTATCCCTCGTTGATTCACAGGATCAGCTGAAAATCAAAGATCAAGAATGGCAAGAGGAACTCGGGTTCGTCAGTTCTCTTCGATTTGATACGGTTGTCAGCGAGATTCTTGGATTTTCAAGACAAAAAGCACAAAGCTTGATTAAGCAGGGCGAAAGCAAAGTCAATTATAAAATTGTCGAGGATCCAAGCTTCCTGCTGGAAGAAGGCGACCTTTTGTCACTTCGCGGAACGGGGCGTGTCAAGTTGATCGCCGTACTCGGCTCAACAAAACGGGATCGGATTAAATTACAATACGGTCTGCTAAAAGGTTAACCAACAAGCTGAGGGAGGATTTCATCATGCCATTGACGCCACTGGATATTCACAATAAGGAATTTACACGAAAGTTTCGCGGCTATGACGAAGATGAGGTCAATGAATTTCTTGATCAAGTCATCAAAGATTTTGAACTGTTGCTCCGTGAAAACCGTCAACAGCAAGAAGTCATTCAAAATATGCAGTCCCGTGTCGATTACTTCAGCTCGATGGAGGAGACGTTAAATAAATCCATCATCGTGGCGCAAGAAGCGGCTGAAGAAGTGAAGGCGAATGCGACGAAAGAAGCAAGTTTGATTGTCAAACAAGCGGAACGGGAAGCGGAACAATTACAAGATTCTGCCCAGCGACGGGCGCAACGGACTGATTTTGAAGTGGAACAGATGCGTAAAAAAATCGAATTGTACCGGAATCGGTTCAAAGTATTGATTGATGCACAGATGGAATTGTTGACGAGTCACGATTGGGATGCCTTTGACGGGGCAGCGCGTAGTGCGCTTGACGAGATTCCGGCAGTTGCGTATAATGACGACGATGTCGTATAAGCTAAATCATTGAAAAGGACACGTTTTTTATCTAGATACTGTCAGCGAATCGGGGACTGGTGTGAGCCCGATCAGTGACGGATAAAAAATATCCCCTTTGAGTGTGAAACTGAAAATATTCAGTAAGTTTCACCGTCTCGCCTTCGTTATCGGGCTCTTAAGTGGTAGTCCGTCAGTCAGGATTGCTAGTAGGGTGGTACCGCGAGTTCAAGCCAAACTCGTCCCTATCAGGGGATGAGTTTGGCTTTTTTTGTACGCAAAATTCAGAGAAGTGAGGGAATGCCAGATGGAATACAAAGATACGTTATTGATGATGAAAACCGAATTTTTAATGCGAGGAAACCTGCCAAAACGTGAACCGGATATGCAGGCACGTTGGAACGAGATGAACCTGTACGAAGCGGTTCAAGAAAAAAATGCCGGGAAACCGACATTCATTCTGCATGATGGTCCTCCCTATGCAAACGGAGACATCCATATGGGGCATGGATTAAATAAAGTCTTAAAAGATATCGTTGTTCGTTACAAATCGATGAATGGGTTCCGTTCTCCGTACGTACCGGGTTGGGACACGCACGGTCTGCCAATCGAAACGGCTTTACAAAAAGCGGGTGTCGACCGGAAATCGATGTCGGTCGCAGAATTCCGTGAGCTTTGTGCGAAATATGCACTGGAGCAAGTCGATCACCAACGTGAACAATTTAAGCGTCTCGGTGTCCTCGGTGACTATGATAACCCATACATCACGCTACAACCGGAATTCGAAGCAGCACAAATTCGTCTGTTCGGCGATATGGCGAACAAGGGCTACATCTATAAAGGGAAAAAACCGGTGTACTGGTCACCTTCATCAGAGTCAGCTCTCGCAGAAGCTGAAATCGAATACCAAGATAAACGTTCTGCGGCGATCTATGTGGCGTTCCAAGTCATGGACGGAAAAAACATCTTGGAGCCGACGGATCATTTCGTCATCTGGACGACGACACCTTGGACGATTCCAGCAAACCTCGGAATCTCAGTCAGTGGTGAGTTAACGTATGCACGAATTGAACACGAAGGAAAAGGCTATATCGTGGCTGAGACACTCGTACCAGAAGTAATCGAAGCACTCGGCTGGGAAAACGCTACGGTGGGTCGTGTCTTCAACGGAGCCGACTTTGAGTACATCAAAGCGAAACATCCACTCTACGACCGGGAATCCCTTGTCATGCTCGGAGATCATGTCACGGCAGAAGCGACCGGTGTCGTTCATACAGCACCTGGACACGGGGAAGATGACTTCAGAATCGGTCAGGCGTATGGACTGGATATCCTTTGCCCGGTTGATGACAAAGGTGTCATGACAGCAGAAGCTCCTGGTTTTGAAGGATTATTCTATGAAGATGCCAACAAAGAAATCGGTGTGGCGTTAGAAGAAGCCGGTGCTTTATTAAAATTATCATTCATCAAACACTCGTATCCGCATGATTGGCGGACGAAAAAACCAGTTATCTTCCGGGCGACACCTCAGTGGTTCGCTTCGATTAAAGATTTCCGGGCTGAAATCCTCGACGAGATTAAAGAAGTCCAGTGGGTGCCGGAGTGGGGCGAAACACGTCTCCACAACATGTTCAAAGACCGCGGAGACTGGGTCATTTCCCGTCAACGGGCGTGGGGCGTACCGTTGCCGATCTTCTATGCAGAAGACGGTACGGAAATCGTCACACCGGAAACGATTGACCACATCGCGAATCTGTTCGCAGCACACGGATCAAACGTCTGGTATGAGCGTGAAGCCGTTGACTTACTACCAGAAGGGTTCACGCATCCGGCAAGCCCGAACGGTATCTTCAAAAAAGAGACGGATATCATGGATGTCTGGTTCGATTCCGGGTCATCCCATGCAGGTGTTCTTGCGACACGTCCGGAACTCGAACGTCCAGCCGATTTGTATTTGGAAGGTTCTGACCAATACCGTGGATGGTTCAACTCCTCGCTTTCGACAGCTGTCGCGACGACAGGAAAAGCGCCATACAAAGCGGTCGTCAGTCACGGATTCGTCCTTGATGGTCAAGGACGGAAGATGTCGAAATCAATCGGAAATACGATTGCACCAATCCAGATCATGCAACAATTTGGTGCGGAAATTCTTCGCCTTTGGGTCGCTTCCGTCGATTACCAGTCGGATGTTCGGGCTTCGATGGACAATTTCAAACAAGTATCGGAATCGTACCGCAAAATTCGGAATACGGTTCGGTTCTTGCTTGGTAACCTCGATCAGTTTGATTACACGACACATCGTGTTGCGTTTGCTGACTTACCGGAATCCGACCGCTTCATGCGTACAAAACTGGATCAACTCATCGGCAAAGTAAAAGCGGCGTATGATGCGTATGACTTTATGGCAGTGTATCAGCTGTTGCATAACTTCTGTGTCCTTGACTTGTCTTCGTTCTATCTCGATTACACGAAAGATATCTTGTACATCGAAAAAGAAGATGCACCGGCGCGTCGTGCCGTTCAAACGGTCATGTATGATACGGTCGTGACATTGTTGCAATTGATGGCACCGGTCTTACCGCATACAGCAGACGAAGCATGGGAATTCGTTCCTGGCGTTGAGACATCAAGCATCTTCTTGACGGATCTTCCGGAAGCACCGGAAGTGACGGAAGAAGGTCTGGCGTTGATTGCGAAATGGAACAGTTTCCTCGTCTTCCGGGATGATGTCTTGAAAGCACTCGAAGAAGCACGTGCTGAGAAACTTGTCGGGAAAACGCTTGAAGCGAAATTAGAGCTGGCACCGAATGACGAAACGAAAGCATTGCTTGCGACGATCGATCACCTCGAGCAGTTGTTGCAAGTCTCGCAGATTGAGTTCGTCGCTTCAGCGGAGAAATCATACGGGACGACAGGCATCACGGTTCTTAAAGCAGATGGTGAAAAATGTGAACGCTGTTGGACATATTCGACTGAACTCGGACAAGATCCGGCTCATCCGACACTTTGCCCACGTTGTACTGAAGTCGTCAATTCTTTATAATGAATCAGGGAGGGGCAGCTACGGCGACTTCGTAGCGGTCCCTCATTATTTTTGGATGTGGAGGAAAAAAGAATGTGGCTTTACTTAGCGATTGCTGCTGTACTCGTCGGAGTGGACCAATTGACGAAATGGATCGTCGTCCAACAGATGACGATTGGTCAAGCGATTGAGATCATTCCCAATTTCTTTTATTTAAATTCATACCGGAATCGTGGTGCCGCTTGGGGGATGTTGGAAGGGAAGTTTGGTTTTTTCTTTCTCATCACACTGGTCGTTGTCATCGGGCTGATTTATTTTCTTTACAAAGAAGGCACAAAAAACAAAGTATTTGCTTGGAGCGTCGCTTTATTATTAGGCGGAGCGGTCGGGAATTTCATCGACCGGATGGCACGTGGAGAAGTTGTCGACTTCTTTCATTTTTATCCGTTCGGGTATAATTTTCCGATCTTTAATGTGGCAGACGTCTGTTTGACATTTGGAGTTATTCTGATGCTGATCAGCGTCATGTTTGAAGAGCGTTTGACTAAGAAGGGAACGATTGATTAAATGAATGAACAAAATGAATGGGCTGTTAAAGCCAATGGTGCTACCGGTCGAATTGATAAATGGTTGGCAGAGCAACAAGACTGGTCACGGTCACAAGTCCAAGATTGGTTAAAAGCTGGTCATGTCGAAGTCGACGGACGAATTGTCAAACCGAACTATAAGATGTCCGGAACGGAAGAAATCCTTGTTCGGATCCCGGAAGCGGTTGAACTGGAAGTCTTACCAGAAAATATCCCGCTGGATGTCGTGTATGAAGACAGTGATGTCATCGTCATCAACAAACCAAAAGGGATGGTCGTTCATCCGGCAGCCGGTCATGTGTCCGGGACGCTTGTCAATGCGTTGCTCCATCACTGCCAGGATCTTTCCGGCATCAATGGCGTCAAACGTCCGGGGATTGTCCACCGGATCGATAAGGACACATCGGGTCTTCTGATGGTTGCTAAAAATGATTTGGCACATGAGTCCTTGGCACAACAATTAAAAGACAAGACGACAGAACGTCTTTATATCGCGCTTGTCCACGGTGAAATTCCGCACGAACTGGGAACAATCGAAGCACCGGTCGGACGCGACAAAAATGACCGCCAACGGATGACCGTGACCGACAAGAATTCAAAAGCAGCGGTGACACATTTCCGTGTGCTTGAGCGTTACGAAGGGTTTACCGTTGTCGAGTGTAAGCTCGAGACAGGACGGACGCACCAAATCCGTGTCCACATGCGTTACATCGGCTTCCCGCTTGCCGGAGATCCGAAATACGGACCGCGGAAAACGATGAAAATGAACGGTCAAGCACTCCATGCCGCAGTTCTCGGATTCACGCACCCACGCACTGGCGAGACGTTGCGTTTTGAAGCCGATTTACCGGAAGAGATGACATTTGAAATCAGTCAGTTGAAAAAACTCGAATTAGAGTCTTGACGTTTTTCTGATAAAACGGTAGAGTAACACCTAGAGAGCGATGCGAGACATCTGCCTCACAATCGGTCGTCCGCGTTGACGATCCTACCTATAGCACACCTTTAAACGAGTCCGGAGAGGCTTCGAAAGGGAGACACTTCATTTGTGTAGATACGTGTAGCGTAAGCTGCCCACACTTATTGTCTTCAACAACCTCCTGCGACTTAATGCAGGAGGTTTTTTTGTAGAAAGGAGCCAATTATGAAACCATCCGTCATTTTAGATGAAGCAGCCATCGGTCGTGCGTTGACACGCATTGCGCATGAAATCATCGAACGTAACAAAGGAATCGATCAACTGATGATCGTCGGGATTAAGACACGGGGCGAAACGTTAGCCCGTCGTCTGGCCCGCCGGATTGAACAGATTGAAGGGAAGCCGGTTTTACTCGGTGTCGTCGACATCTCGATGTACCGAGACGATTTGTCGAAGAAAAGCCTCGAACCGGAAATTAAAGGGACGGATATGCCGGAGACAGTGACAGGAAAGATTATCGTCCTCGTCGATGACGTCTTATACACTGGACGCACTGTCCGCGCTGCCATGGATGCGCTCGTCGACCATGGTCGTCCGAGCATGATTCAACTCGCCGTCCTGGTGGACCGGGGACATCGGGAACTCCCGATCCGACCAGATTTCATCGGTAAGAATGTCCCGACATCCCGTGAGGAACAAGTCGTCGTCGCCTTATCCGAAGTCGACGACGCCGATCAAGTATTCATCAAACGTTAAACACAAATACCTTTAACGTGGTCCAGAGAGACCAGAAAGGGAGTTATCCTTATGAAAAACCACACAGCGATTCTTGATGTACAAGAACGTCCGAACCATCCTCTCCAATGGCTGATGCTCAGCCTCCAACATGTCTTCGCGATGTTTGGCGCGACGGTCCTCGTTCCGTTATTAACGGGACTGAATACGTCAGTCGCCCTCGTCGCAAGCGGAGTCGGCACCTTGATTTTCCTCGCCGTCACACGCTTCAAAGTCCCAACCTACTTAGGCTCGAGTTTTGCCTATATCGTGCCGATCATCGCCGTCAGCGAACGCTGGGGCGTCGAAGACGCCTTAGTCGGCGGCATGGTCGCCGGTCTGGTCTACGGACTGGTTTCACTGATTATCACGTATACGGGTGTCGGCTGGTTGATGAAACTCTTGCCGCCGGTCGTCATCGGACCGGTCATCATGGTCATCGGATTATCGCTTGCTCCGACCGCCGTCAACATGGCGATGAATGGAGCGGACGGGAAGTACAACGGTACATTCCTGCTTGTTGCCTTGACGACACTAGCCGTGACCTTGCTTGCGATGACGTACTTCAAAGGGATGTGGAGTACAGTGCCGATCCTGTTCGGTATCCTGACGGGCTACTTGGTCGCTGTCGCTGTCGGAATCGTCGATTTTACTTCACTGAAACAAGCAAGCTTTTTCCAGATTCCAAACTTTACGGTACCGTTCCTGGATTACTCCCCAACCTTGAACTGGGCAGCACTTGCGCTCATCGTCCCGGTCACACTGGTCACGTTGACAGAACATATCGGAGAACAAAAAGTGACATCACGGATCATCGGGCGCGAGACGCTTCTTGATCCGGGGATGCACCGGACGGTCTTAGGGGACGGTTTGGCCAAGACGGTCGCTTCGATGCTCGGTGGACCACCGGTTACGACGTACGGTGAAAACAACGGAGTCATGGCGATTACACGGGTGTACAGTGTCTTTGTCCTAGGAGGAGCAGCCGTTCTTGCCATCAGCTTCGGATTCCTCGGCTATGTCGAAGGATTCATCAAGACGATTCCGACACCGGTCATGGGCGGCATCAGCATCCTGTTGTTTGGAGTCATCGCTTCGAACGGTCTCCGGACATTGGTTGAAAGTAAAGTCGATCTTGCGGACAAACGTAATCTGACGATCACAGCCGTCATCCTGGTAATCGGCATCGGTGGAGCTGCTTTAAAAATCGGCAACTTCTCGTTAGAAGGAATGGCATTAGCGACGATTCTAGGTATCCTCCTGAATCTGGTCTTGCCGCAAACGAGTACCGAAGTAGAAGAAAACGAACAAGAAACACAACAACCGAAACGAGCAGCTAACGACTTTTAAGACGTTCCAGAGAGAACGATAAAGTGGAGGCCCTTCAGAAACAGGTGGTAACACCTGTCTTCTTCAGCGCACCTTCACATCAGAAGGTGCGCTTTTTTGCGGCCCAAAGGAGAGAAAAACATGCAGACACGACAACGGATTGCCCATTTTACGAGTCTTGACGAACTATCGACACATGAGATTGAACGGTTGATTGGGCGGGGACTGCAACTGAAACAAGGCGCGCCCGTCCAACCGCTTCCGACGAAAACCGTCGCCAACTTATTTTTCGAACATTCGACACGCACCAAATGTTCGTTTGACATGGCGGAACATCATCTCGGACTTCACGTTCTGCCGTTTGAGACAGCAACCTCTTCCGTTCAAAAAGGTGAAACGTTACTCGATACATGTAAAACGTTACAGGCAATTGGAGTCGATGCACTCGTCATCCGTCACGGGGAGACGGGTTATTACGAACAGTTACAACAGCAGTTGTCGATTCCGATCATCAATGCCGGAGATGGAAGTGGACAGCATCCGTCGCAATCGTTACTGGATTTGATGACGATGTATGAAGCATACGGTCATGTCACCGGTAAAACCATCGTCATTTGCGGTGACCTCCGGCATAGCCGGGTCGCAAGATCCAACGCGCAAGTCTTACAACGTTTAGGGGCGACCGTCATTGGGTCAGGTCCCCGGGAATGGTTCGATGAGACGATGGGAATCGCCTACCGAAAGATGGACGAGGCAGTGGCAACGAGTGACATCATCATGCTGCTCCGGGTTCAACATGAACGGCATGTGGACGATTATCCGTTTGCAACAGAGGTGTATCACGAACGGTACGGGTTGACGGAGAAACGAATGAAATGGATTCGACCGGACGCAATTGTGTTACATCCCGCACCGGTCAACCGGGGTGTCGAAATTGCAGAAGCATTGGTTGAACATCCGCAATCGCGTATCTTTGATCAAATGACAAACGGTGTGTTTGCACGGATGGCGATTTTAGAACGGGCTTTTGAGACCTCAACGACAAAGGAGACGAGATAAGATGGCAATTCGAATTGATCATGCAACATGGTATAAAAATGGGGAATTGCAAGAGTCGAGTATTCGCATCGAAGAGGGTGTCTTTACGGAGCTTGATGCGACACCAATCGAGACGGATCAAGTGATTAACGCCAAAGGTTACACTGTTGCACCGGGTTTTGTAGACATTCACGTTCATTTACGCGAACCGGGCGGCGAACATAAAGAGACGATCGCGACGGGAACGGCAGCTGCAGCAGCAGGTGGATTTACGACGATTTGCCCGATGCCCAACACGCGACCGGTTCCGGACGACCGGGAGACGCTTGACGCACTCTTTAAAAAAATCGAGGAAACGGCATCCGTCCGTGTTTTCCCTTATGCGGCGATTTCAAAAAATCAGCTAGGGCAAGAACTCGTCGCGTTTGAACAGTTGACCGATGCCTTTGCTTTCACAGACGACGGAGTCGGCGTCCAAAGTGCCGCCGTCATGCGCGAGGCGATGAACCGGGCCGCTGCCCTTAATAAAAGCATCGTCGCCCATTGTGAAGACGATTCACTTAAGGCAGGCTGTGTCCATGAAGGGGCATACAGCCGACGAGAAGGATTACAAGGGATTCCGTCACTCGCGGAAAGCATTCATATCGCCCGCGATGTCTTGATTGCGGAAGCGACCGGTTGTCATTATCATGTCTGTCATGTTTCGACGAAGGAATCCGTCCGGGTGATCCGGGATGCGAAACGGGCAGGTATCCGGGTGACGGCGGAAGTCACACCGCACCATTTAATATTGACGGAAGACGACATCATCGGGCGGGATCCAAACTTCAAGATGAATCCGCCACTTCGGAGCGAAGCGGATCGCCAAGCGCTGCTTGAAGGTTTACTGGACGGGACAATCGATTGTATCGCGACCGATCATGCCCCGCATGCGGCAGAGGAAAAAGCACTCGGGATCGAGCGCGCGCCGTTCGGGATTACCGGATTTGAGACGGCATTTCCTTTGCTGTATACGAAACTGGTCGAACCCGGTATCTTACCGCTTGACCAGGTGCTTGATTGGATATCGCGTAAACCGGCTGATTTGTTTGACTTACCATTTGGACGAATTGAAGTCGGAGCACCCGCCGATCTGGTTCTGCTCGACCTGCAGACGGCTCGAATGGTACAACCGGACCAGTTTCTTTCGAAAGGGAAAAACACTCCATTTCGCGGAGAACACTTAACAGGATACCCGGTCTTGACGCTCGTCGGTGGAGAAATTGTATTCAAGGGGGAAATGACACATGTCTAAACGGACGTTGATTTTAGAGGATGGAATGGTTTTTGAAGGAGAAGCGTTTGGTTCGAGCGAGGTGACGATGGGAGAGGTGGTCTTCCAAACAGGAATGACAGGATATCAAGAGATGTTATCCGATCCTTCCTACTGTGATCAAATGATTGTTTTAACCAATCCGTTGATTGGCAACTACGGCATGAACCGCGATGACTATGAAACGACTCGCCCGCTTGCGAAAGCGCTGATTGTCCGGGAAGTCTGCCACACACCATCGAACTTCCGCTCCCAGACGTCTCTCGCAGCGGCATTAGAGGAGTTTAACATTCCCGGGCTGACAGGAATCGATACCCGTCAGTTGACCCGACATTTGCGCTCAAAAGGGGTCATGCGGGGACTCCTCGTCGATGGGGCGTACGATTTGTCCGAGCAACTGGAACGGATTCAACAGATGGCGCTTGCGACCGATCAAGTCAAACGGGCTTCGACGGAGCGCGCTTACGTCATCCCGGGTGCCGGTCCCCGGATCGTCCTTGTGGATTTCGGCGCCAAACTCGGCATCATCCGGGAGCTCGTCCGACGCGGATGTGAAGTCGTCGTCGTCCCGCACAACGTGACGGCGAAGGAAGTCTTGCGTTACGTACCGGACGGGGTCATGTTATCAAACGGTCCCGGAAATCCGAAAGACGTCCCGACCGCGATTCCATTAATTCAAGAACTGACCGGTCAAGTCGTCATCTTCGGAATCTGTCTCGGTCATCAATTGATCGCCTTGGCGCACGGAGCAGATACGTTTAAGTTACCGTTTGGTCACCGTGGTGCGAACCATCCGGTCGAAGATCTTCAAACGGGACAAGTCAGTATCACGTCACAAAATCATGGTTATGCTGTCGAAGAACAGTCGCTGGTCGGATTGAATCTCAAGCTGACGCACCGAGCAATCAATGATGGGACCGTAGAAGGAATCCGGCATACGACACACCCCGTCTTTTCCGTCCAATATCATCCGGAAGCATCTCCCGGACCGATGGATGCCAATGATTTATTCGATCAATTTTTAACAGAAATCACGAACCAACAGGAGGTTTCTCATGCCTAAACGTCAAGATATTCAAAAGATTCTCGTTATCGGATCCGGTCCAATCGTCATCGGACAAGCGGCAGAATTTGATTATGCCGGAACACAAGCCTGCCAAGCCTTAAAAGAGGAAGGGTACGAAGTTGTTCTCGTTAACTCCAATCCGGCGACCATCATGACGGACCCGACAGTAGCGGACCGCGTGTACATCGAACCGTTACAAGCGGAGTTTGTTTCCCGGATCATCCGCAAAGAACGTCCCGATGCCTTACTCGCGACACTCGGTGGACAAACGGGTCTGAATCTCGCTGTTGAACTGGATCGATTGGGTATTCTCGCCGAATACGGCGTCGAACTGCTCGGAACGAAACTGACGGCGATCGAGGAAGCGGAAGATCGTGATTTGTTCAGAAAATTGATGTTTAGACTCGGACACGGAGTTCCGGAAAGCGAGATCGTGCATACGGTCGAAGAAGCCGAACAATTTTGTGCGAAAATCGGTCTTCCGATTATTATTCGACCGGCGTATACGCTGGGTGGAACGGGTGGCGGAATCGCTGAAACGATGGACGAGTTCATCCGAATCGTTGAAGGAGGACTCAAAGCCAGTCCGGCGACACAAGTCTTACTTGAAAAATCAATCGCCGGCATGAAAGAAGTCGAATTCGAAGTCATGCGTGACGCAACGAATCAGGCCATTATCGTCTGTGCGATGGAAAACTTTGATCCGGTTGGTGTCCACACGGGTGATTCCATCGTCTTCGCCCCGACACAAACGTTATCTGACCGCGATTATCAGATGATGCGCAACGTATCGCTAGATATCATTCGCGCGCTTGGGATTGAAGGCGGATGCAACATCCAGTTCGCGTTAGATCCGGTGAGCTTCACGTATTATGTCATTGAAGTGAATCCACGCGTATCGCGTTCATCAGCACTGGCTTCGAAAGCGACGGGGTATCCGATTGCCAAACTGGCTGCTAAAATCGCTGTCGGTTATGCATTATCCGAGTTGAAGAATCCGATTACGGAAACGAGCTTTGCTTCGTTCGAACCGGCACTCGACTATGTCGTCGCCAAGATTCCCCGCTGGCCGTTCGATAAGTTTGAGTCGGCCGACCGGACACTTGGCACCCAAATGAAAGCGACGGGTGAAGTCATGGCGATGGGACGGACGATGGAGGAAGCCTTGCTTAAAGCAGTCCGTTCGCTTGAGATTGGTCAATCCGATTTACACATGAAACGTTTTGCTGAAATGACTGAAGCCGATCTGCACCACCACATCATCAAGGCAACGGATGAACGGTTGTTTGCTCTCTATGCCGGTATCGAACGCGGTTATACAGTCGAACAGCTACACAAATGGACGAACATCGATCGGTTATTTTTAGAAAAACTGCATCACATCCACCGAATTGAACAAGACATCGTCAAGAACGGATTGACGCAGGAGCGCCTGCGTCATGCGAAACGTTATGGTTTTAGTGACCAAATGCTCGCCCGGATCACGGAACAAACCGAGAAAACTGTCCGGTCTATCCGCAACGAAGCGGGACTGCATCCGGTCTATAAAATGGTGGATACGTGTGCAGCGGAATTTGCCTCTGACACACCGTATTACTATGGCACGTACGAAGTTGAAAATGAGGCGACACCAACGACACGGCCGTCAATTCTTGTCCTCGGTTCGGGACCGATCCGGATCGGGCAAGGGGTGGAGTTTGATTATGCAACCGTCCATTCCATCCAAGCGATTCGTGAAGCGGGATATGAAGCGATCATCGTCAACAATAATCCGGAGACGGTCTCGACCGATTTCTCCATTTCCGACCGCTTGTATTTTGAACCCTTGACGACGGAAGATGTACTCGAAGTCATCCGAAACGAACAACCGATCGGGGTCATCGTTCAATTCGGCGGACAGACAGCAATCAATCTCGCCGAATCACTTGAAGCTGAAGGGGTTAAAATCCTCGGAACAGCGCTTGAGGATCTCGATCGGGCAGAAGACCGGAAACAGTTTGAAGCAGCACTGACACAGCTCGAGATTCCACAGCCGCCAGGGAAAACAGCCGTCACGGTAGCTGAAGCGACAGAAGCGGCAAGTGAACTCGGATACCCGGTTCTTGTCCGCCCGTCTTATGTCCTGGGCGGACGCGCGATGGAGATTGTCTACGGACAACAGGAACTCGAACACTATATGAAACACGCCGTCATCGCCTCGCCGGAACGTCCGGTTCTCGTCGACCGTTATTTGACCGGAATGGAACTTGAGGTGGATGCGATTTGTGACGGAGAAGATGTTGTCATACCAGGCATTATGGAACATATTGAACGGGCCGGCGTACACTCGGGGGATTCAATCGGTGTCTATCCGCCGCAACGGGTACCGCAAACGATTAAGGACTTGATTGTCGATTACACGACACGGATTGCCAAAGCATTCCGGATCAAGGGATTGCTCAATATCCAATTCGTTTTTGCAGACGGAGAACTGTATGTGCTCGAAGTGAACCCTCGGGCAAGCCGGACGGTCCCGTTCATCTCAAAAGTCACGGGCTTACCGGTTGCGCGCCTCGCGACGAATGTCATCTTAGGGGATACGCTTGCGTCTTACGGATTGACGAGTGGCGTTTTACCGGAAGAAGAACTGGTCTCGGTTAAAGTGCCGGTCTTCTCGTTTGCGAAGCTGAAGGAAGTCGACCCGTCGCTCGGACCGGAGATGAAATCGACCGGAGAAGTCATTGGAACGGACCGGACACTCGAAAAAGCACTTTATAAAGGGTTGTTGGCGTCCGGCATGGCGATTCCGGAACACGGCCGGGTCTTACTGACTGTCGCTGATCAGGATAAACAGGAGATGCTGGATCTCGCCAAACGATTTACGGCACTCGGCTTTACACTTCTCGCAACTGCCGGAACAGCAAGTGTCTTGGCGGAGCACGGTCTGCGTGTGCAAATCGTCGGTAAGCTCGGTTCGGAACAAGGATCGATGCTTGAATGGATTGAAAAAGCGGAAGTCGAATATGTCATCAATACGATGAGCCGGGATTCGCAAGTCACGAAAGACGGCTTCATCATTCGCCGGGCAGCAGCCGAAAACAATGTCGTCTGCCTGACTTCTCTTGATACCGCGGAAGCCTTGTTACGGGTCATTGAAAGTCTGTCCTTCGAAGCCAGCGCCATTCAACCGTTTGACTATATGAAAAAGGCGGTGACTCGATGATTCAACTCTTGACGGTCGTGACACGACGACAAATTGCTTCAGGCGCGACAGAATTAGTCTGTCGCCGGCCTGACGCGACGGCGATCGAACCAGGTCGGTTCATGCATTTACGGGTCGGTCCGTTGTTACGTCGCCCCATTTCAATCGCCAACGTCGAAGGAGATCTGATCACGTTTTTGTTCAAGGAAATTGGTCAAGGCACAAAAGAACTGGCTCGTCTTCGGGCAGGCGATCAAATCGATGCACTCGGTCCACTCGGAAACGGGTTTCCGGTCAAGCATGTCGCGAGTGATGCCAAGATTGTCTTGGTAGGAGGCGGCATCGGAGTTCCTCCTCTCTACTATACGATGCGTCAGTTGGTCGAACGGGGAATTTCCTGTGAAGCGATTCTTGGATTTGATACGGCGGAAAGCGTTTTTTATGAAGACGAGTTTCGGGAACTCGGTCCGACGACGGTGACGACCGTCGACGGGACAGCGGGAATCCAAGGATTCGTGACAGCAGCGCTCGACAGCAGCCGGTTCGATACGTTGTTCGCCTGTGGACCGGAACCGATGTTACGCTCCATCCAGCAAATTCCGATCGAACACAAGTTTTTATCGATTGAAAACCGGATGGGATGCGGCATCGGAGCGTGTTTCGCCTGTGTCTGCCCGACACCGGACGGACATTATGTCAAAACCTGTTCCGATGGTCCGGTCTTCCGGGCAGAAGAGGTGATCCTATGAATCGTCTGAACGTGACATTACCCGGTTTGAATTTAAAAAATCCAATCATCCCGGCGTCCGGGTGTTTCGGATTCGGGGAAGAGTTTGCCAAACTGTATGATTTATCGATGCTTGGCGGCATCATGATCAAAGCAGCGACCGGAGAAGAACGGTATGGCAATCCGACGCCGCGGGTTGCAGAGAGCGGGATGGGCATGCTGAATGCGATCGGTTTACAAAATCCCGGTGTTGACGGGATCATCGCGCAAAAGTTACCGTTTCTCAGTCAGTTTGATACAGAAATCATTGCAAATGTGGCCGGCTCGACACCAGAAGAGTATGAAGAAGTCACAAGACGGATCAGCCGGGATCCGGTCGTCAAAGCGATTGAATTGAATATCTCTTGTCCAAACGTCAAATCCGGCGGACTGCAGTTTGGAACGGATCCGAAGATGGCGGCTGAGCTGACACGACGCGTCAAAGCAGTTTCCGAAAAACCAGTCTACGTTAAATTGTCTCCAAATGTCACGTCAATTGTTGAGATGGCCCGAGCGGTTGAACAGGCGGGGGCGGATGGACTGACGATGATTAATACACTTGTCGGGATGCGGATTGACGTCCGGACAGGTCAACCGATTCTTGCCAATCGCATCGGTGGTTTGTCCGGACCAGCCATCAAACCGGTCGCCGTCCGGATGATTCATGATGTCGCTCAAGTCGTCACGATTCCGATTATTGGAATGGGAGGCGTCATGGAGGTCGATGATGTGCTCGAGATGATTTATGCGGGCGCGTCCGCAGTAGCGATTGGAACGGCAAATTTCGTGAATCCCTTCATCTGTCAGGAACTGATTGCGGCATTACCGAATCGAATGGACGAGTTAGGCATTGAACACATCTTGGACATTAGGGGGAGAGCATATGGAGCAACTTTACATCGCGCTTGATTTTCAATCAGCCGATCAGGTCGAACGGTTTTTAAAGAAATTGGCACCACACCGTCCGGCGGTCAAAATTGGGATGGAGCTTTATTATGCAGAAGGCCCCGCCTTTGTTCGTCATTTGGTAAGTCAAGGACATGATGTCTTTTTGGATTTAAAAGTACACGACATTCCGGAGACTGCCCGACGGACGATGCGTGTCATTGGTCAGCTCGGTGTTGAACTGACGAACGTCCACGCGGCAGGCGGGAAAGCGATGATGCAGGCGGCACTGGAAGGGTTGCGCGAGACTTCAACGGATACCCGGCTGATTGCCGTCACCCAATTGACATCGACGGATCAAGATATGTTAACTGATTTGATGATTCCACACGCGATGAACGACGTCGTCGTTCACTATGCACACGAAGCAGAACACGCGGGTCTCGACGGGGTTGTTTGCTCAGCCCTGGACACAGCACACATCAAGGCCATCTGTCGATCCGGGTTCGAATTGGTCACTCCGGGAATTCGACCGAACGGGACGGATGCGAACGATCAAAAACGGATTGCGACAGTAACGGATGCACGCTGGAACGGGGCAACGGATCTTGTCATCGGACGTGCCATCACTCAGGCAGAGGATCCAAAAGTCATCTATGAAGCATTGCTCTCAGAATGGAAGGGGATCAAACAATGAATCAACTCGCAAAGGCTTTACTCGAAATCGAAGCGGTCACGTTAGCACCGGCTACACCTTACACATGGGCGAGCGGACTCCGGTCCCCGATTTATTGTGATAACCGGCTGACATTATCCAATCCAACGGTCCGCACCATGATTGCTGATCAGCTGGCAGAGCGAATCCGACCATTGAACGTCGATGTCATCGCCGGGACGGCGACAGCCGGTATTCCGCATGCGGCGCTCGTCGCGGAACGACTAGCTCTCCCAATGATTTATATCCGGGGAAGTGCAAAGGGACACGGGAAAGGAAATCAGATTGAAGGACGATTGCAAGCCGGTCAACGCGTTGTCGTCGTAGAAGACTTATTGTCGACGGGGCGGTCTTCGATTGAAGCTGCACAAGCGGTCGAAGCAGCAGGTGCAACCGTCGTCCGGATTCAGGCCATCTTCTCTTACGGCATGACACGACTTAAGGAAAATTTGGCGGCGGCCGAGGTGGAGGCGGATGCTTTACTGACGTTTACGGAATTACTGGAGACTGCCGTCGAGACGGCTTACATTTCAACAGAAGAGCAGGACGGATTACGGACCTGGTCTGTCGATCCGGTAAAATGGAGTGAAGGGTTCCTGACAGGCACGAAGCAGAATTAATGGCAGAATACCGATTAAGTCATACGAGCATGGCGGAAACGATCAGAATCGTCCGTCATGTGTTCTTTTTTTTGATACACTGAAAACAAAGAAAAGGAGCTGTTTTCAGATGTTGACCCATTATCGTGATTACGAGAGTTTTAAGCAGGTTGCGGTTCCATTGCTTGAACGACGTCCAAATGTCCATCAGTTACCTCTTGGCATACTGGAGCGGGGAGATGTACCGATTTTGATGGCGATTGCGAAAGAGGATGACCGTACAATCGTCGTCCTGCAAACGATTGAAGAGCAGGCAATCCTGGCAGGTGATGCTTTTACATACGAAGGAATTCGACAGTTATCGCGGATTTTGAACTGTCCCGGATATGTCGGTGAACAAGCCATCATTGAGCCATTGCTTGCTTCTCACAGTCCGTTTCAAACGAAGATGGATCAAGGGATTTATGCGCTGACCACCGTCATTCCTCCGATGAGGCTCGACTACGAATTCCGCTTAATCGAGGAACGATTTGCAGAGCAGGCCGTTGCATTTGGATGGTCGTTCATCCAGGAGACCGGTGCCCTGCCGGCGACAGAACGAAGTCGCCTGAAAAATGAACAAACGATTCGAAAACATATTCAGGCAGAAACTTTGTTTGGTTTGTTCGACAATGATCAGTTGCTCGCAATGGCTTCTTCGAGTCGGCCGACTGCTTCCGGTGTGACGATTTCATATGTCTTTACCCCTCAAAAATGGCGGAAACAAGGGATTGCCTCTTACCTAGTAGCTTCTTTATCCGAACATTTGTTACAACATTATCCGATGGTGTCCCTGTACACGGATTGGTCGAATCCGACGTCGAATAAGATTTATCAAGCAGTCGGCTTTGAACTCGTCGGACGTTCGATGCAAATTACGAAACGTCCGAAATACCAATGACTTGCTGATTGCACGACAAAGCAGATGCGTTTTCCTGACTCACCAGGAAGCGCATCTGCTTTGTATTTGAAAATCGGATGATTTAAAACGTTGCAATGATTTTTCCGCGGACATGCCGCTTCGATAACAGTTCGAGGTACTCAGCAATCTCCGATCCGGCAACGACTTTTGTGACAAGCGGATCGAGTTGTTTGCTTGCGACAAGCTGTAACAGTTCCGATGCCATCAGCCCCAGATTGCGGATCGCGCGGTCATTTTCACTCGCATAGGCAGCAGCCAGTGCGACTTCGTGGATCGACGGCGACAACGTGAACGGTGTGACGACGGACAGATCGGGACCTCCGGCGATGTAAGCCAACTGACCGGAAAATGCGAGACGGTCCAAATCATCGGTTGCTTCCTGACGGCCGACCGTATTTAAGATCAAGTCGACCCCACGGCCGTTCGTCCAGTCGCGGATTACCTGCGTAACGTCTTCGTTCCGGTAATCAATCGCAAGATCGGCACCTAAACGTTTGACCCAGTCATGATTGTCAGCAGAAGCAGTGGTCGCGACCTGTAGCCCGAGGCGTTTCGCGAGCTGAATTCCAAAACCACCCACACCACCGGCACCGGCATGAATCAGGATCGTTTCTTTATCCGTCGTATTCATCTTTTGGAAAATCGCTTCATAAGCCGTCATCCCGGCACACAGAATGGCGGCTGCGTCCGTGAAACTGACAGCTTCTGGAATTTTAGCCAAAGCCCGGGCGTCAACGGTGACATACTCTGCGAAGGCCCCGTTTTTTTGCAAGTTTGTATGGATGGCCACACGATCTCCGACCTGAACGTCCGTCACGTCCGGTCCAAGTTGTTCGACGACACCGGTCAAATCAACGCCCGGAATATGCGGATAGGTCCAAGCGGGATTTTTTGTCGCTTTATAGTCGACTGGATTCAAGGCGACCGCTTGGACACGAATCAAGGCTTCGCCTGTCATCGGTGTGGGCGTATCGACGTCTGTGTAAATCCAGTTTTCGACCGTCGTTCCTGTTTCATTGAGCCATGCTTTCATGATTAATATGCTCCTTCCGAATACGTGAGTTCATACGAGTGGGAATAGAGTTCGACGAGATTGCCGAACGGATCTTCACAGTACACCATGCGGTATGGTTTTTCGCCCGGATAATATTCACGGATCGGCATCCGTTGTTTGCCGCCGTGTGCGACGATTTTTTCGACCATGCCTTCGATGTCCGGATCTTGGATGGCGTAATGGAAAATACCTGTTTTCCAGAATTCAAAGTTGTTTTCCGGCTGTTCATTGTTCGGGAACTCAAATAACTCGATCCCGACCCGGTCACCCGTCGCCATGTGCGCGATCCGGAATTTCTCCCAGCCTGCTCCGAATACATCCGTGCACATGACGCCGATCGGCGAATCATCCTCCACGACATCAGATGGTTCCATGATGATATACCAGCCCATCACCTCTGAGTAAAAAGAAATGGCTTGTTCTAAATTCGGAACGGACAGTCCGATGTGTGAAAAATTACGTGGATAGGTCATAACATCGATCTCCTTTGCATTTTGATTTACGACAACGATAACTTACGATACACTCGACTGCATAGTACGCACTTTGAAGTAACTACTTGAAGGAGAGACAGAAACAATGACGACAGAACAATTTCCAGTCAATCGGGCGCTCGCCATCATCGGCGGAAAATGGCGTCCACAATTATATTGCACGTTAGAGGACGGTCCGAAACGTTTTTTAGAGTTACAACGTGCGATTCCGGGTATTTCACGTAAAGTCTTGACCGATCAATTAAAGGAACTCGAACGGCTCGGAATGGTCGAACGGATTGAATTCGACGAAGCCGTCTTACATGTCGAGTACCGGTTGACAGACGCCGCTTACACGTTACAACCGGCGATGAAAGGTTTATGTGCGTGGGGAGAAGGGAACTAATCATTCTGTTGATATCATTAATCTCAGGAGGTTATTTCACATGAAGTTGACGTATCACGGGCAATCTACCGTCACAATCGAAACGAACGGACAACATATCGTCATTGATCCTTTTTTCAGCGGTAACGATCAAGCGATGACAAAACCGGAAGACGTCAAAGCGGATTTCATTTTGCTGACACACGCGCATGCTGATCATATGTTGGATGCAGAAGCGATTGCGAAAGCAACGGGGGCGACGATTGTCGCAACACACGAACTGGCGACCTATCTCAGTTTTAAAGGATTAAACGTCCATCCGATGAACCTCGGCGGACAGTTTGAATTTCCGTTTGGCAAGGTCAAGATGACACAAGCTTTCCATTCTTCGAGCATCATCGATGAAGAAAAGCAAACGATCACGTATATGGGGATGCCGGCCGGATTCTTATTAACAATCGAAGACAAAGTCATCTATCACGCGGGAGATACGGCACTATTTGGTGATATGGCGCTTTATGGTGCCCATTATGACATCGATCTCGCCTTCTTGCCGATTGGGGATAACTATACGATGGGACCTGAGGATGCGTTAGTTGCAGCGGACATGCTGCAGGCGAAAGCCGTCGTTCCGGTCCATTACGATACGTTTGATTTAATCAAGCAGGACGCTGAAGCGTTTTGTGCGAATCTCGAAGCGCAAGGACAGACGGGTCATGCGTTAAAAATTGACGCATCGATCGAGCTCTAACATACAGCGGGGGCTGCAACACGAAGGATCTTTGATTATCAAAACGGACACTTTTTCTGATGAAGCAGGAAGATGTGTTCGTTTTTTTGCTGTGCTCCATCTTCCGCCCGATGGCAATATGTGAACATTTTCGTATGATAGAGATGGAATGTTGACAGACGAATCCTATATTCGGAATAATGGGAGAGAATTGGATGGAGGTAAACCGATGGACGACAATACAAGCAGAACGGAACGAAAACGGAAACAATCATCATTTACACGCTTGAAGGATAAACGACGGAAAGTGGCCGCATCTTTCGACCGGATTGGGACGCGTAAACCGATCCGACGTCCGGTCATCGTGTATGGATCAGTTGTCTTAAGTCTTATCCTGTTATATACCGTGACATTATTTTTGACAACAGATTCTTTATCACGGGGAGAATCGTTTAAAACGACGAATCGGTATAAAACACTACAGATCGATGCCCCGAACGCAACGGTCACATTCGTCCGAAGCACGGACGGAAACGTTCAATTGAAGCTGATTGACAGTGCATCGAGTCAAAAACGGTTAAAAATCGGGACGTCCGGCAATACCTTGACGGTCACCGGCCGGGATGGATTCACGGCACGACTCGGCAACCGTCCAAGTGAAAAACCGGGAGATTATGCGATTCAAGTCGGCTTGCCGAGCTATATGAATCAGATCGATGTCGAAGCCGAGCGGTTAAAAGGGATGGGTCTCTTTGCCAAAACCATTCAGCTGACGGCTGAGGCGATGGAGTTAAATAAAATCGATGCCGATGAGATTACCTTGACCGGTCGAGGCGATGTGAAAGTCACCAATTTGAATGCTGTTCATGCCACAGTGACCGCTGACTCAGTTAATTTAGCAGAGTATGGCGCGAAACTCGATTTAGCGGTATCGACAATCGATGGAGCCATCCGGTTAAAACCAACAAAAGCAGCCGGAACGATTGCCGTAACGACAGAAGGGGACATCAAAGCATCAGACCGCTATACGAAACAAAAAGATGACGAAGTGGCTTTGTTTGAATTGTCCAAACAAGAAAAACCGGAAGTGACTGTCGAGAGTGAAGTCGGGCAGGTGACGCTCGAGTGAAATTTCAGTTTCGCATCGGTCTTCGGACGATAAAAACCGGAATTGCAGTCGCGATCGCGCTTAGTTTTTCGTGGTATGTGTTCGGAATTTACTCTGGGATGGGGGCCGTCGCGGCCATCGTCGCGATGCAACCAACGATTCACCGTTCGTTTAAAATCGTCTTCAATCGGATTTTAGGGACAATTCTCGGCTTAGTGTGTGGACTGGCCGTCGTCGCAACGCTCGGAGCCAATCCGTTGACGATTGGGCTTGCCGTCATCGTGTCGCTTGTGTTTAATTCGATGATTGGACGGACGGACATGTCGACGTTTGCGGCATTTGCGATTGTCTTGATGTTTGAAAGTCCGACGGCCGACTATGCGCATTATGCGCTGACCCGTTCTTTATTGACGGTCGTCGGTGTCTTATCCGCTGTCGCGGTCAACTATATCGTCTTTCCACCACACTACGAAGACCGTTTGTTGTTGTTCGTCAAAAAGACGACCAAACAATTGATGGAGGATTGGCGCAGCCTTGTCAAGGATGATTCGAAACTGCTGGCTGTTCGAAAACAAGTCTTAAAACATGAAGAAATGATCATCATGTTACAGGAAGATCAAAAATATCCACTTGTTGCAAGTGGTCAAAGTGAGGCTTTTATTCAATTGAAGCAGCTTGTGGACTTGGAAGATAAGTTGCTGTTGTTACTCGAAAGCATCGCCAGTCACCGGGACGTACCGATGGCAGAAGAACAAGAAAAAAGACTTGGACAAGAAATTGATTTTCTACTCAGTCATCATTATGATGTAATTTTTTCACATGACCGGACTCAACCGATGTTTACATTTGATGAAGAAGTCAGTGAGGCAAAGGACATCATTAATGGGCATCTGTTGGATTACCGGGAGCAACTCGAGAAAATGAAATAAAAATGTCGTCCCTGTCACTTCTTTTCAAAAGAAGCAAAGGGACGACATTTTTTCTTAAGTTGCCCGAAGAGACTGAACAAGATCAGCGTCTGGTGTGACGTAAAGCGTCGTTTGATCCGTGTAGATGACGAAACCGGGTTTAGCACCGCTTGGTTTCTTGACATAACGTAATTCGGTGAAGTCGACTGGAACCTGACTGGATTCACGTGCTTTCGAATAGTAGGCGGCAACGATTGCTGCTTCCTTTAATGTGGTCTCATCCGGTTGTTCGCTGCGGATGATGACGTGTGAACCGGGAATGTCTTTTGTATGAAGCCATGTTTCCGAACGTCGAGCAAACTTGAATGTCGCATAATCGTTTTGTTTATTGTTTTTTCCGACGAAAAACGGAATGCCGGTCGAAGACTGATACGCTTCAAGCTTCGGAACGACGGGTTTCTTTTTCTTTTTGCTCCGTTCCCGCACGTATCCTTCTTCGACGAGTTCTTCACGCATCTCACGGATATCATCCGGAGACGCGACGTCGAGTTGCGCGAGTAACGATTCAAAGTAATCAATTTCACGCTGGTTTTTCTCAAGTTGTTTGGCGACTTCAATCTTAGCCGTCTTTAGCTTATTGTAGCGTTTGTAATACCGTTGGGCGTTCTCGTTTGGTGAGAAGCGGGGATCAAGAGTGATTGTAATTTCTTTCCCGTCTTCATCATAATAATCGACGACTGTCGCTTCTTTCATACCGCGTTCAAGCTGGTACAGGTAAGTTGTCAACAGTTCCCCTTTGTGTTTCAGTTCATCCATCTTTTCCGTTGCGGCGAGATCACGTTCGAGCTTAGTTCGTTTGAGAATGTTTTTATCGTATTCACTTTTAATGAACCGTTCGACATCCGCTGCCTGCTGTTTCACTCGGTCCCGATTGGATTTCTGATGGAAAAAAGCATCGAGGACCTCGCCGCTCGTAGTGAAGGTTTTTTCATCGACGATTTCCCCGTGATGCAATGCGACGGGAGAAAATCGTTCTTTCCCATTCGCAAGGCGTTGGAAATAATAAGGCCCCGTCAATTCACCAAGAACGGATTGAATGGCCTGAGTGAGTGACGTCCGGTTTGCGAGACCAGCCCGGTGAACGATTTCTGCCGTAAGTTGGGGCGAGAAACCACTGAATAAACTCAGTAATTGACGATCGAGTTTTCCCGCATTCCAGTCAATCCGGTGAAGGGTCTTCTCGATGTCTCCAGTTAAGGGATCGACCTTATCTTGTTCCGGCGGCAACTGGTATTGGACCCCCGGCATGATTGTCCGAAACGTATTTTGACTGAGTGGAAGATGCTTGATGGCATCCAAAATTTTATCCTGTCCATCGGTTAACAGGATGTTGGAATGGCGTCCCATCAGTTCGATATATAGTTTTTTCGCTTCTTCATCACCGAGTTCATTACGTGAGCGGACGCGCATCAGAATGACCCGGTCTCGTCCCAGCTGTTCAATCGATTCGATGAAGCCACCTTCGAGATGTTTCCGGAGCATCATACAGAACATCGGCGGTTCGCTCGGATTGCTTGTTGACTCTGCTGTCAGATGAAGGCGGGCATACATGGCGTTCGCTGATGCGAGTAACATCACATTTTTCCGTTCCGCCCGAACGCTGAAAATTAAATCGAGTGCATACGGTTGATGTATTTTATTGATACGAGCTCCGACGAGCGGTTGGAGTTCGCGGACGACCCGTGTCGTCATTAGTCCATCAAAAGCCATGATATTACCTTCTTTCTTGATTTCGTTTCCACTTTCTAAAGGTAACAGAAAGTGCATGGATATGGTATGATTAAGCAGTCGAGCTGAAAAGACCACTTGCGAACTTCCTGTCTCTACTGCTAATATGAAACAATGTGAAGTTTGTTAGATGGAGGGGTTCTGAAGTGATTTTTAAAGAGCGTGGCTTATTACTCGTATTATCTGGTCCAAGCGGTGTTGGTAAAGGAACAGTTTGCCGGGCATTACGTGAAGATGAGGACAACAATTTACATTATTCCGTGTCATGTACGACACGAAAACCACGTGAAGGAGAAGTGGACGGTGTCCATTATTTCTTCAAGACACGTGAAGAATTCGAAAGCATGATTGCCAACAATCAATTGTTGGAGCACGCGGAATTCGTTGGAAATTATTATGGAACACCTGTCGAATGGGTCAATAAGATCTTGGATGAAGGAAAAGATGTCATCTTAGAAATTGAAGTGCAGGGTGCGATGCAGGTCAAGGAACATTTTCCTGAGGCTGTTTTTCTGTTCTTGGCGCCGCCAAGTCTACAGGAACTCCGCAATCGCCTCGTCGGACGTGGGACGGAATCGGAAGAAGTCATCAAACAACGTCTTCTCGTCGCTAAAGAAGAGATTGAAATGATGGATGCTTACGACTATGTCGTGACGAACGATGAAATTCATAAAGCATGTGACAGAATTCAAGCCATCGTCACAGCAGAACATTGTAGCCGGGAACGCGTTGCGTCCTTGTATAAAAAAGCCATGGAGGTCAAATAACATGTTATATCCATCAGTAGACAAGCTTCAAAAGACAATTCCTTCAAAGTACACAATCGTGACGGTCGCAGCGAAACGGGCGCGTCAACTCCAAGACGGGAAACGCCTGAAAGTCGCGAACCCGAAATCATACAAACCAGTCGGGAAAGCACTCGAAGAACTCTTTTCTGGTGAAGTCGTGGTTACGAACCAACCGCAAGACTAATTTTGAAGCAGCCACTCCTCATTGTGGCTGTTTTTTTCAATAAGGAGGAACTCATCATGCTAACGAATCGAAAAATCCTTTTGTGTGTTGGAGGAGGCATCGCCTCGTATAAAGCGGCGGCCTTAGCTTCAAAACTGGTTCAGGCGGGAGCGAGTGTTCAAGTCGCCATGACGAAGAATGCCCAACAATTCGTTGGGAAAACGACGTTTGCGGCACTAACACGCAAGCCGGTCTATGATGATGTCTTCATCGAACATGATGCATCTAAAATTGCCCACATTGATTTAGCGGATGAAGCCGATTTGATTGTCGTGGCACCCGCAACAGCCAATTTAATCGCAAAACTCGCTCACGGAATCGCGGATGACTTCATCACGACGACGATTTTGGCAGCAACCTGTCCCGTCGTCGTTGCGCCGGCGATGAATGTCAATATGCTCGAACATCCGGCGACGGTGCGAAACATGGAACGGCTGATGGCAGACGGAGTCCAGTTAATCGCCCCGGGAGTCGGAAACTTGGCATGCGGCTGGGTCGGAAAAGGCCGGTTGCCTGAACCGGAAGAACTTGTCGAAACATTATCCGGTTTGTTTCAAGTCAAACCACTTGTAGATCGACATGTCCTGATCAGTGCCGGACCGACCGTCGAACGTATTGATCCGGTTCGTTATTTGACAAACGACTCATCCGGTAAGATGGGTATTGCGCTTGCTGAAGCCGCCCGTGATGCCGGTGCGACCGTCACACTCGTCCACGGTCCGATCCGTGAGACTTTGCCGGCCGGTATGACAACGATTGCTGTCGAATCCGGAGACGAGATGCTCGAGGCGATGTTAGCAGTGTATGACAAGCAAAATCTTGTCATCATGGCAGCGGCGGTGGCGGATTACCGTCCGACCATTCAGTACGACCGGAAGCAGAAAAAAATCGATGGACCTTTACGAATTGAACTGGAAGAGACTACAGACATCTTACGGACGCTCGGCGAACGTAAAACACAGCAGATTCTTGTTGGGTTTGCCGCTGAAACGGAAAATCTGGAGAAACATGCCCAGCAAAAATTGGTGCGGAAGAAGGCTGATTTTATCGTAGCCAATGACGTATCCCGAGCAGATATTGGTTTTTCAAGCAATGAAAATCAAGTGACGGTTTACGGAAAAAATCAAGAAACTGTTCATTACGATCAACAGTCAAAGACACAGTTGGCTGTGGAATTGATTAAACAATTTACCGAGGCCATACGATGATTGCGGAAGTTATCGTCGACGTTGCCGCGGCAACGGTCGATCGTCCGTTTGATTATGAAGTTCCGGAACTTTGGCAAAATCTCGTCGTTCCCGGTATGCGTGTCGAAGTTCCATTCGGACCAAGGGCATTACTTGGAATCGTTGTCGGAGTCAAGCCGGAATCGGAACTGGACCGCATCAAGCCAATTGTCCGGGTACTTGACGAAACCCCGACCTATACGGAAGAGTTGCTCCGTTTGTCGTCTTATCTATCTGAAACGACACTATGTTATCAGGCGACTGCGCTTCTTGCGATGTTACCTGCTGCTCTGAAAGTCAGCTATGATAAACTGATTTTGACGGAAAGTCCGAAATGGGCAAACTGGAATCATAAGAAAATTAGCCAGTTTCCGAGTGAAGTCCAACAAAAGATTTTATTAGCTGCGCAAACAGGAGACATACACCTTCAACCGGTCGTCAAAGAAAAAAAGACGTCCAAAACCGATAAGCGAATCCGGTTACTGGACGCAACGATTGAATTATCAAAACAAGCAACAAAACAGATGATGCTTCGGGAACACCTGCTGGAACGACCGGAAGTGCTGTGGAGTGAAGTCATGCATGAACTTGACTTAACGGTCAGCATTCTGAACAGTCTCGAGAAAAAAGGTGTGATTACGGTTGAAACGATTGACGTGAACCGTAATCCGTACGAACATCTGGTTCAAGATATTTTTGTTCCTTCCACATTGACGACGCATCAGCAGGATGCTGTCGACGCCATTACGGCACCGGATGAGACAAACACGTTTTTACTGCACGGGGTGACCGGAAGCGGAAAAACAGAAGTGTATTTAGAATCGATTCACACGATGCTTGAACGGGGACGGCAAGCTATCCTGCTCGTACCGGAAATCAGTTTAACGCCGATGATGGTCAAACGGTTTAAAAGACGGTTTGGTGAACGGGTTGCTGTTCTGCACAGCGGTCTGTCCTTAGGCGAAAAATATGATGAATGGCGGAAAATTGCTCAAGGTGAAGTAGAGGTCGTCGTCGGAGCACGTTCGGCGATTTTTGCTCCACTGACGAACATTGGTCTCATTATTTTGGATGAGGAGCATGAAACAACCTATAAACAAGAAGAAAATCCGCGGTACCACACACGGGATGTCGCGACGTGGCGGGCCGCGTATCATCGCTGTCCTGTCGTGCTCGGCAGTGCGACGCCAATTCTTGAGACGTATGCACGTGCCCAAAAAGGGGTATACCGCTATTTGCCGTTGACCGAACGGTTTGGAGGCGAACTGCCTCCGGTCGATATCATTGATATGCGAAAAGAACTGGAACGCGGCAACCGAACTCCATTCAGTCTGCCGCTCATCGAAGGCATAAAACAACGGATTGAACGCGGGGAACAGACGGTTTTACTATTAAATCGCCGAGGGTATACGACGTTCGTTCTTTGTCGGGACTGTGGGGAAACACTTCAGTGTCCGCACTGTGCCGTCAATTTGACCTACCACCAGCAGCAAGATTGTTTGAAGTGCCATTACTGCGGATTTGAAGCGGCGATGCCGAAAACCTGTCCTTCCTGCGAATCCCAAAAGATTCGTCAATTCGGTACCGGTACACAAAAAATTGAAGAAGAATTGTCCCATTTGATTCCGGAAGCTAAAATCATCCGAATGGATCAAGATACCACGTCCCGTAAAGGGGCTCATGAGAAGTTGCTGAATGCCTTTGAACGGGGAGAAGGCAATATTTTGCTCGGGACACAAATGATTGCGAAAGGACTCGATTTTCCTAACGTGACACTTGTTGGTGTCATCGCGGCGGATGCCACTCTCGGAATTCCCGATTTTCGTGCCAGTGAACGAACGTTTCAACTGATCACACAGGTTTCGGGGCGTGCCGGTCGTGGAATCCTTGCCGGACAATCGATTATCCAAACGTATAATCCGGAGCATTACGTCATCCAAACTGCAAAGCGGCATGATTATGAAGCATTTTATCAGCGGGAAATGCAATTACGAAAACTCGGGGGGCATCCACCGTTCTGGTTTTTGGGGCTGGTGACCGTCTCGGCGGCACACCCACTCGAAGCCCAGGCGGAAGCCGAGGCAGTGGCGGATCAACTCCGCCATCTGGAATCAGATGATTTGGTCATCAATGGACCGCTCGAAGCCCCGCTGGCACGGCTGAAAAATATGTATCGATATCAAGTGATTTTGAAACATAAAGGACAGGAAGAAGTCCGGGAGGCGCTCCGGGCGATGCTTGCGTTACGCATCAAACAAAAAGTCCAAGTAACAGTGGATCTGAATCCATTTGTATTTATGTGAGGTGGCAAAAATTATGTATAAAGTAGTAGAGGTACCAAACGATGTGTTGCGTCAAACATGCCAACGGGTCACAAAATTTGATAAAAAACTCGGGAAGATGATTGACCGGATGTTCGATACGATGTACGAATATGACGGGGTTGGACTGGCGGCCCCGCAGATCAATCAGCCGATTCGTGTAGCGGTCGTTCATACAGATGACGAGACGGGACCAATCGAGCTGATCAATCCGGAAATCATCGAAGCAAGTGGTTCACAAATCGACGATGAAGGGTGTCTGAGCATGCCGGGTATTTTTGGACCTGTCGAGCGATTCGAACAGATTGTCGTCAAATCGCAGGATCGTCTGGGACGGAGTGTCAAAATCAAGGCAACCGGATTTTTTGCACGTGCGATTCAGCACGAGATGGATCATTTGGACGGTGTCTTATTTACGGATAAACTGGTCGACACTTCACGATCAACGCGTATTGTCTTCATGGGGACACCGGAGTTCGCCGCGAATACGCTCCGTGAAGTCATCGATGCCGGATATGATGTCGTTGGTGTTGTTTCGCAACCGGATAAACCAGTCGGGCGAAAACGTGAAATCAAGCCAACACCGGTCAAGGAAGTTGCGCTTGCGCATGACATTCCGGTACTGCAACCGGTTAAAATCCGTGAAGACTATCAAGAACTGCTCGACCTGAAACCGGATTTGATCATCACGGCCGCTTACGGTCAAATTGTTCCGTCAGCTGTACTCGAAGCACCCCGGTACGGTGCGATTAACGTTCATGCTTCCTTGTTGCCGAAATACCGTGGCGGTGCACCGATTCATCAGGCAATCATCGATGGTGAAACGGAAACCGGTGTGACGATCATGTATATGGTCGATAAGCTGGATGCGGGTGATATGTTGTCAAAAATCATTGTCCCGATTGAAGAACGCGATACAGTCGGATCGATGTTCGACAAACTCAGTGCAGCCGGTGCAAGATTATTAATCGAAACGTTACCACAGTTGATTGCCGGAACGTTGACGGCAGAAGCTCAACAGGAAGAGAATGTCACGTTCTCCCCGAACATCAGCCGGGAACGCGAACGGTTGGACTTTTCGCGACCAGGTGAAGACTTGTACAATCAAATCCGCGGAATGAATCCATTTCCAAGTGCGTATACGATGCTTGGTGCTGATCGCCTGAAAGTCTACTTTGCGGAAAAGGTGTCCGGTCGCGGAGCGGCTGGAGAAATCATTGCTCTTGAAGCGGACGGTCCGGTCATTGCGACAGGTTCAGACACTGCCTTGAAATTGGTGGATGTTCAGCCGGCAGGAAAAAAACGAATGGATGGTGCGACGTTTATGCGCGGTGTCGGACAAACTTTGACGATTGGACAGAAAGTGGGCGATGACGCATGAATGTCAGAGATGCAGCAGTAACGACCTTATTGAAAATTGGACAAGGTGGAGCATTCTCGACGATCTCGGTTCACCAAATGCTTGAAAAACGAGCCATCTCAAAGGCCGACATCGGTTTATATACGGAACTGGTCTACGGAACACTCAGTCGGGAATTGACACTTGATTACATTTTGGCACCGTTTCTGGCCTCACAAAAAAAATTAGAGCCATTTATGCGTCCGTTGTTACGCATGAGCGTCTATCAACTGTTTTATTTGGACCGGATTCCGGATCACGCGGTCATCAATGAAGCGGTCGAGATTGCGAAGACCCGGGGGAAACCGCATATTGCCAAAGTCGTCAATGGTGTACTGCGCAACGTGTTGCGAAAAGGAAAACCGGACTTTTCTATAATTTCATCCGTTGTCGAGCGGATCAGTATTGAAACGAGTCATCCGGTCTGGCTTGTCTCGCGTTGGATGGAACTGTTCGGAGAAGACGAGACATGGCAGATGTGTCGATTGAACAATGAACCGGCACCTGTCACGGTACGCGTCAACCGGACACGTACCGACAGACAAGAAGCGGTTAAGTTGTTAGAAGAACAAGGTGTCATCGCCAAACCGACGCCTACTGCACCGGATGGTTTAGAAATCATCAGTGGCAGTGTCCAGCAGACGGATTTGTTGGAGCGGGGTTATCTGTCGTTACAAGATGAAAGTTCGATGCTCGTGGCACTGGCTGTCGGCGCACAACCGACAGATCACATCCTAGACAGTTGTGCCGCACCGGGTGGTAAAGCGATGCATATCGCGGAAGGATTGACGACGGGATCCTTGCAGGCACTCGATTTACATGCACACAAAGTAAAGTTGTTGCAAAAACAAGCTGACCGGCTTGGTTTACAAACCGTTCAGGCTGAAGCACTTGATGCCCGGAAAGCCGGTGAACGGTTCGAAACCGGCTCTTTTGACCGGATTTTAGTGGATGCGCCGTGTTCCGGTCTTGGTGTTATTCGCCGGAAACCAGACATCAAATGGACGAAACGACCGGAAGATTTGACACATCTACCGGTGATTCAACGGGAAATCATTGAGTCGGTTCTTCCGCTTGTCAAATCCGGGGGCACATTCGTTTATTCGACCTGTACGATTGATCCGCTTGAAAATGAACAGCAAACTGATTATATCCTCAGTCAGGGATTTGTTTTTGACGAATCGTTTAAAACACGGATGCCGGAAATCGTCCAGTCTTTAATCGGAGAACGGGCAGAACTGAAGTTATTGCCGACAACCCTTGGAACGGACGGGTTTTATATCGCCGCTTTCAGAAAAAACGATTGACGAAACAGCAGCATCAAACACGGTAGAGGAGGACGGGTATGGAGTTAGCGTATTTGACGACGACCGGCAAGGTCCGTTCAAAAAACGAAGACACGGTCTTATTAGTAGGCGATGCGAAGCAAGGGTTGGCTGTAGTCGCCGATGGTATGGGCGGTCACGCGGCCGGAGAAACCGCGAGTGCCATCGTAAGGCAGCTTTTTGCCGAAGCGTATCCCGACATGCCGAACCGCCCGATGGAATTATCTGCGTGGATCGAGCACTTGGTGAAAGAAGCCAACACACAAATTTTACATTTTTCTCAGAGCGAAAATTTATCGATTGTCGGTACGACGATGGCCTGTGTCTGTTGGTCGGATGATTTACTGGTCATTGGTCACGTAGGAGACAGTCGGGTGTATGCGTTAGAAGAAGGACGCTTGACACAACTGACGGATGACCATTCGTATGTCAACATGTTAAAACAATTAGGCGAATTGTCGGAAGCAGAGCTTGAAAATCATCCGCGACGCAACGTCATCACACGTTCAGTCGGCTCCAATGAATCTGTTGACGTGGATATTCAAGTCCGGGATGCACCGGATTATGATATCGTGTTAGTGTGCAGTGACGGTTTGTCGGATGAAGTCCCTCATGATGTCATGCAACGACTGCTTCAAGAAGACGCATCGCTTGATACAATCGTTGAACGTCTTGTAACCGAGGCAAATGACCGGGGGGGCGCAGACAATATTACAATTGCTGCAATCCGTTTTAAAGAAAGAGAGAGGATCTGAATATGCGATACGGAGATCGATTGAACGACCGCTACCGCATAGAACGGTTAGTTGGAAATGGCGGGATGGCAAACGTTTATCAGGCATATGATGAAATCTTGAACCGCATGGTGGCAATTAAAGTTTTACGCACCGAGTTTTCACATGATGAACAATTTATCCGTCGATTTGAACGAGAAGCCCATGCCGCAACAAGTTTAAACCACCCGAACATCGTTGCCGTGTATGATGTGGGAGAAGAAGAAGCGATTTATTATATCGTGATGGAATATATCGACGGTATGACACTGAAGACGTATTGTGAAGGCCGGGCATTACCGGTCACAAAAGCGATTGATATCATCAGTCAAATTTGTGATGCGATCGATCATGCCCATGCCCATCGAATCATCCATCGGGACATCAAACCGCAAAATATGCTGATTCGAGAAGACGGAACGGTGAAGGTAACCGATTTTGGAATCGCCGTCGCCATGTCGAATGCCACATTGACCCATACGATGTCTGTACTCGGATCTGTGCATTACTTTTCGCCGGAACAGGCAAAAGGAAAATTTGCAGACGAAAAATCCGATATTTACTCTCTTGGAGCAGTTCTTTATGAACTCGTGACCGGACAAGTTCCGTTTGAAGGTGATTCGCCGGTTGCGGTTGCCTTAAAACATTTACAAGATACAGCCCGTCGTCCGACGTCGTTAAACCCTGCCGTGCCACAAGCTTTAGAAAATTGTATCATGCAGGCACTTGCCAAGGCTCCTCACGATCGCCAACAGTCGGTAGCAGCATTTAAAGAAGATATGGTGACGGCAATGTCGACTGAACGTGCAAATGAAGGTATCCGTGGGGATGATCAGATGGAGCAAACGATGGTTCTCCGCCCTGTGTCGTTGCCGGATGAAATGATGGAACAAACTGCACCTGTCCCGAAAGTCGCGACGGTCACACCTAAACCGGAAAAGAAGAAGAAGCGGACTTGGTGGATCGTCTTGTTGGTACTTTTGGTGATGGGAGGAGCGGCGACGACTTTTGCGATGTGGCCCGATCCCACTGTTACGGTGCCGGATGTGACGGGAAAAGACGCAGATGCAGCGGAAACGTCGCTTGAAAAAATCGGTTTTGTCGTCGAAACGACGGAACGGGCAAGCGATACAGTAAACGAAGGACTGGTCATCAGTCAATCTCCGAGAGAACAGGCATCGGTCAAAAAAGGCTCAACAGTGGATTTGATCGTCTCGACAGGAAGCGACCCAGTCGAGGTGCCGGATGTATCGGATGAGACGGAGAAAAAAGCCATTGCCATCCTGAAGGACAGCGGATTTAAAAAAGTAGATGTTGAACGTGAAGATTCAGAAGATATCAGTCGCGGCAACGTCATTCGCCAGTCGATTTCGGCAGGAACGGAAGTCATTGCAAAAGAACAGACCATTACCATTACCGTCTCAAACGGATCATCGACGTTTGTGTTAAAAGATTTGACTGATTTATCGAGTGACGATGCCAAAGCATATTTGGATAAAATGGGTCTTGATGGAACATTTGAGCAAGAGTACTCAAGCGACGTTAAACTTGATCAAGTCATTCGACAGTATCCACAGGCGGGTGCTCAGGTGGAACCGAACGATTCCGTCACCGTCTTTATTTCTCGCGGGGAAGAAGAAAAAACCGTGACAGCGACTTTCCCGGAAAAAGTAGTCTATGACGGGGTTAGTGAGGACGAAGAACCTGCTCCGCGCCAAATTGTTCGGATCGAGACGGAAGATGCGAAAGGAAAGCGAACGGTTATCGAAGAATCGATTGATCAAGATGAGACATTTGATGTTCCGTTGACGATTGATCCCGGTGACGAAGGCAAGATTACGATTTACAAAGATGATGAAGTGTACCGGGCAAAAACGATTACGTATAATCAGGCAAAATCACAAGAGTAAGCAGCGTTATGCTGAAAAAAGGAGTGCACAGGATGGCAGAAAGTCGAATCGAAGAAAACCGGGACGGGACGATTATTCGTCTGCAGGGTGGATTTTATGATGTCATGACACCTCAAGGAGAAATTCGGTCACGCGCACGCGGTAATTTCAGAAAACGTGGGATCAGTCCTGTCGTAGGCGATGAGGTTGTGTTACACATCGAAAGTGAGACCGGCTACATCTTGGAAGTAAAGGAACGTCAAAATTTCTTGGTCCGACCACCGGTTGCGAATATCGATCAAGCGCTACTGGTTGTCTCAGCGGCGGAACCCGATTTTTCTGCCCATCTGCTTGACCGGTTTCTTGTACTGATTGAAGCGAAGGACATCCAACCGATCATTATTTTAACGAAAATGGATCTGTTGCAAGGGACAACCGAACAGGCGGTAAAAGAAGCTATCGCGGCGTACCGAAAAATCGGCTACCCCGTCGTTGAGACTTCGAGCGAGACGCTTGTCGGAGTGGAGCTCGTCCGCCCCTTGCTGAAAGATAAGACCAGCGTACTGGCGGGACAATCCGGTGTCGGGAAAAGTTCGTTGCTCAATGCGCTCGAACCCTCATTGGCTCTTGAGACGAGTCATATTTCGAAGTCACTTGGACGCGGTCGACATACGACACGTCATGTCACCTTGATTCCGCTCGGTGAAGGGTTGATCGCAGATACACCAGGTTTTTCAAATCTCGATTTCCCGCATGAAATGGAACTCGAAGAATTGCGTTGGTGTTTTCCTGAATTCGTCGCTTTGCAAGACGACTGTAAATATCGGGGATGTCTGCATTTGAATGAACCGGGATGTGCCGTCAAAGAATCGGTTGAAGCGAACGAAATCATGCTCTCACGGTATACGAATTATGGTATGTTTGTAGAGGAAATCAAGAATCGAGCCCGGAGGTATTGAGATGATTAAAATTGCACCATCAATCTTATCAGCAGATTTTGCAAACTTGGAGCGGGACGTCAAAGCCGTCGAGGCGGCAGGCGCCGACTATATTCATTTTGATGTCATGGATGGTCAGTTTGTCCCGAACATTTCCTTTGGTTTACCGGTCTTAAGCAGTTTACGCCAAAAAACAGACATGGTTCTCGACGTTCATTTAATGATTGATCGGCCGGAAAACTTTGTGGAAGCTTTTGTTGCAGCAGGTGCTGACATCGTGACCTTCCATGTTGAGGCGACGAACCATGTGCATCGTGTCCTCCAGCAAATCAAAGCAGCGGGTGCGAAGGCGGGGGTTGTTCTGAACCCGCATACACCGCTGACGACGATTGAACATGTCTTAGAAGAGGTCGATATGGTCTTGTTGATGACGGTTAATCCTGGATTTGGCGGTCAAGCCTTCCTGCCGGGTGTCATGACGAAACTGAAGCAACTTGCAGACCTAAAGGCAGAGCGTGGGCTGACATTTGAAATTGAAATTGATGGTGGTGTGAATGCGGAGACAGCGAAGCTGTGCATCGAAAACGGGGCGAACGTCCTTGTTGCCGGATCCGCCATTTACAATGCACCCGATTATACGGAAGCAATCACTAGTATTCGCAGTGCCGCTCACGTATAATAAAAAGGCAAACAAAACTTAATGAAGACCGCAAGGGGTGTCGCGTCAAGCGGCTGAGAGAAGTGATTGGACTTTAACCCTTCGAACCTGTTCCGTTCAGACGGACGTAGGGATGTGGCGCACGCAGGCAGTACGGCGTCCGTCGTACTGCCTTTTTGCCGTCCTGCGATTTTATTTTTAGGAGGAAACAAGTATGAAACGGCTACAAATGTTAATGGAAATTGCAATTTTTGCAAGTCTCGGGGTGGTATTTGATTTATTGATTCCCTTTAAGATGCCCCAAGGAGGTTCTGTCAGCTTAGCGATGCTGCCGATTTTTGTGATGGCGTTCCGTCACGGCGTCGTGGGTGGTGTCGTGACAGGAGCTCTCGTCGGAACGATTCAGCTGATGTTCGCGCCGCAAATCTTGACGGTCGTCCAACCGTTGCTCGATTATACGATTGCATTTGGTGTTGTTGGACTGAGTGGTTTATTTGCCCGTCAAGTCAAAAAGGCGGCAGCGGCTGGGAAAAACGGACGTTTGATGGCCATCGTTTTGATGGCAACGTTCCTTGGTGCCGGATTACGGTATGTCTGCCATGTCATCAGTGGAATCGTCTTCTTTGCTGAATACGCGGAAGGTAGTCCGGTCGTACCGTACTCCTTGATTTACAATGCGACGTACATGGTTCCATCGTACCTGTTATGCGGCATTGTCGCAGGGCTCTTATTCACGACGGCGCCACGACTCCTCCGGTACTCGGCGCGAGGTGTCTGATGCGCGCTGTAATCGTCGCAGCAGGACCGGTCGAGGACGTACCGTCCCTGACGCCGTTTATCGATGAGAATACGGTGGTCATCGCTGTCGACGGCGGTGTCGCTACGCTAGTGCAACAAGGTCTCACGTTTGACTTGGCAATCGGGGACTTTGATTCGCTCGGATATACGCCGGAAGGGGCGGTGATTCATCCGGCTGAAAAAGATGAAACCGATTTAGAACTCGCTTTGCGTCATGTCAGCGAACGGTATGAAGTGACGGACGTGTTGATTTTCGGGGCGACAGGTGGTCGACTGGATATGACCCTGCAAAACGTCTATCTATTGAAACAGTTCCCGACAGCGCGTCTTATGACGAAGCGCGAAGAGGTGCGTTTCTTACAGGAAGGACATTATCAAATCAAGGCGGATCAGTATCATTACCTGTCCTTCATCCCACTCGTTCCGACGCGTTTGACGCTTCGAGGTGTCAAGTATCCGCTGACCGATCATGACGTGCCCGTCGGCGGTTCCTTAACCGTCAGCAATGAATGGACGGATCAGCAGATCGCCGATGTCACGGTCCACACGGGTGAAGTAATCGTATTACGAAGTCTGGCTGATCAATAAAAAATGACTAAAAAAGAACGTGACGGCCAGGGAATCAATCCCGAAGCCGGTCACGTTCTTTTTGATTATGGCTCTAAGGTCGAACTGGCTGCTTGTCGTTCCGTTTGGGCAGCGAGATGTTTTCCTTTGACGAACCAATGATAAGACGCCCATGTCAAGAGGAAGAAGGGGACACCGATATATAAGGCGATCCGTTGATCCGCTTGGAAGGCAAGACTGATCAGGACAAGCATGTTTAAAGAAAACGAGATGATCGGTAAGACCGGGAAGAACGGTGTTTTGAACTTCAACTCGCTAACAGAGTGTCCGTCCTTGATGAATTGGCGACGGAAGGCGATCTGTGAAGCAGAAATCGAAATCCATCCGACCTGCGCCCCGAGTCCTGCGAGTGACAACAACCAGATGAAGACGGTGTCTTCCGCAAAAAAGGCGGTCAGGAGTGATAACATGGCGAATAACATCGTAAAGCACAACGCCCGCATCGGCACACCCCGCGAATTGACGATTGCCAGTTTTTTTGAGATCATGCCTTCTTGTGACATCGACCATAACATCCGTGTCGCCGCATACAATCCTGAGTTTCCGACGGATAATAGGGCAGTCAAGACAACGATGTTCATCAAGTCAGCCGCATAAGGAATTCCGATGGCATCAAATACCATGATGAACGGACTGCTGATTCCGCTTGCTGTTTCATAGGGAATCAAGGCACCGACGATTGTGATCGAGAGGACAAAAAAGATGAATGTTCGCCAGACGGTATTACGGATGGCTTTTGGAATTGATTTTTCGGGGTCGTTTGACTCGCCTGCAGCGACACCAATCAATTCCGTACCTTGAAACGCAAAGTTAACGGCGATCATTGTCGTCAACACCCCAATAGCACCATTCGGAAATAATCCATTTGAGGTAAAGTTGGCGAACAAACTCTCCGGACGGGCTGCCGTCATATCAATCCAGCCAAACCAAGCGGCTCCCCCGAGCACGATGAAAAAGAGAATGGCGAGAACTTTCAGACTCGAAAACCAAAATTCAGCCTCCCCAAAGGCTTTTGCAGATATAGCATTGAGACCAAACAAAATGATGGTAAAGATAGCACACCAAATGACGATGGGTGTATCCGGAAACCATCGATCCATCAGACTTCCGGCTGCCGTAATTTCGAGTGCTACCGTGACAGCCCAACCGAGCCAGTAAATCCAACCGACCGCAAAACCGATGCCTGGTCCGATGAACCGTGTCGTATACGTCTGGAATGATCCGGAGACCGGCATATGGACGGCCATTTCTCCTAAACATAACATCGTCAGATACATGATGGTCCCACCCACGATGTAACTGAGTACTGCCCCGAGCGGTCCAGCTTGTGATATCGTCAATCCGGAACCGAGGAACAGTCCCGTTCCGATGATGCCGCCGAGCGAAATCATGAAGAGATGCCGGCTTGTCATTTCTCTTTTTAACTGCATGTTGACCCTTCCCCCTTGAAAAAAATAACTGCTCACTCATTGTAAGCGTTTTCAATTATTCAGACAATTAGTTTAGAAGAAAAATAAAAAAAGAACAAAAAAAAGAACCGGAAGGGAAGATTCCCATCCGGTTACTGCGCCTTATACGCGTTCGACTTTACCTGATTTGAGCGCTCGAGCTGAAACCCAAACCTTTTTAGGTTTACCGTCAACGAGAATACGTACTTTTTGTACGTTGATTCCCCAAGTGCGTTTCGTTTTGTTCAATGCGTGTGAACGGTTGTTTCCCGACTTCGGCGATTTCCCAGTAACGTAGCATTTACGTGCCATGTGTTCCGCCTCCTTTTATGTTGTTTTGCGTTCGTCCTAATAGACACTTTGCTATCTTAGCATGCTGTTAAGACGGTTGCAACATAAAAAAAGTAGCTGACAAGAAAAAAACTTGACAGACAACCTCAAAATTTAAAATAATATATGAGGATGATGGTAAAAGTTCATTTGACCGCTACTATTTTTCACATATTCATTGTATAGTCAGTACGGCGACTTTTCAATAGTAGGTCCTTATAGTAGAATTATGAGAAGAACACAATTAATAAAGGGGGCTACTCAAGTGGCGATCGAGATGAAAACGACTTATGGAAAAATTGATGTAGACAATGATGTCGTTGCGCAACTTGCAGGCGGAGCGGCAATGGAATGTTTTGGTGTCGTTGGTATGGCATCCCAGTCGCAAATCAAAGACGGACTGGCTGAACTGCTCAAACGTGAAAACTTTGCGCGTGGCGTTATCGTTCGACAAGCGTCGGAACAGGTTCATATCGATATGCATATCATCGTGAGTTACGGTACAAAAATTTCAGAAGTCGCAAACAATGTCCAGAGCCGTGTGAAATACTCACTCAGCCAGGCACTTGGTTTAGAAGTAACATCTGTGAATATTTTTGTCCAAGGAGTCCGCTTGACGAATGTCTAAGGCGGGAATAGAGGAGGAAACTTTAGTGAGCGTAGATCGTTTAACAGGAGCGCAACTGGTCAAGATGATCCAGAACGGCGCAGCGAATCTCTATCAAAATGCGGATTTCGTTGATTCGCTGAACGTTTTTCCGGTCCCAGATGGTGACACGGGAACCAACATGAATTTGACGATGACTTCGGGTTCAAAGGAAGCATCGAAAACAACATCCGATTCTGTCTCAGAAGTTGCCACGGTGTTTGCACGTGGTCTTTTAATGGGCGCACGAGGAAATTCAGGTGTTATCTTAAGTCAATTGTTCCGCGGTTTCTCAAAATCAATCGAAGGAAAAGAAACGATCGATACACAGGAATTTGCGGATGCCTTACAAAAAGGAGTCGACACAGCCTATAAAGCGGTCATGAAACCGGTAGAAGGAACAATTTTGACGGTGGCACGCGAGACGGCTGTTGCAGCCATTGCCCAATCAGAAACGACGACGGATTTACTCGAGTTGATGCGCGGTATCGTCGAAGCATCAAAAGTATCACTCGAAGGCACACCGGATTTACTGCCTGTACTTAAAGAAGTCGGCGTCGTCGACTCCGGCGGTCAAGGACTCGTCTGCATTTATGAAGGATTCCTCGCGACACTTGAAGGCAAAGAGTTAGAGAAGCCCCACGCGCCGGTCATGGAAGCGCTCGTCGAAGCAGAGCATCATAAATCGGCTCAGAGCTTCATGTCGACAGAAGAAATCCATTACGGTTACTGCACGGAAATCATGGTTCGTTTCCAAGACGATAAATTGGCGGACACACCATTCAGTGAAGAAGCATTCCGCAATGAATTGGCGGAATTCGGTGATTCCTTACTCGTCGTCGCAGACGAAGAATTGTTGAAAGTCCATGTTCACGTTGAAACACCGGGCGAAGTCATCACCAAAGGACAACGTTTTGGTGAACTTGTAGCGGTCAAGATTGAAAACATGCGTCAACAGCATTCGACGATTCTTGAAGAAGAGGGCGTTAATCAAGTGGCCGCCCCGGTTGCAAAAAAAGCAAAAGCCCAGTCGGCACTTGTCACAGTAGCGATGGGCGAAGGGATCAGTGAGCTCTTCAAATCGCTCGGCGTCAGTGTTGTCATCGAAGGCGGACAAACGATGAACCCGTCAACGGAAGACATTGTCAAAGCCATTGAGGATGCGCACGCGGAACACGTTTATGTCTACCCGAACAACTCAAACATCATCATGGCGGCAGAACAAGCGGCATCGGTTGCGTCTTGTGGTGTAACTGTCGTGAAATCGAAGACAGTTCCCCAAGGATTGGCGGCGACGATCGTCTACAATCCGGAAGCGACCGTCGAAGAAAACGAACGGCATATGATGGATGCAATCGCAGCCGTCAAATCCGGTCAAGTGACATATGCCGTCCGTGATACAAGCATTGATGGTGTCGAGATTAAAAAAGACGATCACATGGCGATTGCCGAAAAACAAATTATCGCAACGGATCGTTCGAGTCTTGGTGCTGTCAAGAAATTGGTTGATACACTGGTTACACCAGACGATGAGATCATCACTGTCTTGTTCGGTGAAGGTGTGGCTCAAGAAGAAGTCGACGAACTGGTCGCCTATATCGAATCAGTCAACCCGGACGCAGAAGTAGAAGTGCACGATGGCAAACAGCCGCTCTACTCGTATATCTTAAGCGTCGAATAATATAAAACGTGAACGTACCTTTTCACACATCCCACCATCTGCGATAATAGAGGTGGGATTTTTGTTTGATTTGGAAAGAGAGGGGAAAAAAGATGAAGTACCGAAGTGTATTTGATATCATCGGTCCGATCATGGTCGGACCATCCAGTTCGCATACGGCAGGGGCGGCGCGAATCGGATTAATGGCAGGGAAATTGTTTGGTGAACAGCCAACGGATATTACGATTACGTTTTATGGGTCATTTGCCGACACGTACCGGGGACACGGAACAGACGTCGCCATCATCGGCGGCGTTCTCGGCTATGATACGTTTGACGACCGGATTCCGGAATCGATTAAGATTGCGGAACAACAAGGAATCCGGATTCATTTTGAAACAAGCGAAGCGCTGACAGACCATCCGAATACGGCACGCGTTCATTTGACGGATGGACAGGCGGAATTTGAGTTGGTAGGCATCTCGATTGGCGGGGGAACGATTGAGATTACCGAACTGAACGGAGTACCATTACGTTTGTCCGGCGGAGGTCCCGCATTGATCGTCTTGCATCATGACCGCTTCGGGGCAATTGCGGCAGTCACGAGCATCTTGGCCGATTATGAAATCAACATCGGACACATGGAAGTATCGCGTCATGAAAAAGGTAAGCAGGCATTAATGGCCATTGAAATCGATGACCGGATGCCAACTGCCGTACTTGAAGAAATTAACCGGTTACCACAAGTCGAGCGTTCTGTCATGATGGGAGAGTGAAGAGATGTTTAAATCCGTAAAAGAACTTGTCGCACTGGCGACTGAAAAAAAGGTACCGATTTCAGAAATCATGATTGAGCAGGAAATGACGGTTCGTCACCTCGAACGGGACGAAGTACTCGGGATGATGGAACGAAATTTAGAAGTGATGGAAGCGGCAGTCGAACGTTCTTTGACAGGGGACGGGGTCGAATCGGTCACCGGTTTGACAGGCGGTGATGCGGTCTTGTTACAACGTTACCGCGCGAGTGGTCGGGGATTGTCCGGTGATTTGTTGTTGGACGCTGTCAGCAAAGCGATTGGAACGAATGAAGTCAATGCCGCGATGGGTAAAATCTGTGCGACGCCAACCGCTGGGAGTGCCGGGGTCGTACCGGGAACACTATTCGCTGTCAGAGAACGCTTAAATCCGAGCCGAGAGCAGATGCTGCGTTTCTTGTTTACTTCCGGAGCATTCGGTTTCGTTGTCGCGAACAATGCTTCGATTTCCGGTGCAGCGGGCGGATGCCAAGCAGAAGTCGGCTCGGCAACGGCAATGGCTGCTGCCGCAATCGTTGAAATGGCAGGTGGAACACCGGATCAATCTGCCCACGCCTTCGCCATCGCGCTTAAAAATATGTTGGGGCTCGTGTGTGATCCTGTCGCTGGACTGGTCGAAGTACCGTGTGTGAAACGAAATGCCATGGGTGGGGCAAATGCGCTGGTCGCTGCTGATATGGCACTTGCCGGAATTACATCACGAATTCCGTGTGATGAGGTCATAGGGGCCATGTATGAGATTGGACAGATGATGCCGTCCGCCTTACGGGAAACGGCAAAAGGTGGTCTTGCGAACACTCCAACGGGGCGCTGGCTGGAATCTAAAATTTTTGGGGAACTCTCGAATGAATCCATCAAGTAACGTAACGACTTTAAAAGGAATCGGGCGTGATTTAGCCCGTAAACTTGAAGAAATGAATATTTTGACGATTGCGGACGTGCTTGAGCACGTCCCGTTTCGTTATGACGACTTCGTGACGGGCAGTTTAACAGAAGCGATCCACGAGGATAAAGTCAAGTTCACCGGTCAGGTGCAATCGGAAGCCTTGGTCCGCTATTACGGAAAAGGAAAAAACTGGTTGACGTTCCGTTTGCTTGTTGAAGACCGGTACAGTGTTACCGTCACGATGTTTAATCGTGCTTTTTATAAAGACCAGTTGAAACTGGGAGAAGAAGTGACGGTCAGTGGAAAATGGGACCTGCACCGGATGACGATTTCCGCGACGGAACTCCAATTCGGAGCAATCGAAGGCGAATTAACACCGGTTTATTCGTTAAAGGGAGACATGCGGATGAAAACGTTCCGACGTGTCGTCGAACTGGCTTTCGCGGAAAGTAAGCCGCTTGACGAACGGATTCCGGAGCCGATTCGCAAGACATACCGTTTACTGGATCGGATGACGATGTTGAAACGGTTACATTTCCCGGCGACCCGTCAAGACCTGACGACGGCACGGCGCAGTTATGTGTATGAAGAATGTCTGTATTTTCAATTGAAGTTACAGACGTTACGCCTTGGAAAACGTAAAGGACAAGGGATTGCTTTACCGCTCTTTCAACCAGAAATGGAGCAATTCATTCAAAACCTGCCTTTCCCTTTGACAGGCGCCCAACAGCGTGTGACGGAAGAAATCTTAAACGATATGCACCGTGCGGAACGAATGAACCGACTCCTTCAAGGAGATGTCGGGAGCGGGAAAACGGTCGTTGCGGCGATTGCCTTATACGCCACAGTTCGTGCGAACAAACAAGGCGCATTAATGGTCCCGACTGAAATTTTAGCCGAGCAACATGCGTCGTCGCTTGCACCGTTGCTTGAGCCGCTCGGCATCAAGGTCGGCTTATTGACAAGTTCCGTCAAAGGGAAAAATCGGGTTCTATTGCTCGAAGCCCTGCGGCAAGGCGAAATTGATGTGTTGGTCGGAACACATGCGTTGATTCAAGACACGGTCGTCTTCAAGGATCTTCATCTCGTCATCACGGATGAACAGCATCGGTTCGGGGTCGAACAGCGGAAACGACTCCGGGCAAAAGCCGATCAGGCAGACGTGTTATACATGACGGCTACACCGATTCCGAGAACACTTGCCATTTCCGTTTTTGGTGATATGGATGTCTCAATCATTGACGAGATGCCGGCAGGAAGAAAAGAAATTGAAACATACTGGGCGAAACCGGAACAGATGGAACGTGTTTTCGGCTTTGTCGAAAAAGAGTTACTGCTCGGTCATCAAGCTTATATCATCACGCCGTTGATTGAGGAATCTGAATCACTGGATGTGCAAAATGCGATCGAACTGCACCAGCTTTTGACGGAACGCTTTTCGACACATCAAGTCGGTCTGATGCACGGGCGACTCAGTTCGTCTGAAAAAGAGGATGTCATGCAGGCCTTTAAAGAAAATCAAGTCCAGATTCTCGTCTCGACGACTGTCGTCGAAGTCGGGGTCAACGTCCCGAACGCGTCGATCATCGTCATCTATGACGCGGAACGGTTTGGTTTAGCCCAACTGCACCAATTAAGAGGTCGTGTCGGACGGGGAGATGCCCAGTCTTTTTGTATTTTAATTGCCGATCCTTCTTCTGATACAGGGAAAGAACGCATTAAGACGATGACAGAGACAAATGATGGCTTTAAGTTGGCTGAAAAAGATTTGGAATTACGAGGAGCAGGGAACTTTTTCGGAACGGAACAGAGTGGTCTGCCCCGCTTTGTGCTGACGGATCCGGCACTCGACATTCACGTGATGGAAACCGCACGAAATGACGCGGTCCGTCTATTGCGTTCAGATGCCTTTTGGCAACATCCGGAGTACATGGTTTTACGGCAATACATCGAACAGCAAGGACTGCTTGATGGAGAAAGAATTGAATAATACTTGAAAGTGAACAACAGGGGATATATACTACTATTAGTACCAGGTAATAATGGTAGTTATCCTTCTTGTAGGAGGAACGTACATGCGGGTACCTAAAAAGGAACGACAAACAGAATTACAGCATACAATTGAACAAAATCCTTTCATCACCGATGAAGCGCTGGCGACACATTTCAACGTCAGCATCCAGACGATTCGATTGGATCGAATGGAGATGAAGATTCCCGAATTACGTGAACGCATTAAACATGTGGCGACGGAACGACTGGACGATGTGCGTACATTGACTGAAAATGAAGTCATTGGTGATATGATTGACCTGAAACTCGATACATCAGCCATTTCCATTTTGGAAATTTTACCGGAACACGCATTCAGCCGAAATGCGATTGCTCGTGGACACATCTTGTTTGCGCAAGCCAACTCACTTGCGATTGCCTTGATTGACGACGAATTGGCCTTAACGACAAAAGCCAATGTCCAGTTCACACGGTCTGTTCACGTCGGTGAACGTGTCGTGGCGAAAGCCTTCGTCAGTTCGCACCGGCAGGATGGACGCTCGGACATCAACGTCGAAAGTTTTGTTGGCGATGAGTGTGTATTCATTGGTGAATTTACGGTGTACCGAAGTAGTAAGGAGGAGTCAAAATGATTTTAGCAGTAGACGCAATGGGCGGCGATCATGCACCGCGCGCCATCGTGGAAGGTGTCGTTCAGTTTTTGGCGGAACGTCCAACTGAACAATTGGAGATTCGTCTGGTTGGTGATGAATTAAAGCTCCGTTCGTATGATATCAAAGACCCGCGGGTGACGATTGTGCATGCGGCATCCGTCATTACCGGAGAAGACGAACCGGTCCGGGCAATCCGTCGCAAGAAAGACAGCTCACTTGTGGTGGCTGCAAACCTGGTGAAATCAAAAGAAGCAGATGCTCTGATTTCAGCAGGCAACACAGGTGCTCTCATGACAGCAGGATTGTTCGTGATTGGTCGAATCGAAGGAATTGACCGTCCGGCATTAGCGCCGACTTTCCCAACACGAAATGGAAAAGGGGTCGTCATCTTAGATGTCGGTGCCAATCCAGATGCAAAAGCAGAACATCTTTTGGATTATGCAATCATGGGATCGGTCTACGCAGAACAAGTCAGAGGAATTAAACAACCGAAAGTGGCATTACTGAATATCGGATCAGAAGCCGGCAAAGGGAATGCCCTGACGAAAGAGACGTATCCTCTGCTTGAGACCGCTCCAATCCATTTTGTTGGGAACGTCGAGGCGCGAGAAGCGATGAGTGGTGAAGTAGATGTCATCGTGACAGAAGGTTTTGCTGGAAATACGCTGCTAAAGAGTACAGAGGGCGCTGCCAGCATGATCATGGGTGTCATGAAGGAACAATTCATGAGTTCGTTCAGTTCCAAAATCGCGGCATTGATTTTAAAGCCGAAACTGAAGAAAATGAAACAATTGCTTGCCTACGAGGAATATGGCGGAGCCGGGTTGTTCGGGATTGCCGCTCCAGTCATCAAAGCGCACGGCTCAAGCAACGCCTATGCGTTCAGTCGGGCGTTGGCACAGGCGCAATTGATGGTCGACCAACAAGTCGTCGCCAAAATCATTGAGGCGAAGGCAACAAAAGAAATCTAAAGGAGTGAGGCGGATGGGTAAAACAGTTTGGATGTTTCCTGGTCAAGGCTCACAAATGCCGGGCATGGGTCAAACACTCGTACAACAGGACGATACGCGTCAGGCATTGAAGGATCTAGGTACACGGATCGGACTCGATTTGACGGATTTATTGACGACGGGTACAAAAGAGGACTTGAAGCCGACCGAAATCGCGCAACCGGCCATCGTTGCTCACAGCACGTTGTTAGCAGAGCGTTACGCATCACTTGGTCACCGACCGGACTTCGTACTCGGACACAGTGTCGGAGAGTACAGTGCACTCGTTGCGGCTTCCGTTTTGACTGCCAGTGAAGCAGTATATTTGGTGCGTGAACGTGGAAATCTGATGAATCAGGTCACCGGCGGAACGATGGCGGCTGTCATTGGTTTAAACGATGTCGAAGCCGCACATCATGCCGTTGAGTCCATTGCGGCGACCGGAGAAATCGTTCAAATCGCAAACTACAACTGTCCGGGACAATTCGTCATTTCGGGACAAGTTGCTGCGGTAGAGACGGCAACTGCGAAATTAAAAGAGTTGGGTGCTAAACGTGTCTTGCCGCTTGATGTATCCGGGGCATTCCATTCGTCCTTGATGACACCATTCGCTCCCCGTTTTGAAGACATCTTAGTTTCGTCCCCTTTTCAGGCGGCGAAAACGAAATTTATTTCAAATGTCGACAGTGATTTTCACGATCAGCCGGACGAATTGATTCGTTTGCTTGTCCAACAGTTGTATTCACCTGTCCGGTTTGAAGCATGTGTGGAGAAACTGATTGCAGAAGGTGCCGATACATTTATTGAATTCGGACCGTCTTCGCCACTCAGCGGACTCGTCAAACGGATTAAAAAAGATGTCAAGATCGTCAGTATTACGACGCTTGAACAATTAGAAGCGGAGGCCGTTCAGTGAGTAAAGTAGCCCTTGTGACCGGCGCTTCACGCGGAATCGGAGCTGCGATCGCCAAACGTCTTGCGGCAGACGGGTTCCGGATCGTTGTGAACTATGCCGGTAATACAGCAAAAGCAGAAGAAGTCGTTTCAACCATCGTTGATGCGGGTGGTGAAGCCATCGCCGTTCAAGCAGATGTTGCTGATGCGGATCAAGTAAAAGCGTTATTGAAAACGACACTTGATACGTACGGACAATTGGATTGTGTGGTCAACAATGCGGGGATTACGCGTGATGGTTTATTGATGCGTATGAAAGAGGCAGATTTTGACGCTGTTCTGAATACGAATCTAAAAGGTGCGTTTCTTGTGACACAAGCAGCGACGCGACCATTGTTGAAATCGAGCGGCCGTATCATCAATATTGCTTCTGTCGTTGGAATTACCGGAAATCCCGGTCAAGCCAATTATGTAGCCGCAAAAGCGGGTCTGATCGGATTTACGAAGTCGGTGGCACGTGAGCTGGCAAGTAAAGGTGTGACGGCAAATGCGATTTGTCCTGGTTTCATTGAAACCGATATGACGGATGAATTGACAGAAGCACAACGCAATCAGACATTGGATCAAATTCCGTTAAAACGATTTGGTCAAACGGAAGATATCGCATCGTTAGTTAGTTTTATCGCGTCAGACAATGCTCGTTACATCACGGGTCAAACCTTGGCTGTTGATGGCGGCATGACAATGTAATTAAACAGTGGTAGTACTTTGCCAAATTGGCAATCATCTTATATACTCAACTCATGGAGGGATTTTCAAATGACAAAAGAACAAATTTTAGTAGACGTGCAAGAAGCAATCGCAGAGAAGTTAGGCAAAGAACAAAGTGAAATCACACTCGACAAATCGTTTAAAGACGATCTCGGTGCAGATTCACTTGAAGTCATGGAACTCGTTATGGATCTCGAAGACAAATTCGAAATCACAATCGAAGATGACCAAGCAGAAAACCTAAAAACAGTCGGCGATGTCGTCAGCTACATCGAAACACAAGTCTAATACATGAAGCTGGACCCACCGCTGTTTTTGCGGTGGGATTTAGCTGTTTAGGAGGCATTATGACGAATCAAAAAGGGCGTCGTGTCCGAAAAGGACCCTATGTAAAGCGACGTAAAGACTCTCGGGCTATGGCGCAGATTGAACAAAAGTTTGAGCAGCTTCAGGAGCGTCTTGCTATTCATTTTTCCAATGTGGAGCTACTGAAGCAAGCGTTTACGCATTCTTCTTTTGTGAATGAACAACGTGAATCAGATGGAGATAACGAACGTCTTGAATTTTTAGGCGATGCGGTACTTGAACTTACTGTCTCCCGCTATCTCTTTCAGCACTATCCGGAACGTTCCGAGGGGGAATTAACAAAGCTGCGTGCGGCCATCGTGTGTGAGCCGTCACTGGTCCAGTTCGCGAATCATTATCAGTTCTCTGAAATGATTCTACTTGGTAAAGGGGAGGAACTGACAGGGGGAAGAAATCGTCCGGCACTATTAGCGGATGTGTTTGAAGCCTTCATCGGTGCCTTGTACCTCGATCAAGGGATCGAAGCTGCAGAACAATTCCTCGCCGAAGCGGTTTTTCCGAAAGTGGCATCCGGATTTTTTGAAGAACAGACAGATTTTAAAAGTCAGCTCCAAGAAGCAATTCAGCGTGTCGGACTGGGACAAATTGAGTATGAAATCATTGAAGAACGCGGTCCGGCACACAGCCGGGAATTCATCTCGCGTGTCCATGTTGCGGATAAATTAGAAGGCATTGGGACCGGCCGGTCAAAAAAAGAAGCCGAACAGCAAGCTGCAAAGCAAGCCTTACTCGTCCTAAAAAACAGTGTATGAAAAAAAGGCATCCATTTTAAATGGAGTGCCTTTTCCTGCGTTTTAGACGGTTTTTAAGGATTTTAACTCGTCGACAATCGCATCCACTTCTGCAAGGGATAAAGAATCGCGCATCATGACAAATTCATAAATCTCTTTTAAGTCGTCATTTTTTGTACCGTCAAATTGATCCGCCTTGATGACACCTTTGTTAATAATGTTTAATTTATCCAAAATTGCTTCAATCATTTGTTCAATCGTCATGTCTGATATGCTCCTCTTCAGTTCTTTATGCTTAACATTACCATAAAAGCTACCATTTTGTAGACCTCTCGGCTATGGTAAACTAAAAGAAAATCAAAAGAAATTTAAACATATGGGTGGTCAAGATGTACTTAAAACGAATTGAAATCAATGGCTTCAAGTCATTCGCCAGTCGGACGGAGCTCGACTTCCTACCGGGAGTCACGGCCGTCGTTGGTCCGAATGGCAGCGGGAAGTCGAATATATCGGATGCAGTCCGCTGGGTGCTCGGTGAGCAGTCGGCTAAATCATTACGTGGTGCGAAGATGGAGGATGTCATCTTTGCCGGCAGTATATCGGAACAACGGAAACAATTTGCGGAAGTCACCCTTGTGCTCGACAATGAGTCGGGAACGGTCGCTTTGCCGTATCAAGAAATCAGTGTGACACGACGTGTGACGCGAAACGGGGACAGTGACTACTTTTTAAACAAAAAACCATGCCGTTTAAAGGATGTGCTTGATTTATTTCTCGATACTGGATTATCACGTGACGCGTTTGCCATCATCGGTCAAGGCCGGGTCGAACAAGTCATTTCCGGAAAACCGGAAGAACGACGTTCCGTTATCGAAGAGGCGGCTGGTGTCTTGAAATACCGGAATCGCAAAAAACAAGCTGAACGAAAATTAACGGATACGGAAACGAATTTATCGCGTATCGACGATATTTTGTTTGAACTCGGCGGGCGAATCGAGCCGTTACGGGAACAAGCATCACTGGCAAAGGAATTCTTAGTCGCACGGGAGCGTTACGACTTTTTGGAACGCGGTATCATCGCAACAGAAATCCAACACTATATGACGCAGCTTGCTGACGTGTCGACGGAGATTGAAGCATGCCAAGCACAATTGCTGGCAGAACAGGACCGGTTACAAGGTACGATCGATACACGGGAAACGCAAGAAGCGTCATTAGAAGAGACACGACGGCTAGAGACGGAGATGCAAGATCGTTTACGGCATGTATCAACGAAACTCGTTGAGATCGAAGGGGCTTTGAATCTGGCCAAAGAACGGGAAAAACACGGGACGGAAATGAAAGAGCGTCTTGAGCAAGAAGTGACGGTTGCGGAACAACGGGTCGCGCAAATCGAGCAAGAGGAACAGACGATACTAAAACAACAGCAACAGACACACCAACTGTACCTTGATACTGTCGCGCAACGGGAAAAAGCTGATGCTGCCTTATCTTACTCTGACCGGGATTTTGAAAAAGAAGCGGAACAATTGCGTTCGGAAGCCTTTGAAGTAGCCAGCCGTTTGGCGGCGACGACCAATGCGTACCACCGTGCCAAACAAGATCTTCTTCATGCAGAAGAACAGCAACACAGCTTTTCGGAAAATGTCGGTTCAAAACAAACGGACCGTTCAACGTATGAAGCTGAAACGATCCGTCTAGGGCAACAAGTGGAAGAGTTGCGCGATCGTTTGGAAACATTGCGTCAAGAAGAACAAGCACAACAGGAACGGAATCGGCAACAACAAGAGACATTACGCCAAATGGAACAATCCATCCTGGATCTGCACCGGCGTCGTGATAAGACAGAAGACCGGATTGAGTTTTTAGAATCCGTCAAAGCCGACTACAGTGGTTATTTCGGTGCCGTCAAAACAGTCTTGAAACAACGGGACCGGATGGCAGGCATCCACGGTGCTGTCGCGGAACTGATTACCGTTCCGGCCCGTTTTGAGGCGGCGATCGAAACCGCATTAGGCGGAGCGATGCAAAATATCGTCGTCGATACAGATGCGACAGGACGAAAACTGATTCAAGAACTGCGTCGATTAAACGCCGGGCGGGCGACATTCATGCCGCTCTCATCCATTCAGCGTCGTGAACTGAGTACGTCCGTTCAAGAAAGTCTGTCAAGTATGCCGGGCTATCTTGGCGTCGCGAGTCATCTGGTCACGACACGAGAAGACTTCACAAAGCTGAAAGATAACCTACTGGGCACGACACTCGTCGTCGAATCGCTTGAGCAAGCCAATACGATTGCCCGTTCAACAGGGCATCGTTACCGGATCGTGACGCTCGAAGGTGACGTCGTCAACGTCGGAGGATCGATGACGGGAGGCAGCCGGAAGAAAGGAACACCTCTCTTCAGCCAGTCTCGTGAACTGGAAGAATTAAAAACAGGCTTAAAGCAAGGTCAGGCCGTCATTCGTGAACAAGAGCGACGTCGTGATGAAATGAGAACAGCGGTCAAACAACTCGGCGAATCGCTTGAAGAAAACGTCCGCGACATTCAACTTGTCCAGGCGCAATTGGAAAGTGTTCGTGAAGCCTTTACAGAGGCGAAGCGTAGTCTCGCCGTCACCTCCTCTGAATTATCGGTTAATGATGGTCAATTGAACCGTCTCGCGGAACAAGCGGCAGAAGCCAAAACCATCATCGCGACATCGGAGCAGGACATGGAACTGTTGACGAACCGTCAAGGGGAACTGCGGCAGGCACTCGATCAGCTGAAAGAAGCGCAGTCACGCGGAGCGGTTGCGGTTGAAGAATTGAAACAACAACAAGCGGAAGCGTTACTTGAGGAACGGACCGTCAGTATGACACGGGATCAAATTGACCGTGAAGTTATGCGTCTGCGGGAGACGCTGAGTCATGCGAAATTAGAAAGAAGTCATAAACGACGTGACTTGAAGCACGTTTTGGAAGGATTCGACGAAGCGAAGATAGATGCCCTGCACGCAGAAAAAATGCAGATGGAGCAAGAACAAACTGCAGTTGAACGTGAGTTAACGCTTGTGACGAACAAAATCAAGCAGGCAGCGGAATCTCTACGTCTGCTACGGATTCAGGAAGCGAAGTTGACGGAAGCACGTCAGGGGACGACGCAACGTCTCGATCAAGCCCGCCTTGCCCAAGGACGACTCAGTACACGTCTTGAGACGCGTCATGAAATACTGGAGGAAATGGGACTGATCGTGGACTTGATTCAACCGTTGACGACCTCATTCGAGGAAGCCAAGGAAGAATTGCATCTCTTAAAGCGCCAACTCGAGGAAATTGGGATTGTCAATCTCGGTGCCATCGAGGAATTTGCCGAAGTTGATCAACGCTTTACGTTTTTATCGGCGCAACGTGACGATTTAGTCAATGCGAAAACGGATTTGTATGCCGTCATCGAAGAAATGGACCGGGAAGTCATCCGATTGTTCAAACAGACATATACAGCCGTCCGGGAACATTTCCGGGAGACTTTCCAGGAACTGTTCGGCGGTGGGGAAGCTGATTTGATTTTAGTGGATCCAACTGATCTCTTGACGAGCGGTATCGATATCGTTGCCAAACCACCCGGGAAGAAGTTACAAAATCTGTCCTTGTTGTCCGGTGGGGAACGTGCTTTGACTGCGATTGCTTTATTATTTGCCATCTTAAAAACCCGACCGGTTCCCTTCTGTGTCCTCGATGAGGTCGAAGCAGCGCTCGACGAGGCGAATGTCGCCCGATTCGGAGAATTTGTCCATCAACTGGCACGCGAAACGCAGTTCATCATCATCACACACCGAAAAGGAACGATGGAATCCGCCGATGTCCTTTATGGTGTTACGATGCAACAAAACGGGATTTCTGAAGTATTGTCCGTTAAACTGGAAGAAGCAAGACGGACACTTAATGAAGAAGCAGAACCAAAGGAGATAAAAAAATGAGTTTCTTTAAAAAATTAAAAGATCGTCTGACGACATCCACGCAAGAAGTGACGTCGAAGTTTACGGAAGGATTATCGAAGACACGGGATGGATTGGCAAACGCTGTCAACGATCTCGTCTACCGTTTCCGGGAAGTGGACGAAGATTTCTTTGAAGAGTTGGAAGAAGTATTGATTCAGGCAGATGTCGGTGTCACGACGACGATGGATCTTGTTGAGAAGTTAAAGGTCGAAGTCAAACGTAAAAACGTCAAGGATACAAAAGAAGTTCGTGACGTACTGGTAGAAGTCGTAGCCAACATGTTAATCGAAGAAGAGGAGACAGAACTGGATCTCAGTCATGAACTCAATGTTATCTTATTCGTCGGTGTCAACGGTGTCGGAAAAACGACGACAATCGGCAAATTGGCGAACCGGCTAAAAAACGAAGGGAAGACGGTCATGCTCGCAGCCGGAGATACGTTCCGGGCTGGGGCGATTGACCAACTTCAAGTTTGGGGCGAACGCTCCGGCGTTCCCGTCATCCGTCAAGGCGAAGGGTCGGATCCGGCTGCTGTGATCTACGATGCCGTTCAAGCCGCTAAAGCACGGAAAGTCGACGTCTTGATTTGTGATACGGCCGGACGTCTGCAAAACAAAGTTAACCTCATGAACGAGCTCGAGAAAGTCAAACGCGTCATCGAACGGGAAATCCCCGGGGCGCCGCATGAAGTGTTACTCGCGCTTGACGCGACGACGGGACAAAATGCAATGGTTCAAGCAAAAGCTTTTAAACAAGCGACCGATGTCAGCGGCATCGTGTTGACGAAGCTGGACGGAACAGCGAAAGGTGGAATCGTCCTTGCGATTAAGAACGAGTTGGATTTACCGGTGAAATTCGTTGGTCTCGGTGAAAAAATCGACGACCTGCAACCGTTTGATGCGGAACAATTCGTCCACGGATTATTCGGGGATGTCTTTGAAGAAAAAGAAACAGTCGAAGAAGTCCGAGAAGAGGACTGACCACGATTTCCTTGTAAAGAAAAAAACTTGACAACACACTGTGAGGGCTGTACTATACTATCTGTAAAGGAATTTCACTTAACAACCGTGGAGGTGTTCAAATGACACTTGATAAGACGAACCGGATGAATTATCTGATTGACTTTTATCAGGAGCTTTTGACGCCGAAACAACGGAATTATATGTCACTCTATTATTTGGATGACTTTTCGTTAGGTGAAATCGCCGATGAGTTTGAAGTCAGCCGACAAGCAGTCTACGACAACATAAAACGTACGGAAGCGATGCTTGAACAATATGAAGAACGACTGGGTTTGTTCGAAAAGTATGAACAGCGAAAGTTACTTCTTGATCAGTTGAAGCAACTAGACCTTCCGAGCGAAGCTCACGTGACCATTACGGCACTCGAGCAATTAGAGTAGGGGGCAATTTCATGGCATTCGAAGGATTATCGGAACGGCTTCAAGCCAGTCTCGCTAAAATGCGGGGTAAAGGTAAGATTTCTGAAGCGGACGTAAAAGAAATGATGCGTGAGGTTCGCCTTGCGTTATTAGAAGCTGACGTCAACTTCAAAGTCGTCAAACAATTCGTAAATGATGTGAAAGAACGTTCAGTCGGGCAAGATGTCATGACGTCTCTCACGCCAGGTCAGCAAGTCGTCAAAATCGTCCATGACGAATTGACGAAACTGATGGGGTCAGAAGTTTCTCCATTGACGTTATCGAACCGTCCGCCAACCGTCATTATGATGACCGGTTTGCAAGGGGCAGGTAAGACGACGACGGTCGGAAAACTTGCGAATCATTTACGGAAGAAACAAAATCGCAGTCCACTGCTTGTTGCAGCGGATATTTACCGACCGGCTGCGATCAAACAGCTCGAGACGTTAGGGAAACAACTCGAACTGCCTGTTTTCTCGATGGGAGATCAGGTCAGTCCACAAGAGATTGTCACTAACGCCCTCGACTATGCAAAAGAGCATCACCACGATATCGTGTTGATCGATACGGCGGGACGCTTACATATCGACGAGGACCTCATGCAGGAACTGGTTGATGTGAAAGAAATCGCCAAACCGAATGAAATCTTCCTTGTCGTCGATTCGATGACGGGTCAGGATGCCGTCAATGTCGCGGAAAGCTTTAATGAAAAGCTCGGCGTGACAGGTGTCATCTTGACGAAGCTCGACGGGGATACTCGAGGCGGAGCAGCACTCTCCATCAAGGCAGTCACCGGAGCACCGATTAAGTTCGTCGGTCTTGGAGAGAAGCTGGACGCAATCGAGCCATTCTATCCGGAGCGGATGGCGTCACGAATTCTCGGCATGGGAGATATGCTGACGCTGATTGAAAAAGCGGAGTCTCAAATGGACGCGACACGCGCCAAAGAGCTCGAAGGCAAAATGCGCGATGCATCGTTCACGTTTGACGATTTCATCGAGCAGTTACAGCAAGTGAAACAGATGGGTCCTTTGGATGAGTTGTTAGGAATGATTCCGGGTGCCGGTAAAGGAAAGATGAAGGGTCTGAAAAATGCCCAAATCGATGAAAAGCAACTTGTTTATGTCGAAGCGATTATTCAATCGATGACAAAACGAGAGCGGACTGAACCGGAAATTCTCAATGCGAGTCGTCGGAAACGGATTGCGCGCGGCAGTGGTCGTAGCATTCAAGAAGTGAACCGATTGATCAAGCAATTTGAAGACATGCGGAAGATGATGAAACAATTCTCCGGCCAAATGGGCAAAGGGAAAAAGAAAGGCGGCTTTGGCCTCCCATTCTTCTAAAAGTCTTTTCACTTTTGCTGGAACGTTGTATACTAGTGAAGTTGTCAATTTGACTAAACGAAAAAAAATTATTTATTATCTGGAGGGACTTACGAATGGCAGTTAAAATTCGTCTTAAGCGCATGGGCGCAAACAAATCACCTTTCTACCGTGTGGTAGTAGCAGACTCACGTGCACCACGTGATGGTCGTTTCATCGAGCAAATCGGATACTACAACCCGGTTGCTAAACCAGAAGCAGAAGTAAAACTTAACGAAGAGCTCGCTCTTAAATGGCTCGCTGAAGGTGCTAAACCTTCGGACACAGTTCGTAACCTCTTCTCAAAAGCTGGTATCATGGAGAAATTCCACAACGCGAAACTCGCGAAGTAAGACGATTGGAGGTGGGCGAAAGCTTACCTCCTTTTTTCTATGGCAAAATAACGAGGAAGAAAGTCAGTAAAAAGAGAAGGAAGTGAAACAAATGGAATGGTTGGAAGTTGCTAAAATCGCCAATACCCATGGTTTAAAAGGAGAACTCAAACTTCTGGCGAGCACTGATTTTCCGGAAGAACGGTTCAAAGTCGGACATGATGTCTTTTTGGAGTCAAACGGGACATATACACCGTTTACAATCAGCAGTTATCGGAAACATAAACAATTCATCATGGTGACGTTCAAGGGAATGCACCACATCAATGATGTCGAGAAATATAAAGGCTTGAAACTGTATGTTCAGCCGGAAGCCTTACAGGAGCTTGGGGAACATGAATTTTATTATCATGAAATCATCGGCTGCACGGTCTTCGACGGTGAGGACGAAATCGGTGTCGTCTCTGATATTTTAGAAACCGGAGCCAATGACGTCTGGACGATCAAACGTCCCGGCAAAAAAGATGTCCTGATTCCATATATCGAACAAGTCGTTGCCTCGATCGACGTCGAAGCGAAACGGATTCAAATCACACCGTTGCCGGGTTTGATCGAAGGATGAAGATTACGGTCTTGACGTTGTTCCCGGAAATGTTCACGGCGCTCAATCATTCGATTGTCGCCCGGGCCCAAGAGGAGAAGCGAATCGAGTTGAACTATGTCAATTTTCGCGATTATTCCACCAATCGCCATGGTCGGGTCGATGATACTCCATACGGTGGGGGCGCAGGCATGTTACTTACGCCGCAACCGGTGTTTGACGCGGTCGCTGCATTACCTGAAGCGAACCGACGAATCATTGCGTTGACACCGACCGGACGCCGGTTTGACCAACGTCTTGCGGAAGAATGGTCACAAGAAACGGAACTTGTTTTTTTATGCGGTCATTATGAAGGATTCGATCAACGGATTCATGATGAACTGGTGACGGATGAAGTTTCACTTGGTGACTTTGTTTTGACCGGAGGAGAGCTTGCGGCGATGACAATGATTGATGCGACCGTCCGTTTATTGCCGTCGGTTCTAGGCAAAGCAGCCAGTCATGAAGACGATTCTTTTTCAACGGGATTGCTCGAATATCCTCATTATACGCGTCCCGCCGACTTTCGCGGACTTGTCGTTCCGGAAGTGTTATTGTCCGGCAATCATGCCCGGATTGAAACGTGGCGACGCGAGCAGGCATTGAAACGAACGCTTGAGCGGCGACCGGATCTGCTCGAAGAGGCCGACTTGTCCGATGCTGACCGTCGTTACTTACAATCAATTTCAGGATTGTCAAACGACTGAAACTGTGATAAGTTAAAACATGTGGCAAAAGCCACCTATTAACGATGTTCCGCTGTTGGATGCCAAGGGCAAATGAAGATACGAACATTGGTGAAAAAAGGAGAAATCATTCATGAACACACAACAATTGTTCCGTGAAATTACACAAGAACAAATCAAGTCAGACGTCCCTGCATTCCGTCCTGGTGATACAGTCCGCGTCCACGTTAAAGTCGTCGAGGGAACGCGTGAGCGGATCCAGCTTTTCGAAGGCGTAGTCATCAAACGTCACGGTGGCGGCATCAGCGAAACGTTTACAGTTCGTAAGATCTCTTACGGAGTTGGCGTTGAGCGTGCATTCCCGCTTCACTCACCACGTGTTGCGCAAATCGAAGTCGTTCGTTACGGTAAAGTCCGTCGTGCGAAACTTTACTACCTCCGTAACCTTCGTGGTAAAGCGGCTCGTATTAAAGAAATTCGTCGTTAATCATGTGAAAAAGTGGCTTGTCTCCGGACAAGCTTCTTTTTTTTAGCGTTTATGCGTATACTAGGCATAGGCAAGAGATTGAGTTGAAGGAGTGGAACGTGTGAAGGAGTTATTTAGTTGGATTAAGGCATTGGTCGTGGCGCTTGTCATTGCGTTCATCATCCGGACGTTTTTATTTGTTCCGGTCATCGTGGACGGTGAATCGATGATGCCGACCTTACACAATTCTGACCGCATGATTGTCAATAAGGTTCCTTATTATTTTAACGAGCCGGAACGCGGCGATATCGTTGTTTTCCATGCGACGGAGACGCGGGACTATATTAAACGTGTCATTGCTGTTCCAGGAGATACGATGTATTACAAGGATGACACATTATATGTCAATGATAAAAAAGTCGAAGAGCCGTATCTGAATGAGTTCAAGGCACAGATGAACGGTGTTCCCTTAACAGAAGATTTTACGTTGGAAGAAAAAACGACGCAAACGACCGTCCCGACAGGAAAAGTATTTGTTATGGGCGATAATCGTCAAAATTCAAAAGACAGCCGCGATATCGGTTTCGTGGATGAAGATCAAATCGTCGGTACGACGAACTTCGTCTTCTATCCTTTTAGTGACGTCCGGTCTGTTGATTAATCTGATCTAACGAGGAGCGAGGTTCACACATACGTGAGCTTCGTTTTTTCGTTCCTGCCGAGACAGGGTTCTTTTCTTTCCGGAAGTTGCGTATACTAGAAAGTGGATCGTTTCTCTCGAACAAACAGTGTACCGGTCCTTCCGGATATACGTTGAAGCAATCGTTCATTATTAGCAGTCCAAGCACTATGAAAATTTGAGGTGGAAGAAATGACAATACAATGGTTCCCGGGACACATGGCGAAAGCCCGCCGTGAAGTGACGGAAAAATTAAAATTAATTGATGTCGTCATCGAGTTGGTGGACGCTCGCTTGCCGATGTCGAGCCGCAATCCGATGGTCGAACAAATTACGGCAGGGAAACCGCGTTTGATTGTCTTAAACAAATCAGACATGGCAGATGCCCGACTGACCGAAAAATGGATGCAGGCACTGCGCAAGGATGGCGTTGACGTCATTGCCGTCGATGCGAAACACAATAAAGGACTCGGTCAGATTCATGAGGGTGCTTTACGCCTGATGAAAGACAAGCATGACCGGATGCGGGACAAGGGACGTAATCCAAGCGCGATCCGAGCTTTGATCATCGGGATTCCAAACGTCGGGAAATCGACATTGATCAATCGCTTGGCAGGTCGAAACATTGCGATCACCGGTGACCGTCCGGGTGTGACGAAGCGTCAACAATGGATCAAGATGAAGACCGGTGAGATGGAGTTGCTTGATACACCGGGTATTCTCTGGCCGAAGTTTGACGATCAGCTTGTCGGATACCGTTTAGCTGCGACAGGTGCCATCAAAGATGACATTTTAAACATTGATGATATTGCTTTATTTGCGATTCGAGAGCTGAAATCGCGTTATCCGGAACAGTTGAAAGCACGTTACCGTATACAGGACGTATCAGGTGAGGCTGTTGAGGTGCTTGAAGCGATTGGAAAAAACCGTGGATTCGTTACGGGAGGATATGTCGACTTTGAACGGACAAGTGAAATGTTGCTACATGAACTCCGGACAGAAAAGATTGGTCGTGTGACACTTGAAACCGTCGAAGAATGGGCGACGGTAGCAGAATAAGACAGGCTTGGACTTCTCAAAGATGAGAATTCCAAGCTTTTTTCAAAAAGGAGTTTGAATATGAAGATTACAGAGTTAAAAGAACAATTAGCTGATGTATCTAAACCGGAATTCGATGCGTTGAAAGCTGCCTTTTCCGACGATACCCGAAAAGGTGTCGAGGTCGCCTTTTTACAAGCCGAACGACGATTGCAGCTCGAAGCACAGCAACGTATCGATTTTCAAGAACGGATGTTGTTCGAAAATCAGTACCGGGCACAAGGATATGACCGGATTGCAGGTGTCGATGAGGTCGGTCGGGGACCGCTGGCCGGTCCTGTCGTCGCAGCAGCCGTCATTTTACCGGTCGACTTTTATCATCCCGGGTTAACGGATTCGAAACAGATGTCGAAAAAACAGCGACTCGTTGCCTATCAGCATATTCAGGAGGTCGCAGAAGTCGCAATCGGCATCATCGAACCGGAGGAAATTGATCGGATTAACATCTATCAGGCATCCAAACAGGCGATGCAGCAGGCAGTCGCTCAGCTGAGACCGGATGCGTTATTGGTGGATGCCATGACACTCGCTGTTGAGCTCCCGCAAGAATCATTGATTAAAGGGGATGCCCGCAGTGTTTCGATTGCGGCCGCGAGTGTAATTGCCAAAGAAACGCGGGATACGATGATGGAGCAATACGCCCGTCTCTATCCGGAGTACGGCTTTGAAAAACATGCCGGATACGGAACGGCGCAACACCTACAGGCGCTTGACAGTGCAGGGGTGACGCCGATTCACCGGAAAACATTTAAACCGGTCCTGGACCGACTTTAGGAGGTGAACCGTCGTGCAGATTGAGCATCGTGCTTTGTTACCCTTCAAAATCATTGATCCAACCAATCAACCGTTACGTGAAGGGGCGAATGTCATCGGGAAAGTGTTGAAATTACTTCCGGATGGTCTGATGGAGTTGCAGGTCGGACAACGTGTTTTAACGGCAGGGACAACCGCTGAACTAAAGGAAGGGGCGACTTATCGGTTTCTCGTCACGAGTACAGATGGACAGCCTGTTTTAAAAATCGTCTCACAAGAAACCAATCTTCCGAAATTACCGGCGCTTCCGACATTTGATCGAATCGCTCAACTTTCAACGGAATCCGTTCCACAAACGACACGCGATCTGTTGCAACAAGTTGGTCAAAAAATGCTGGAAGGGTCGGGTCCGGCATTAAAACAGGCCATCTTGGACATTGTTCAACTCGCCCGACAAGCAGACGGGACGGCGGAGGGACAACTGGATCGGAAGACGAGTGATCAAGTACTTACCCAACAGATTGTGCAAGCAACAAATGAAACGGGTCGTGGTGTGTTTTTGTTTCAATTACCGCAATTCGGTCCATTTGAAGAAGTCGATGTCACGATGGAGGGACCATTTGATCAAAAAGAATTTAATCCAGATCACGCCCGGATGGCCTTTTACTTAAAACTGCCGCAACTTGGTGAAATTGCACTGGATATTTTAATTACAGATCGGAAAATTGCCATTTCTGTTTTTCATCCGGATGAACGGATTGCATCGTTCATGTCATACTATCAACCGACGATTGAACATCGTCTGCAAGAGCAGGGGTATGATTTGATTCGATTCGAACAAGTGGAATCCGAAAAAGAACGCATTGCCTTTCAGCCGACGGATCGAAACGGAAGGGTGGACTATCAAATATGAAAAAAGCGATTGCTTTATCGTATGAAGAACAGATGCAGGCCCCTAAAGTCGTCGCCAAAGGATCAGAGCGGGTTGCGGAACGAATTCTCGAAGAAGCCTTACAGCACGATATTCCGATCCGTGAAGATGCGACGTTAATCACGTTGCTTGATGCCGTTCAAGTCTCGGAACAAATTCCGAACGAATTATACGGCGTCATCGCGGAGTTATTTGCCTTTTTGTATCAACTCGATCAAAACGGCATTTCGAAGAAATAAAATGCTTTCGGTCGATAACGATAGACAGCGCTTCCAATTTTAACTACAATGAAAGAGCCGAAACTAAAGGGGTTAAGGGGGATTTTTTCATGAATGTACATGAATATCAGGCAAAAGAGTTACTTCGTTCGTACGGTGTACCCGTTCCGAACGGAATCGCAGCATTTACGGTTGAAGAAGCAGTCGATGCAGCAGAACAATTGTCAGGTCCAATCAAAGTCGTAAAAGCACAGATTCACGCAGGGGGGCGCGGTAAAGCCGGTGGTGTTAAATTGGCGAAATCGCAAGAAGAAGTGAAAGAATTCGCGACAGAGTTACTCGGCAAAACACTCGTCACGCATCAAACAGGTCCAGAAGGTAAAGTCATCCAACGTCTTCTTGTTGAGGAAGGTTGTGCGATTGACAAAGAATACTATCTCGGAATTGTCCTTGACCGTGTAACGGGACGTGTCGTCATCATGGGTTCAAGTGAAGGCGGAATGGATATTGAGGAAGTAGCAGAAGCAACTCCGGAAAAAATCATCAAAGAAGTGGTTGATCCGGCAGTAGGTCTTCAAGCCTTCCAAGCCCGTAAACTGGCGTTTGCAATGGGTGTTCCGGTTAAGCTTGTCAATAAGTTCGTCGGTATGGTCACGAAATTATATACATTCTTCGTCGACAAAGACTGTTCAATTGCTGAAATCAATCCACTCGTCACAACAAAAGACGGGGATGTCTTGGCACTTGATGCGAAACTCAACTTTGACTCAAACGCCTTATACCGGCATGCGGATGTCGTCGCACTTCGTGACGAATCAGAAGAAGATCCACGTGAAGTGGAAGCTTCTAAAAATGACTTAAACTATATTGCTCTTGACGGTAACATCGGATGTCTCGTCAACGGTGCAGGTCTCGCGATGGCGACGATGGATATCATCAAGCATTTCAGTGGTGATCCGGCAAACTTCCTTGATGTCGGTGGTGGTGCGACGAAAGAGAAAGTAACAGAAGCCTTCAAACTGATTTTATCGGATGAGAACGTCAAAGGAATTTTTGTTAACATCTTTGGTGGAATCATGAAATGTGACGTCATTGCAGAAGGTATCGTTGCAGCAACAAAAGAAGTGGGCTTAGAATTGCCACTCGTCGTCCGTCTCGAAGGTACAAATGTCGATGCCGGGAAACAAATTCTCAAAGATTCAGGTCTAGCGATTACAGCAGCTACATCAATGGCAGACGGCGCAGAAAAAATTGCTGCGCTCGTGAAGTAAGGGGGAGCTAAGGATGAGTATTTGGGTAAATGAATCAACAAAAGTCATCATTCAAGGAATTACAGGGAATCAAGGGATGTTCCATGGCGAACAGATGATTGATTACGGAACAAACCTCGTCGGTGGTGTGACACCAGGTAAGGGTGGAACTGAAGTATTAGGTGTGCCGGTCTTCGATACAGTCGCTCAAGCGGTTGAAAAAACAGGTGCTAATGCTTCAATCATCTACGTACCGCCTGCATTCGCAGCTGATGCGATCATGGAAGCGGCTGATGCGAACATCGCATTGATCATTTGTATCACGGAAGGGATTCCGGTTCTTGATATGGTCAAAGTCAAACGTTATTTGGATGGAAAACCAGTCCGCTTGATTGGACCAAACTGTCCGGGTGTCATTACGCCAGGCGTTGCGAAACTTGGTATCATGCCAGGATACATTCATACACCAGGTCACGTCGGAATCGTTTCGCGTTCTGGGACGTTGACGTATGAAGCAGTTCATCAATTGACGACAGCGGGAATTGGTCAATCAACAGCAGTCGGAATTGGTGGCGATCCAGTTAACGGAACGGATTTCATTGATACGCTCAAAGCGTTTAATGAAGATCCGGAAACAAAAGCTGTTATCATGCTTGGTGAAATCGGTGGAACGGCAGAAGAAGAAGCGGCAGAGTGGGTCAAAGCCAACATGACGAAGCCGGTCATCGGATTCATCGGTGGACAGACAGCACCTGAAGGCAAACGGATGGGTCATGCCGGTGCCATCATTTCAGGTGGTAAAGGAACAGCAGCAGAAAAAATTAAAACACTTCGTGCCAACGGGATCGAAGTGGCTGAAACACCAGCTATCATTGGTGAGACGTTGATTCGTGTCATCAAAGAAGCCGGTATTTACGACGAATGTGTTACAGGTTCGACTGTAAAATAAACAAGACGTCAGCTGTCCTGATATAATCAGGACGGCTTTCTTCTATATAAAAGGAGCGTAATGAATGGACAGAGAACTGTATGCACGTTTTGCGACTTGCCGGGTTCCGTATTCAATCGTTGTTTTGATCGAGCAGTACGGTCTTTTGCCGGTAGAGGATTTACCTGTGTCAAGGTCCATCAAAAACCGTTATCAGCATGCCTTACAATTGGATCAAGTTCCAACGAACCTCCTTGTTCCCGGAGATCCATATTTCCCAATGCAGTTACTTCAGATTCCTCAGCCCGTCTATGGTCTCTTCTTCCGTGGTGATCCTTCCTTATTGAAACAGCCGATGATCAGTATCATCGGAAGTCGTCAACCCTCTCCTTCTTATTCCAAGCGTTTGTCTTTTTTACGTCCGTTTTTCCAATCTCCGTTCGTCACTGTGTCGGGCGGTGCCCGTGGTATCGATTCTCTGGTACATCGTCTTTCCCTGAAACATCATCAAGCGACGATTGCCGTTTTAGCGAGCGGATTTGATTCGCTGTATCCTGCTCAGCATGAAAAACTATTTCAGCAGATCCAGCAAGCAGGGCTGCTTTTATCCGAGTACGCTGCTCCGACACCCGTCAAAAAACATCAATTTTTGGAACGAAACCGGATTATTTCTGGGCTGACGTCAGGACTGATCATCGTCGAGGCAGCACATAAAAGCGGGACGATGAATACGGCCGGTCACGCGTTGGAACAGGGGAAAGATGTGTATTGTATCCCGGGTTGTCCGACGGAAAAACACTTTCAAGGAACAAATCAACTGATTGCGGAAGGGGCGATTCCGCTCTTGAATCCGCAAGAAGTTTCAAAAAGTATCTTGATGAACGTTGACAAATGGGAATCGAGACTACTATGATAAGTGAGATTAAAATACGAGTACGCCTCTAATAGGGAGCGATTGTAATGGCAAAATATTTAGTAATTGTCGAATCACCTGCAAAGGCAAAAACCATCAAACGTTATCTCGGTTCAAACTATACCGTGAAAGCTTCGATGGGGCATGTCATCGACTTACCGAAAAGTCAAATGGGTGTTGACGTAGAACATGATTATGAACCAAAGTATATTACGATTCGTGGTAAAGGTCCGGTTTTAAAAGAATTAAAAACGGCCGCTAAAAAAGCACAAAAAATCTATCTCGCAGCCGACCCGGACCGCGAAGGGGAAGCGATCGCCTGGCATTTAGCGAAAGCCCTCGGTGTCGATGAATCGACAGAATGCCGGGTTGTCTTTAATGAGATCACAAAAGACGCCATCAAAGATTCGTTCAAGAGACCCCGCAAGATCAACTACGATCTTGTCGATGCACAGCAGGCACGGCGTATCTTGGACCGTCTCGTCGGCTACAGCATGAGTCCATTGCTTTGGAAAAAAATTAAAAAAGGATTGTCAGCAGGACGTGTTCAATCGGTTGCTGTGAAGATGATCATTGACCGCGAACAGGAAATCAATGCGTTTTTACCGGAAGAGTACTGGACGATCAAACTCGAGTTGGACGCAAATGGTGAAAAGCTCGAAGCAAACTTTTACGGGATTGACGGAAAAAAACGTGAACTGCATTCAGAAGAAGAAGTCAACGAAGTATTGGCAAAACTCTCCGAGTCCTTCACTGTCGATTCTGTTACGAAAAAAGAACGACGCCGGAATCCGGCTCTGCCGTTTACGACGAGTTCTTTGCAACAAGAAGCAGCCCGTAAGCTGAACTTCCGTGCGAAGAAGACGATGATGATTGCCCAGCAGTTATATGAAGGAATCGAGCTCGGAAAAGAAGGGACAGTCGGTTTGATTACGTACATGAGGACCGATTCGACCCGGACATCCGAAACCGCCAACATTGAAGCACAAGGATTCATCGAAAATGCGTACGGGAAAGAATACATCGCTGTTGAAAAACGGAAAGAGAAAAAATCAGCGAATTCACAAGATGCCCACGAAGCGGTTCGTCCGACATCGACAATGCGTGACCCGCAACTCGTCAAATCATATTTATCCCGCGACCAGTTCCGATTGTACAAATTGATTTGGGAACGGTTCGTCGCCAGTCAGATGGCTCCGGCTATTCTGGACACGGTAAAGGTTGACTTGATCTCAAATGATGTCATGTTCCGGGCAAACGGTTCGACGGTCAAATTTGCCGGATTCATGAAAGTCTACATCGAAGATACAGATGATGAGACGGTAACGGACGTCAAAGACGGGTTGTTGCCGCCGCTTGAAGATGGTGAAGTTTTAGAGCAGGAAATGATTGAGCCGAAGCAACACTTTACGCAACCACCGCCACGGTATACAGAGGCCCGCCTCGTCCGGGCGATGGAAGAACTCGGTATCGGTCGTCCGTCGACCTATGCACCGACACTGGATACGATTCAAAAACGTGGATATGTGACGCTCGAAGAGAAAAAATTCCTGCCGACTGAACTCGGGGAACTGGTCATTGACATGATCAGTGATTACTTCCAAGAATTTATTACGGTTCAATTTACGGCTGACATGGAAGCCTTGCTTGATGCGATCGAAAAAGGAGACATGCAGTGGACGGAAGTCGTCGATCCGATTTATAAATCATTCGAAAAACGTCTGACACGTGCAGAAGCTGAAATTGAAAAAATTGAAATCAAAGATGAACCGGCTGGAGAAGATTGTGAAGTCTGTGGTCACGCGATGGTCATCAAGATGGGGCGTTATGGAAAATTCATGGCGTGCTCCAACTTCCCGGAATGTCGGAATACCAAACCGATTCAAGTTGAAATCGGGGTTAAATGTCCGACGTGTGGAACAGGTGAAATTGTGGAACGCCGGAGCAAAAAAGGACGCTTGTTCTACGGCTGTTCGAATTATCCGGAATGTGAATTCGTTTCTTGGGATAAACCAGTGGAAGAACCATGTCCGGTTTGTAGCAGTATGATGGTACAAAAGAAAATTAAGAACGGTGTGAAAGTAGAATGTACGTCGTGCGGACATCATGAAACACGCATCGATCAGGAGCAAGAGGAGGAATGACCGATGAAACGGGTAACCGTAATCGGCGCCGGACTCGCAGGTTCAGAAGCAGCATGGCAACTTGCGAAACGCGGTGTACAAGTAGATTTATATGAAATGCGACCAGTCAAGCAGACACCTGCTCACCATACCGATCAATTTGCAGAACTCGTCTGTTCGAATTCACTTCGAGCCAATCAACTGACAAATGCAGTCGGTGTATTAAAGGAAGAGATGCGTCAACTCGACTCGCTGATTATGAAAGCAGCCGATCTTGCCAGTGTACCAGCTGGTGGAGCACTGGCTGTCGATCGGCATGACTTTGCCGGATACGTGACGGAAACGTTAAAAAACCATCCGAATGTCACTGTGCATCATGAGGAACTTGAAGCGATTCCAGATGGTCCGACCATCGTCGCGACGGGTCCGTTGACAAGTGCTGCGTTATCCGAGTCACTCAAGCAGTTCACCGGTGAAGATTATCTGTACTTCTTCGATGCAGCAGCACCAATCCTCGACGGTGATACGATTGACCGGGAGAAGGTGTACCTGAAATCACGGTACGACAAAGGCGAAGCCGCTTACTTGAATTGTCCGATGACCAAAGAGGAGTTTACACATTTCCATAACGAATTGATTCAAGCGGAAGTCGTTCCTTTAAAAGAGTTCGAGAAAGAAATCTACTTTGAAGGCTGTATGCCGTTTGAAGTGCTCGCATCACGCGGACCGAAAACTCTTTTATTTGGACCGATGAAACCGGTTGGACTTGAAGATCCGAAGACTGGTGAACGTCCTTATGCCGTCGTTCAACTTCGTCAAGATAACTCAGCAGGGACACTGTTTAATCTCGTTGGATTCCAGACCCATCTAAAATGGGGCGAGCAAAAACGGATCATCCGGTTGATTCCAGGTCTTGAGAATGCTGAAATCGTCCGTTATGGTGTCATGCATCGCAACACGTTCGTCAATTCCCCGAATCTGTTGCAACCGACCTATCAGACACGGACGCGCCATGACTTATTCTTTGCCGGTCAGATGACCGGTGTCGAAGGATACGTCGAATCAGCCGCATCCGGTTTGACGGCAGGAATCAATGCGGCACGCCTCGTCAATGAGGCAGAGCCGGTCGCGTTTCCGAAAGAAACAATGATGGGTGCGATGGCACATTACATCACGACGACGGAAGGCAAGAACTTCCAACCGATGAATGCGAACTTTGGTCTTGTACCGACATTGGTCGGTCATCCGGTTCGAATGAAGAAACCGGAAAAATATGCCTTGCTGGCCGAGCGGGCATTGGAAGCAATCAAAGACTTTACCGATATGTAAGGCGAGATGGGAGAGAAGGCGCGATTTCGCGTTCTTTTCTCCCATTTCTTAATTTGTCATAAAAGCGTGATAATTTTGTTATTTTTCCGGTTTTTGGTCTATTGTCAGACTACTTACGGTGTGCTATGCTAAGGGCGATTCGAGTATGAAATGGTTAGAAGGGGGCTCACTGATGGGAGTAGACTCAGAGTTTGACGTACTGCGAAAATCTTTTTTACGGTATGTACACATCGAACGTCAATTATCTCCAAACACAGGCCGCTCTTATGATCAAACACTTCGACAATACGCCGCTTTTTGCCTCGATCATCAGTTGAGATCGATTGAATTGGCAACTGCACGGCGTTATTTGTTTGCTCTTTATGATCAAAAAGCTTCTAAATCGACGATTGCTCAAAAAGTTTCCTGCTTAAAACAGTTCGGGCGATTTGTGACACGTGATACGGATGAGCTGAATCCGTTTGAAGGATTAAAAGCACCGAAACGCGATCACACATTGCCGACGTTTCTAGTCCCTTCAGAGTATGAGCGGTTTTTGGAAGTATTTCGGACAGCAGATGCGTTCGGTACACGAAATGTGGCTTTGATCGAGGTTCTATATGCGACAGGAATGCGCGTCAGTGAACTGGCAGGACTGAATCTTTCAGACTTGGATTCAGATTTGGAATACGTCCATGTGTATGGAAAAGGGAGAAAAGAGCGGATCACGCCAATCGGTTCGTTTGCACGTAAGGCGCTGGCTTGTTACTTGGATGAACGGTGTCCATTTGAAGACGGTGAACAAGCCGTTTTCCTATCGCGATCAGGTCGTCGCTTGACGACAGATGGAATCCGGAAGATTTTAAAAAAGAGTGATCCGTATGTATCAAAACATGTGACACCACATGCCTTACGACATAGCTTCGCAACAGATTTGCTTGAGCGGGGAGCTGATTTGCGGGCAGTCCAAGAGCTGCTCGGACACGCTTCGCTCTCGACGACAGGACAGTACACACACGTCACGACGGAGCGGCTACGACATGTTTACCAACAAGCGCATCCGCGTGCCTAAGGGAGGAAACAGCATGTTTCATGCAACGACGATTTTTGCGATTCAACATAACGGACAATCCGCGATGAGCGGGGATGGACAGGTGACCTTTGGAAATCAGGTCATCATGAAGAAAAGTGCGAAAAAAGTACGACGTCTCTATGGCGGCAAGGTAATTGCCGGTTTTGCCGGAAGTGTGGCTGATGCGTTCACCTTATTTGAGAAATTTGAAGCGAAACTCGAAATGTACAACGGAAATCTTCAACGGGCAGCTGTCGAACTGGCAAAAGAATGGCGCGGGGACAAGATGTTACGGCAACTCGAGGCACTGTTACTTGTAATGGATGGCTCACATCTGTTGCTCGTATCAGGAAACGGTGAAGTCATTGAGCCCGATGATGGAATTTTGGCCATCGGTTCAGGCGGGAACTATGCACTCGCGGCAGGTCGTGCGCTCGCCCGGCATGCCAGCCAGATGACAGCAGAAGAAATTGCCCGTGCAGCTCTTGAAACAGCCGGAGAATTGTGTGTATTTACGAATGATCAAATTATTTTGGAAACGATTGGGGGAAGTGCAGATGCATGAATTTACACCGAGACAAATCGTGGAGAAATTAAATGAACATGTCATTGGTCAAGCAGACGCGAAACGTGCCGTTGCCATTGCGCTTCGAAACCGTTATCGCCGTCAACTGCTCGATCCGAGTCTACGTGATGAAGTCACACCCAAAAACATTCTGATGATCGGGCCAACAGGTGTCGGAAAAACGGAAATTGCGCGCCGACTGGCGAAACTCGTCCGGGCTCCATTCGTCAAAATTGAAGCAACCAAATTTACGGAAGTCGGTTATGTCGGTCGAGATGTTGAATCGATGGTCCGCGACTTGGTTGAAGCGTCGCTTCGTCTCGTGAAAGATGAGAAAAAGGAAGCTCTCCGGGAACGGGCTGAAGCCGTCGCGAACGAACGAATCGTCGATGCGCTGGTCGGTAAAAAATCTTCCGCAGGTTTAGGGGGAGGGAATCCGTTCGAGATGCTGTTTGGTGGAAACCAAAAACCGCCTGAACAAGAAACTGCCAATGATACAGCAGACCGTTCGGTGATCCGTCAGCAGTTATTCCAAGGTCAACTAGAAGACCGCATGATTGATGTTGATATCGAAGAACGGCAAATGGATCTGTTCTCCGGACAACAAGGGATGGAAGGACTGGCTAATCTGCAGGACATGCTTGGACAGGTCATGCCGAAAAAAACGAAAAAACGGCAGTTGACCGTTAAAGAAGCACGTCCGATTTTAACAGCGGAAGAAGCGGAACGATTACTTGACTTAAATGAAGTCCATGATGAGGCCGTACGGCGTGCAGAACAGATGGGGATCATCTTCGTCGATGAGATCGATAAGATCGCAACGAAAGGTCAGGACAGTGCCGGTGTGTCCCGTGAAGGCGTACAGCGTGATATCTTACCTATTGTCGAAGGATCGACGGTTGTCACGAAATACGGTCCTGTGAAGACGGATCATATGTTATTCATTGCAGCAGGAGCATTTCATATGGCGAAGCCATCCGATTTGATACCGGAATTACAAGGACGTTTCCCGATCCGTGTGGAACTCGACAGTTTGACAGAAGATGATTTCGTCAAAATTTTGACTGAACCGAATCAAGCCTTGCTTAAACAATACAAAGCGTTGCTTGGGGCAGAACAAGTTCATGTCACCTTTACAGAAGATGCGATTCGTCAAATCGCACGAATCGCAGCACAAGTAAATGATGAGACGGATAATATCGGTGCCCGTCGTTTATATACAATCATGGAACGTGTGTTAGAAGAATTATCGTTTGAAGCGGCAGAGATGCCGGAAACAGATGTCACCATTACACCACAATATGTTTTGGAACGCGTCGGAAAAGTAGCAGATGATCGTGACTTAAGTCAGTTCATCTTATAAGTGGAGGAAGAAAATCATGAATTTACTGGCAAAAACACGAAAGCTCAACACGATGTTACAACAAGAAGCAAGCACACATGTCGACTTTAAGGTCATGGCGGATCGCTTAAGTGAAGTCATGGAATCAAATACTTTTATCGTCAGTCGCCGTGGGAAGCTGTTAGGGATCGCCATTAAACAACAAATCGAAAATGCCCGGATTCGCGGCTTCCTCGAAGAGCGTCAGTTCCCGGAAGATTACACAAAAAAATTGTTCAATGTTACGGAAACAACAGCGAACATCGCAATCGACAGTGAACATACCGCGTTTCCAATCGATAACCGTGATATGTTCGAGACGTCTAAAACGACGATTGTTCCAATTATCGGTGGCGGAGAGCGGCTCGGGACACTTGTTCTTGGTCGGATGATTGAAGATTTTAATGAAGAAGATTTAGTTTTGGCGGAATACGGAGCAACGGTCGTCGGAATGGAAATTTTACGTGAAAAAGCGCATGAGGCAGAAGATAAAGCACGTAAAAAAGCTGTTGTCCAAATGGCAATCAATTCGCTTTCCTACTCGGAACTTGAAGCAATTGAGCACATTTTTGAGGAATTGGATGGAAACGAAGGATTACTTGTCGCTTCTAAAATCGCCGATCGTGTCGGGATTACTCGTTCGGTCATTGTCAACGCATTGCGTAAATTGGAAAGCGCTGGAGTCATTGAATCACGTTCACTTGGTATGAAAGGAACGTATATCAAGATTTTAAATGACAATTTCTTGTATGAATTGGAACGAATTAAATCAAACTAAAAATAAAATGTTAAAATTTTGAAGGAGATCTGGCGGAATGCTAGTTCTTCTTTTTTTTATAGGTAATATTTATCATTTTTATCAAAAAAGGGTTTGAAAAGCAAAAAAACAACATCTCATTACCCTCATTTTCAAAAAACTTCTTTTCAAACATTGACCTATTTGTTTCAATTATTTCAGATATGTTACTAACCGCTTACGATATAATAATAAGTTTTCTAGATAATGTATGTGGAGGTTGAAAAAAATGAATTGGCTTGGATCAGATTATGCAACAATGACACAGGCAGTTAATCGAACAGTGGCAGCTCAAAAAGTCATTTCAGCAAATATCGCGAATGTCGATACGCCCGGTTATAAAGCAAAGCGTCTTGTTTTTGGTGATGTACTGGATTCAGAGATGAAAATGAGTTTAAAACGGCATGCGACCATCGGTTCTTCCGGCAGTGTCGTCGAGCAATCCTCCACGATGCGCAACGATGGAAACGGAGTCGATATTGACCTTGAGATGTCTGAATTATCGCGCAATCAAATCGAATATGAAGCATTGGTTGAGCAACTGAACCGGAAATTCTCCGGTATTCAATCTGTTATCCGGGGAGGACGGTAATCGATGAGCATGTTTTCAGGCTTTCATACATCAGCAACAGGATTAACGGCACAACGCTTACGTTTAGATACGGTCTCAGCTAATATCGCAAACGCGCAAACCACGCGTGGTGAACTCGTCAATGGAGAATGGCAACCGTATGCACGTAAACTCGCTGTTTTAAAAGAAACGGGTAATGGTGTGACGGTCAGCGAGATTCGGAAAGATCAAGAACCGTTTAAATTAGAATACAATCCGAATCATCCGGACGCCGACGATTTAGGGTACGTTAAGATGCCGAATGTCGATCTCTTAAAAGAGATGGTAGATATGATGGGGGCGACCCGTTCTTACGAAGCCAATGTCACGGCATTGAATGCAACAAAAGCTATGTTGGTCAAAGCGATGGAAATCGGTAAATAACGAGGAGATGGAAAAATGGCGATTCAACCGATACAAAGTATGCAGATGGTCCTGCCATCTCAATCTGTAGCCAAAACGACACCAAGTGACTTCAGTGAAGTATTAAGTCAAGCTATGAACGGTTTAAATGAGGCGCAACAAGCGTCATCGCAAGCCCGTGTGGATCTTGCGACGGGAAAAACGACTGACTTGCATAACATCATGATCAAAACAGAAGAAGCATCGCTTTCTATGCAACTCGCTATCGAAGTTCGTAACAAAGGCATCGAGGCATACCAAGAAATGATGCGTATGCAACTGTGATTGTTAAGGAAAGCGTGGGAGATGTTGAATGAATGAAGGTCTTAAAACGCGTTTTGGCGCTGTAAAAACAACTTGGCAAGAGTGGTCACTGACAAAAAAAGCAACCATCATCGGACTTCTGCTTTTAGTCATTGCAGCTATCATTGTAGCTGCGATTTGGTTAAGTAAACCAACGATGACACCACTGTATTCAAAACTTTCTCCGCAAGAAGCGGGTCAGGTTACGGAGAAGTTAAATGAAGATGGGGTGAAATCGGAAGTCGTCAGCAATGCGGATGGTGTCACCATCCTTGTTCCGGAAGAAAGTTCAGAAAACTTAAAAGTTGAACTGGCGACAGCCGGTATTCCGAAATCCGGTCAAATCGATTATTCATTTTTCAGTGAAAATGCCGGTTTCGGAACAACGGATAAGGAAATGAATATTTTAGAACGCGATACGATGCAGACAGAACTTGAAAATTTAATTACACAAGTGAATGGAATTGATGCAGCGAAGGTCATGATTACCTTACCGGAAAAAAGTGTTTTCTTGTCTGATCAAGAAGAGACGTCAACCGTGTCAGTCGTTTTGACATCAAGTGCCGGCAGTGACTTAAATCAACAGACTGTTCAAGGGTTATACCACTTGATTGCAAAAAGTATTCCGAACCTAAAAGAAGAAAACATTACCATCATGGATCAATACTTTACGTATTATGAGCCGGGTAAAGGGGCACAGACTGCGGGTGGAAGTGATCCAATGCAGTTGAAGAAAACAACCGAGACAGACTTACGCAAACAAATCCAGCAAATGTTATCAGTTGTACTCGGACCTCAAAAAGCACTTGTTTCGGTTACGGCGGATGTGGATGTCACGCAACGTCAAGAAGAACAGAAGTTGGTTGAGCCTGTAGATGAAGATAAGATTCAAGGAATTGTCACGTCAGCAGAAAAAGTGGCGGAAGCATACACCGGAGCAGCCAACGAAGGAACGGCTGGAACAGGCGAAAATGAAACCGTCAACTTCCCACAAGGTACTGGAACGACGGGAGATACAAGTGAAAAAACACATGACATCATCAATTACGAAGTCAATCGAATTACAAAACAGATCAAAGGGGCGCCTTACGAAATTCGTGATTTAGGAATTCAAGTGATTGTCGAACCACCTAAAGGACAAAATCAAATTGACCCTCAACTGCAAACAGATCTGCAGACGATGATGTATTCGATTATCCGGACATCCTTAACAAAAACGGATGCGAAGACGACCTTAACCGATGCCGAGCTGGCAAACAAGGTAGTAGTCATGTCACGTCCGTTTGCTGAAACACCAAAACAAACCGTAACGACAGAAACAACACCGATGTGGGTCTGGTTCGCACTTGGAGCAGCAGGATTGGTTGTTGCGATTGCCGTCTTCCTCTTAGTACGACGGAGACGTCGGACCGATGAAGTCGAGGAGCTAGAGGAATGGACACCGATTGAAACGGATATTCCTGAACTGTCAACGGAAGACACAAGCGAAGGTGCAGTGAAACGGAAACAGCTTGAGAAGCTTGCCGCATCTAATCCTGATGAATTTGCTAAATTATTACGCACCTGGTTAGCGGAGGATTGATGACATGAAGAAACTAGAGATGAACAGTCGCGAAAAAGCAGCGATTTTAATGATCTCACTTGGACCGGAAGTAGCGGCGAGTGTATACAAACATTTATCAGAAGAAGAAATGGAATGGTTAACGTTACAAATTTCAAGTATGAAGCGGATTGATCCGGAAGAAAAACTTGAAGTAATGGACGAATTTCATGAACTGGCGACAGCCCAAAACTACATCACGCAAGGTGGAATCGGATTTGCGAAATCAGTGCTTGAAAAAGCGCTTGGTGAAGAAAAAGCCATGGAACTCATCTATCGTTTGACATCGACTTTACAAGTCAGACCGTTTGAATTCGCAAGAAAAGCAGATCCGAAACAGTTGCTGAATTTCATTCAAAATGAACACCCGCAGACAATTGCGTTAGTACTAGCCCATCTGGATCCGGCTAAGTCCGGACAGATTCTATCAGAACTTCCGGCTGAAGCACAATCCGATGTCGCGCGACGTATTGCGACGATGGACCGGATGAATCCGGAAATCATCAGTGAGGTTGAGCAAATTCTAGAACGGAACCTCTCGCAGGCCGGCATGCAGGATTATGCACAGTCGGGTGGTATCGAAGCTGTCGTTCAAGTCTTAAACGGTGTAGACCGGACAACAGAACGAACAATTTTGGATACGCTCGAAATTCAGGATCCGGAATTGGCAGAAGAAATCAAGAAACGGATGTTTGTCTTTGAAGATATCGTTACGCTGGATGCCCGAGCGATTCAACGTATTATTCGCGAAGTTTCGAATGAAGACTTGTTGCTGTCGCTTAAAGTGTCTTCAGACGACGTAAAAGAAATGGTTTACCGCAATATGTCCCAACGAATGGTCGAATCGTTCAAAGAGGACATGGAGTTCATGGGACCCGTGCGATTGCGTGACGTCGAAGAAGCTCAAAGTCGAATCGTCGGCATCATTCGTCGCCTAGAAGATATGGGAGAAATCGTCGTTGCCCGCGGTGGAGGAGATGATATCGTTGTCTAACGTCATAAAACGTCAAATTGTTTTTGAACGGGATCACCGGACAATCGTTCATCGTACTCCAGAACAGACTGTTGATCCGGAGCCACTTACGACATACGATGACATGATGAATGAAGGTCAAAGACAATTAAAACAACAGCAGGAGTTGTTGGAACAACGTGAACAATCACAACGGCTGGCTTTGGAACAAGAACGGATAACGGTATTAGAAGAAGCAAGACAACAAGGATATCAAGAAGGGTACCAAACGGGTCAACATGACGGTCAAGCCTCGTATCAACAACGAATCGAGGAGATCAATCAATTCGCAAGTCGTCTCGAACAGATGTTTTCTGACCGGATCGAAATGATGGAAGACGAATTGTGTGCTCTGTCACTCCAATTGACACATCAATTTTTAGAGCATTTACATGATACGGATGAAGAAGCGTTGTATCAAACGATTCATAAACTGATACTTCAATTCCGGGACCGTGAAAAATTAGTCGTGTATACATCAGCGGAAGACTTTGAACGGGTCGTATTATTGGATGAACGACTTCAAACGATTTTAGGTGGAACAGCGACAATCAGCTTCAGAATAGACGCTGAACTGGCAGCGCGTGATTTCCGTGTTGATTCAGAAAATGGAGCCATTACAGGCGGTCTGACTTCTAGTTATGACATGTTATTGAAACAGTTATCCGAGGTGCTGCAAGATGTATAAACTGAAACCACTGCAAGCCGCGATTCGGGATGTTCGTTCAGAAGATTTGGTTCAACATTCCGGGAAAGTCGTTCAAGTCATTGGTTTGATGATTGAATCACGTGGTCCGACAGCAGTCGCCATCGGAGAACGATGCTTGATTCGGATCCATCGTGGAGACGAAATCGAAGCGGAGGTCGTTGGTTTCAGAGAAGGACACGTCCTGCTGATGCCGTACGGTGAGACAACGGCAATCGCACCAGGATCGATTGTCATCGCAACCGGGAAACCACTTCACGTTCCGGTTGGGGATGAGTTGATTGGAAAAGTACTGGACGGTTTGGGACGGTCGTTAGACGGAGAGGGATTGACACATTTACGGACAACCTCGATTGTCCGTAAACCCCCAAGTCCACTAGATCGTCCTCGAATCGATCAAGTGTTGTCGACCGGGATTCGTGCCATCGATGGATTATTGACAGTGGGTCAAGGGCAACGGGTCGGATTGTTCGCGGGTTCCGGAGTCGGGAAATCGACATTGCTCGGAATGATCGCCAAACGTTCGACAGCCGACATCAACGTCATCGCACTGATTGGTGAACGGGGACGTGAAGTGAAAGAATTCATCGAGGCAGAACTCGGCGAAGAAGGGATGAGTCGATCGATCATCGTTGTCGCAACCAGTGACCAACCACCACTCGTTCGGCTTAAAGGCGCCTATACGGCAACAGCGATTGCGGAGTATTTCCGGGATCAAGGCAAAAATGTCGTCTTAATGATGGATTCCGTCACACGTTTTGCGATGGCTCAGCGCGAGATTGGTCTTGCGACCGGTGAACCACCTGCATCAAAAGGTTATACACCGAGTGTGTTCGCCTTACTCCCCCAGTTATTAGAACGAAGCGGGAAAACTACAGAGGGTTCCATTACCGCTTTTTATACGGTACTGGTTGATGGAGATGACATGAATGAACCAATCGCAGATGCGGTGCGTGGGATTTTAGACGGTCACTTTGTTTTAGATCGAAACCTAGCTAATAAAGGGCAATATCCAGCCATTCACGTATTACGCTCCATCAGCCGGGTAATGAATCAAATTACATCGATGGAACATAAAGACAGTGCCATCACGTTTCGTCAATTGCTTTCCACGTATCTCGATGCAGAAGATTTAATCAATATCGGGGCTTATAAAAGCGGGACAAACCCTGAAATCGATCGAGCCGTTGAAAAATATCCGGAGTTAATTGGTTTCTTGAAACAGCGTGTCGAAGAAAAAACGCATTTTGAAGAAGGTATGGAACGATTGATCTCAACAATCCGTTAAAGGAGGTTCATCTGTGAAAACGATATACGAACGCATCATTCCTTTAGCGGAAGCGGAGAAGGATCGTGTTTCAAAGCATACTGCTGAAAAAAAGAAACAATATGAAGTGGAAGTCGAGAAATTGTACCATTTACTCGTCCGATACGAAGCTTTTTTGAAAGCTCAAAATGAGACCGGCGATGTGGAATTACTGGCATCCCAATACCGGGAACGGGCACGGGATGTCGTCAAACAGCAAATTGAACGTCAACAACTGTACGTGACACAAGCAAAAAATCAATATGAGCGTGCGCAGGTGGACTTAAAAGAAGCTTTGATTGAAGAAAAGAAGTTTACCCGCCTTCAATCGAATCAATTGGAAGAAAATCGTCGGTCCCTTGCACTGGTCGAGCAAAATCAAATGGATGAATTGGCTTTATTACAGTTTGGAAGAAGGCGAACAACATGAGTGATCAAAAATCATCAAAACAATGGATCTTACCTTTGCTGATCATTCCATTATTATTGTTATTATTTACGGCTTATTTGGTCTTAAACTATGCAAATGGTCGTCCGATTTTTTCGTTACCGTTTTCGTCGGAAAAGCCGGCTACACAAGTAGGAAAAACAAGCGAAACGACAGACTTAGAAAAACGTTTGAAGTTGGCAAACGAAGAAATTAAGAAATTACGGTCACAATCGACTGAACAAACAAATACGTTAAAAGCCAAGGAACAAGAAGTGACGCGTTTAATCGCGGAACGTGACCGCTTGAAGAAAACACCTGCTACACCGGCTGCGACAAGCAGTGAGACAGAAAAGAAAAAAAAGACGGCGAACGTGACGGATGTATACGCAGAGATGCCGCCAAAAGAAGCAGCTAACATTTTAAATGAGTTGAGCCCGACGGAAGTAGTCGCAATCATTCGGGACATTGACGCGGAACAACAGGCAGCCATTATTGCGAAAATGGACCCTAAAAAAGCAGCCGCATTGACTCAGCTACTGGCAGTGGAATGAGGGGTGAAAAAACGAAATGAATTTGATGGATATCCAGCAATCACAGTCACTGAAGGCTAATACGAAGATAAACGGGAAAGACGTTTTAGGAAACGGCGGAGATTTTGCGGCGTTGCTTCAATATTTAGTGCAACCTAAAACGGATCTTTCTCAAGACGCCCTATTGGCCGACACCGGAATTCTCAATACAGGAGAAAATCAAGTCGATGTGAAACCAATCGTCGAACAGTTACTGGCACAACCGGAAAAAATCCTTCAGCTGTTAGATCAACCGGAAATTGAAAAATTAACAGATGATCCTAAGAAGGCGATGGAAGTGATCCAGTTCATCAAAATCATTCAAGCCGGACAGGTGGAACAGGCGGTCGATGCTTTTCAACAATTGCCGACAACTGTCCAGCAAACGATTGTCACGTCAGTAGCTTCCGTACTCGGAGTTCCGAAAGAAAACTTTTTATCAGCAGTAGATGTGACAGCAAAGAAAACAGCAACGGCTGATCCTTCTGATGTCACCAAGCTAATATCACAGAAGCCACTCGCCGGTTCTTTTAATACAGCACGAACCGAAACAGTGGGAACGGTTGCGAGACCGGAAAGTGGAAGTGACTTTAAAAAGAATCTGGAGCTGTTGAAAGTACCGTCTGAGCCGGAAGGAAAAGAACTGGTCGCAGCATTAAATGGATTGAAATTGAATCGCTTAAATAGTGCGATGCCGGTCCTGTCCCGTGCCTCTCATCCGACTTCTGGTGTTGACGAACAATTAGCCAACCGGATCGAAGCAGCGCTGAAGCAAGCACCGTTCTTAAAAGGTGCCGACGGTTCAACCCGGATGTCGATTCGTCTGTATCCGGAGCAACTGGGAGAAGTGGTAGTTCAACTCGACCGGAAAGAAGGTGTGTTGACCGTCAAATTGTTTGCTGCGACAGAACAAGCCAGACAGCTGATTGATCAACAACTCGGTAAACTGCACACTTCGTTGCAACCACAAGCACCATTCGTCAAAATTGAGACAGGAATGCTCGCTGCCAGTCTGAAAGAGTTCGATCAGGGGCTGCCGCAAGAACGACAGGAGCGGCAGCAGGAAGAACCTGTGCCATACGAAGAAGAACCAGAGGAGGATGAAGATGACTGATTCAATCAAAAATGATACATCGTCTTTCCAATTACCGGAGAAAACCAAAACACCTTCCAGTAATTCGATGGATAAAGACATGTTCATGAAAATCTTAATCGCCCAACTCTCCAACCAAGATCCGACGGCACCGATGGAGGATAAAGAATTCATTTCTCAGATGGCTCAGTTTTCTTCCCTTGAGCAAATGCAAGCAATCGGCAAAGGGATCGATACGATGATGTTGAACCAACATGCAGGTGCATTGATGACATACAGTAATTTGATTGGAAAAACAGTCAGTTATGAAAGTGAATCGACGGAAAAGGATGCATCAGGAAAAAACGTGTCTTCCACTGTGAAAGAAACGGCAAATGTCTTGAGTGTCAAACGAGACGGAGCAGACGTCATCGCTGAATTGTCAAACGGGAAAAGCGTCAGTGTCTATGAATTGACAGAGATTAAAACAAAGGAGGAAAAATAATGTTACGTTCAATGTATTCAGGAATCAGTGGGTTAAAGAACTTCCAAACGAAACTAGACGTCGTCGGGAATAACATCGCGAACGTCAATACGTTCGGTTACAAAAAAGGCCGTGTCACGTTCAAGGATTTAGTTAACCAATCGGTTGGTTCTGCTTCAGGTAATGGCGGCGGAGTCGGGGGAACAAACCCGAAACAGGTCGGTCTCGGGGCATCGATGTCGACGGTCGATAACGTCTACAACCAAGGCGCACTTCAAAATACAGGCCGGACACTCGATGTCGGGATTTCCGGTGAAGGATTCTATCAGGTGATGACTGCGGAAGGCGTTCGTTATTCCCGTTCAGGAAACTTTTATACAGATTTACAAGGGAATCTCGTTACTGGAGATGGAAACTATGTAATTGGTAGTACAACGGCTAATGCAAATTTAGGGGCAGTACCCGCTACTCTACCAAATGGTTCGTATAAAGTGCTTAACATTCCTCCAGGAGCAAGAAACTTGGCTATTGGAAAAGATGGATTAGTTACTTATATAAATCCAACAGGTAACTTGGAAAATGTTGGATATATCACGTTATCAAACTTTGCTAACCCGGGTGGTCTTGAAAAGTCAGGCGTAAACTTATTTTCCGCTTCGCAAAACTCAGGTCCAGCAGTAAACGGAACGCCTAGTTTGAATGGTCTCGGTCAATTGACATCCGGGACACTTGAGATGTCAAACGTCGATTTGTCGGAAGAATTTACGGAAATGATCATTGCGCAACGTGGATTCCAGGCCAATACGCGGATCATCACAACATCTGACCAAATTTTAGAAGAACTCGTCAATCTCAAACGATGATTACCTTAACGACATTACGTGATGCACCGCTCGTCTTGAATGCGATTTTAATCGAAGCGGTCCGGTCGACACCTGATACGACGATTCAGTTGGTCGGTGGACAGACATATGTCGTAAAGGAAACGTTGGAAGAGGTAAAAGCAGCGACCATCGACTTTTACCGACAAGTCGGATTAACGGGCTTGAACAGTGTTAGGAGGCTCGAAGATGGAAGAAGAAAAGAAAAAGAGTAAATTAAAACTCCCGATCATCATGATTGTAGTCGCATTGATGATGGTCGGAGCGGGCTATATGCTCTCGAAGTATCTACTGGCGAGTGACCCGACGGAAGCCAAAGTCGAACAGCCGACCGGTGCGGAGCTGGAAGAGCGAAGTTTTCAAACGGACGACCTAACGACAAATATCGCGGACGAACGGTTCTTAAACGTCCAGTTCACGATCGTGACGGATGACGTCACAACGCGGGAAGAACTCGAATTACGGAAATTCCAAATCAACAACATCATCTTAGGCGATTTGGCTTCGATGAAAAAACAAGATTTGGATTCTAAACAAGACATGGCAAAGCTGGAAGAAAAATTACGGGGGCAATTCAAAAAGCTTCTGCAAGAAGGCGATGTTCAACGTGTCTATACAACGAAAAAAATCATCCAGTGAGGTGGGCGCATGAGCGAAGTATTATCACAACATGAAATTGACGCCCTGCTATCAGCCATTTCAAGTGGAGATATGGAAGTTGAAGAAATACGCAGTCAGGAAGAGGAACGACGGGTAAAAGTATACGACTTTAAACGTGCGTTACGATTCTCGAAAGATCAGATGCGTAACCTGACGCGAATTCATGAACAATTCGCACGGGTTCTGACGACTCATTTCTCCGCACAGCTCAGAACATATGTCCAATTTACCGTCAATACAGTGGAACAACTACCGTACGACGAATTTATCCATTCGATTCCGAACATGACATTGATCAATCTTGTAAATCTTCATCCACTCGACGGACGGGTTATTTTTGAAGTAAACCCGAATATTGCCTATGCGATGCTGGACCGCCTGCTTGGCGGACCGGGTGAAGGAATGAACAAGATTGAAAATTTGACGGAAATCGAAACACGGATTTTGACACAATTGTTTAAACGCGCTTTTGTTCAATATGGGGCGGCATGGGAGTCAATCGCTGAGATTGAAGCCGAATATGACGATTTGGAAATCAATCCGCAATTTCTGCAACTCGTTTCACCGAATGAAACCGTCATTCTTGTCTCAATTTACGTGACGGTCGGTGAAGTGAGTGGCACGTTAAATGTCTGTTTGCCGTTTGTGACACTCGAACCGATCATTCCGAAATTATCGAGTCATTTTTGGATGCAACAGGAAAAAAGAAAGTCAGCCGATAACCAAGAGTCAGAACATATGCAAACACAGTTGATGGGATCAGTCGTCGATTTGAAAGCAGTGCTCGGCCAGACGGAACTGTCGTTTGGAGAATTGTTACACCTCGAGGTAGGCGATTGCCTGTCCCTCCAGACACGTACATCCGATCCGGTTGAATTGTTCGTCGATGATCGGAAAATGTTTAAAGCGCGACCTGGTCTGAATGGGAAGCATCTCGCTTTACAAGTCTTACAACGAATTGAGGAGGAATAACATGAGCGATATGCTTTCGCAAGATGAAATCGATGCGTTATTACGCGGGACCCCATCATCTGAAGAACCCATGGACACAGATTTGGAAGATGAACTTAGTCAATTAGACGATATGGAGATTGATGCGCTTGGTGAAGTCGGGAATATTTCGCTTGGCAATTCAGCGACAGCTTTGTCGGCTTTATTGAATCAAAAGGTTGAAATCACAACACCGCATGTCCGGATGATTTCGATGGAAGAGTTACGGAGCCGGTATCCGATTCCACACGTGGCTCTTCGTGTCGGGTATACCGAAGGGTTCAAAGGAGAAAATGTGCTGATCTTGACACAACGGGATGCGTCCATCATTGCGAATTTAATGATGGGTGGAGACGGTGTCATAGATGAAAGCTTAGAAATGGAACCGATTGCGTTATCAGCGGTTCAAGAAGCGATGAACCAAATGATGGGTGCAGCCGCAACGTCGATGTCGACGGTCTTCTCGATGCGCATCGATATTTCACCGCCCGCGGTTGAAATTTTTGATTTCTCTCAAGAAAAAAGTATCGTTGACAGCTTCTCTTTGTGGGAAAATATGGTTATTATTGAGTTTGATTTAAAAATCGGGACATTGATCGATTCGAAAATCGTCCAATTGGCTCCACTTGAGTTTTCAAAGCAGCTGATTCAAAAGTTGTTTAATGCGAGTACGACAACGACAGAGGCAGCACCAAGCGCACCAATCGAACCGGTACGGGAACAGCCGGCAGCACCTCAGCCGCAACCCCAACCGGAACCACGATACGAAGCACCACCGGCACCTAAAAAAGAACCGGTTGGAGTCAGTCCGGTTCAATTTGGTCAGTTTTCTGATGTGCAACAGGAAGGACCTCCCGGAAATATCGGAATGTTGTATGATGTTCCGCTAAACGTAACGGTTGAACTCGGACGAACGCGCCGGTCAGTCCGAGATATTTTGGAACTCACCCAAGGTTCCATCATTGAACTGGATAAATTAGCAGGTGAGCCTGTTGACGTATTTGTGAACAACACGTTGATTGCAACAGGAGAAGTAGTAGTCATCGAAGAAAACTTCGGTGTCCGGATTACAGAGATCGTCAATACAAAAGAACGTCTGCGGATGTTCTAAGGAGGAAATAGGATGAGTGCAAAAGTTTTGATCGTAGATGATGCAGCTTTCATGCGAATGATGATTAAGGAAATTTTATCGAAAAACGGATATGACGTAGTAGGAGAAGCGGAAAACGGTCGCGAAGCCGTTGCGAAGTATAAAGAATTATCACCGGATCTCGTTACACTGGATATCACAATGCCGGAAATGGACGGGATTTCTGCCTTAAAAGAAATTAAAGCCTTTAACCCGGCTGCTAAAGTCATCATGTGTTCTGCGATGGGACAACAATCGATGGTTATTGATGCGATTCAAGCCGGAGCAAAAGACTTTATCGTTAAACCGTTCCAAGCAGACCGTGTACTTGAAGCCGTTTCGAAAACTGTTTCGTCATGAAAAGACTGACCTGTTTGACCTGTCTTTTTCTGTTATTGCTGATGCATCATGTCGGTGCCGAAACAGTGGAAGAGAAGCTTAATCCATCTAAGAAAAATGAACCTACAACACAACAGGTCGACGGGTCATCGAATGTAGTCACGGGGATAAAAGTCGTCGTGTCTCTCGTAGTCTTAATCGGCGGATTTCTTTTGGTCGCCCGTTTCATCAATGAACGAACGAGAGGCGTCCGTCAATCAAGCCGTCTGTCTCATCTTGGAGGCATTCCGCTTGGAAAAGACCGATCCGTTCAGCTGGTAAAGGTTCAGGGCAAGATTTATGTCGTCGGTGTCGGTCAAAACGTTGAGTTGCTCGACACGATTGAAGAAGAGGATGAATGGGCATCGACAACTGATGTACCAGACCAATCACATACGTCACATGCATCTCCGTTTTTGGAATCGTTTAAGCAACAGCTTGACCAGTTCCAAAAGAATCGAGGGCAATCATGACAACGATTGAAAATCTGATTTCACTGGATACGCCGTCGGGAACGGCGACCTCGGTTAAATTATTAGTATTACTTACTTTATTATCGTTAGCACCGTCCTTATTAATTTTAATGACTTGTTTTACGCGTGTTATCGTCGTATTATCGTTTGTCCGTTCGGCACTTGGAACACAACAAACTCCACCGAACCAATTACTCGTGGGTCTTGCATTATTCATTACATTATTCGTCATGGCACCCGTTTTGACGGAACTGAATACGACTGCGTTACAACCGTATATGGATGAAAAGATCAGCCAAGACGAAGCGTTTGATAAAGCGGGTGGAACGATGAAACGGTTCATGTCTCAATACACACGAAGTGACGATTTGGAACTATTCCTGAAGTATGGAAATTATGAGAAACCGGAAAAGGTAGAAGATATTCCACTCGTCGCCCTTGTGCCGGCTTATGCAATCAGTGAACTGAAGACAGCTTTTCAGATCGGCTTCATGATTTTTATTCCGTTTCTTGTCATTGATATGGTAGTTTCAAGTGTTTTGATGTCAATGGGAATGATGATGTTGCCGCCGGTCATGATCGCCTTACCGTTTAAATTATTGTTATTCATTTTAGTGGATGGTTGGCATTTGATTGTCGAGTCACTGCTGGTCAGCATGCGATAGGGGGGGAAGACATGACGCAGGAAATGATCATTCAATTAGCCAGTTCGGCTGTTTGGACTTTATTAAAAGTTTCGGCGCCGCTCTTGCTGGTTTCACTCGTCGTCGGTCTTCTCGTCAGCATTCTGCAGGCGACGACCCAAATTCAAGAGCAAACCTTATCGTTTGTTCCGAAAATTGTTGCTGTTTTTTTAGCACTTGTCTTTTTCGGACCATGGATTATGGAAGAATTAAAAACGTTCACGATTGAGATTTTTAAACAGATTGCTGAGGTCTCAAGAAAATGACGTTACTGTCTTTTGTCAGTGTCTTTTTACTGGTATTTGGCCGGATTGTTGGATTTCTTGTCGCGGCACCTTTGTTTTCCTCGAAGCAATTACCAGCCCAACATAAGTTGGCAATTGCTGCCGGACTTGCGTATTTTGCCAGTTATGCCGTCAAAACTAGTGTTCAGGTGGATGATATCGATTTCTTCTTTCGGATGGGAACGGAAGTCGTCATCGGTTTAGCTCTCGGTCTGCTTGCGAGTTTCTTATTGTATGCGCCGCAAATTGCCGGATCCATCATCGATTTACAGATGGGGCTTGCCATGGCTTCTGCCTACGATCCGATGTTCGGTGGACAATCCCCGATTGTTGGGCGATTTTATTACATGCTGACACTGTTGGTACTACTTGCTTCCGATATGCATTTGATTTTACTGGACGGAGTCTATACGAGCTTTCAAATTTTCCCGCCTGGGAGCGCAATCGGAGTGTCGGGAGAAGCAGGGATGAGTCTAGTCGTCCAAGTAATCGGACTCGCGATGCTGACAGCATTGCAAATGGCCATGCCGTTGGTCGTGTCCTTGTTTTTAGTCGACTTAGCGCTTGGATTTTTAGCGAAAACGGCTCCGCAGTTCAATATCTTTGCGATTGGTTTTTCGGTCAAGCTATTGATGGGGTACGCTATTTTATTTGTACTCGCTGGGGCTACGATTACGGGGATTTCCCGATTCGTTCCTTTATTGCAGGAAGTATTGTCGGATGCGATTCAATTACTAGGAGGTTGAGATGGGAAAATACACTTTAACGCTTGACCTCCAGTATTTCGCAGGTGAAAAGACGGAAAAAGCGTCCCCGCGTAAACGCGATGATTCCCGGAAAAAAGGTCAGGTGGCAAAATCAGCGGATTTAACAAGCAGCTTGATGTTGTTTGGAATGTTTCTGATTTTATTTTTCTTTGGTCCCTTTTTAGGAAAACGTTTTGTCATGGTATTGGAAGAAGGATTAAGTGCACAAACCGTCCTAGTCGCCGTCGAAGAAGGACGGGTCCAAGAAATCATGGTCGAAATGTTGGTTCAGATGGGTATTCTTGTGGCACCGTTCTTTTTAACGGCGGTCGTCATCGGTATTCTAGGGAACTTTGTACAAATCGGGGCATTGCTCAGTTCGGAATCGATTCAACCGAAACTCGATCGTATCAATCCCCTGCAAGGTGTCAAACGAATCGTCAGTATGAAAGCGTTGATTGAATTTTTAAAATCAGTGTTTAAGTTACTTGTCATTGGTACGACAAGTGGCATGGTGTTATGGAACAACAAAGTTGAAATTTCGCGGCTGACGTCGGAGCCGATTGGTGACGCGTTGGCAATCATCGGTCATTTAACTTTTTTACTGGGTATCTCGGTCAGTATTGCGTTGATTGTTCTTGCCGTGCTCGATTTTGCTTATCAAAAGTTCGATTTTGAGAAATCCATTCGGATGAGTAAACAAGATTTAAAAGATGAGCATAAGAACACGGAAGGTGATCCGCAAATCAAAGGGAAAATCAAACAACAGCAACGGGAGATGGCAATGCGGCGAATGATGCAGGAAATACCAAATGCCGATGTCGTCATTACGAATCCGACTCATTATGCAGTGGCGATTCAATATGATGATGGAAAACATGCCGCACCGATTGTCGTTGCCAAGGGAGTGGATGCTGTCGCATTCCGAATTCGGGAGAAGGCGACAGCAGCTGAAATCCCAATTATTGAAAACAGACCGCTCGCACGAGCATTATTCGCAAAATCAGAAATAGGAATGGCAGTGGATGAATCATTTTATCAGGCACTCGCTGAAACACTCGCCTTTGTCTATCAAATGAAACAAGCGAAATGAAAGGATGAAGCATCATGACCATTTCAACACGAGATTTATCTGTCCTGCTAGGCGTCATTATGATTGTCTTCATGCTCGTCATTCCACTGCCAGGATTTTTACTCGATTTTCTCATCATCATTAATATCTTAATTGCTTTGATGGTCTTACTTGTCGCAATGAATGCGAAGGAAGCGTTGGAATTTTCCGTCTTCCCGACCCTACTCTTAATTGTGACCTTATTCCGTCTGGCACTGAACGTCTCGACGACACGGGCGATTCTCTCGAACGGGAACGGGGGAGAAGTCATTGAAGCCTTCGGCAGTTTCGTTGTCGGAGGAAATGCCCTTGTCGGATTCGTTGTCTTCTTGATTCTTGTATTGATTCAGTTCCTTGTCATCACAAAGGGATCGGAACGTGTTTCGGAAGTATCGGCCCGGTTTACGCTCGATGCGATGCCCGGGAAACAGATGGCAATTGATGCCGATTTGAACTCCGGTATGATCGACGAGCTACAAGCGCGGACCCGGCGGCAAAAGATCCAATCGGAAGCGGATTTTTACGGAGCGATGGATGGAGCTTCTAAATTCGTCAAGGGAGACGCAATCGCTGGGATCATCATCGTCATCATCAACTTGATTTTCGGAATGATCATCGGGGTTGTGCAACAAGGACTCCCGATGACAGAGTCGATCAAATTGTACACACTTTTGACCGTCGGGGATGGTCTTGTCAGTCAAATTCCAGCGCTGTTGATTTCTGTCGCGACGGGTATCATCGTCACCCGCTCGACCTCTGACGGGAATTTGGGAGAAGACATCGTCGGACAGCTCTCACGGACACCGTTGCTTGTCATGATCGGAGCCGGTGCGATCTTCTTGTTAGGGTTATTCACGGCGATTCCAGATTACGTGACGATTCCTGTCGCGGGGGCAGCAGCCTTCTTTGCTTGGCAATTGACACGAACGTCAAAAGCGACCAAAGAAGAGGTGGCGGTCGAAGAGGCACCAACCGAAAATCTCCGATCCAGTGAATCGGTCATTTCTCTTTTAAATGTCGACACGATTGAATTCGAATTCGGGTATGGATTAATCCCTTTGGCGGATGAGGCGCAGGGCGGAGACTTGCTCGACCGGGTCGTCATGATCCGCAGACAGCTAGCGCTCGAACTTGGGTTCGTTTTACCGACGGTCCGAATTCGAGATCACTTGCAACTTCCGCCAAATCATTACCGGATTAAAATCCGCGGTAGTGAAATGGCGACCGGTGAACTGTTGCTTGATCATTACTTAGCGATGAGTCCAGGGGTTGATGACCCGGAAATTCAAGGTATCGAGACGGTTGAACCAGCGTTTGGTATGCCGGCCCTTTGGATTGATGAGCGGACACGGAGCCGGGCTGAAATGTCCGGATACACAGTCGTCGATCCGCCGTCTGTCGTCGCGACGCACTTGACGGAGCTGTTAAAAAAACATGCGGCCGACTTATTAGGACGAGAAGAAACGAAACAGCTGGTCGATCACTTGAAGGAAACACATCCAATCTTAGTGGATGAAGTGACCCCACAATTGTTATCGATCGGAGAATTACAAAAGGTATTCGTTCAGTTGTTAAAAGAAAAAATTTCGATTCGGAATTTGCCGCTGATTTTCGAGACACTTGCCGATTATGCTGCTGTCACGAAAGACAGTGATTTGTTGGCAGAATATGTGCGTCAAGCCTTAGCGCGGCAAATTACCGAACAAGTCATGCAAGGCGAAGTCCTGCATGTCGTGACAGTATCCAGTGAACTGGAGCTCGATATTCAAGGCGCCATTCAAAAAACTGAATTCGGAAATTATTTAGCGCTTGATCCGGATAAAGCGACACAATTCATTGAATCATTAAACGAGTTGACGGCAGAGTTTGAACGTTATGGTGCGCAACCAATCGTCTTAGCATCTCCAAGCATTCGGATGTTCGTTCGTCAATTGACGGAACGTTATTTCCCAGATGTGCCTGTTCTGTCTTATAACGAATTAATTCCGACAATTGAAGTCAAGAGTATTGGGGTGATTTAACACATGATGGTCAAACGAATCATTGCGAATTCCGTCGGTGAAGCGATGGAATTGATTAAAGAAGACTTAGGTGAGGAAGCCATTATTTTAAATACACGCCATATTAAAGTAGGCGGATTTTTAGGAATGTTTGCTCAAAAAAAAGTGGAACTCGTCGCTTCAGTAGATGAGCATGCTGTACCGCAACCGAAGGAGGACGTATCGGTTAAACCGACACCTCACGTGCCGCGGCCGATTGCTCGGATTCAGCCTGATAAGAGCGGAACGAAGTCTGAACCATTACAGCCGACGATTGTGTCCTTTGCTTCTCGACGGTTACCGGAAGCGTTACGTCGGTATGAGTTTTTGTTAGCGGAACCGGCGTTGCATCTGCAGGCAGAAGCGTTGTACGAATTGATGTCTGCCACGTATTACAAAACAAATGATGTTGCGGAAGTCGAGCGACAATTGATCCAAGCCGTCGGAAACAACATTCACATGACGGCAACCGACTCGCGTTTTGTGATGGTAACAGGACCAACCGGAGTCGGTAAAACGACAACAATCGCAAAACTAGCAGCCCATTATCGGTTAACGGAGCAACAGACTGTTGGGTTGATTACGACGGATACATATCGGATTTCGGCTATCGAACAACTGCGGACTTACGCGGAAATCATTGATATTCCAATGCGGGTTGCGTATGACTTGGAAGGATTTGAACAGGCAAAAGTCGAGCTGGCTTCATGTGATGTCATTTTAATTGATACAGCAGGACGAAACTTCCTTGATGCAGGATATGTCGAACAATTAAAAGCACGGCATGACTTTTCCAATACGGATGTCTTTCTTGTTCTCAGCTTGACATCAAAATATCGAGATTTGGAACATATTCTGCAACAATTTGATCAAGTACCACTTACTGGTTTTATCTTTACAAAAGTAGATGAAACGACTGAACTATGGTCGATTTATGGTTTGACGGCAAAGTCACGTCTTCCTGTATTTTGTCTGACGACAGGGCAAGAAGTGCCTGAAGACATCATCTGGCCCACTCGTCCAGAAATTTCCCGAATGATTGTAGAAAGAGGGTTAAGATGATGTCAGAAGATCAAGCACGATCCTTACGTTCAAGATCGATCCTTCGACAGACTAAGACGATTGCAATCGTCAGCGGAAAAGGTGGCGTCGGCAAAACGAATGTGGCTGTCAACTTAGGTGTGGCCCTGTCGCTGCAAGATAAAAAAGTATTGATCATTGACTTAGATATCGGAATGGCGAATGTCGGTGTGTTACTAGGGAAATCGTCAAAAACTTCTTTGATGGATTGCGTCAAAAAACGTGAACCGCTAGTAAAAGCCATTGTTGAATCAACACCGGCATTACATTTTATCCATGGTGGAAGCGGATTTACAGAGTTGATGAATTTAACGGATCATGATGTTGAATTCATGATGAGTGAGTTTCGATTCTTTTATGACTATGATTTTGTCTTACTGGATTTAGGGGCAGGTGCCACGCATCAAACATTCGATTTTATCAGCAGTGCGGATGAAGCATGGTTGATCGTAACACCGGAACCGACTTCTATCATGGACGGATACGCATTTGTTAAATTAGCCCATCATCATGCAAAAGAATTGCCGGTTGCCGTTGTTGTGAACCGGGCGATAAATGGACAAGAAGCAATTGAAACATTTGACCGCCTTCAGAAGGTCAGTCAGAGTTTTTTAGAAAAATCCTTACGGTTCATCGGCTTTTTGCCGGACGATCCGACCGTCATGAAAGCGGTCAAAGCACAACGACCATTTTATTTAGTGGACCGAACGAGTGATGTCAGCTGGCGGCTCGATCATATTACGACTTCTCTTACAGGACTTCAGGTACAAGAACAGAAATTTTTAGACCGGTTATTGAATCGTTTGAAAAAACGGCATAACCGTGTCCGCTAATCACGAAGGAGGATGCGATTCATGGATTTAAATGAATACTTAGGATTGTTTTTAGATGAGTCGATTGAGCATTTGCAAGCGATTAACTCAAGTCTACTAGTGTTTGAACAACGTCTTGATGACGAAGCCGTAATTGATCAGATTTTTCGTTCAGCACATACGTTAAAAGGAATGGCCGGAACAATGGGATACGATGCCATCGCTGATCTAACACATGAGATGGAAAGCGCCCTTGATTTAGTTCGTTCAAAGACTCAACCGGCAACACCCGAGTTGATTGACGTTTTGTTCGTAGCAGCAGAACAACTTGAAACGATGGTCGAGGACATCAGCCAGGGTGGAACAGGAAAACTGGACGTGGCAACGACAGTCGTTCGTTTAAAACAGTTTATTCAACCTGACGCAGAAGTAAAAGCAGTCACAAAAGATCCTGAGCCAACCGTCGTGAAGAACTTTGAATGTGACGTCTACTCTGAATCGGTTGTCCGTCAATCGATGGCTTCCGGATACCAGGCATACGTCATCACAGTCGAGTTGTCGGCAGATGTCATTTTAAAGGCGGCCCGGGTGTATATGGTCTTTGACCGGTTGCAACACCTAGGAGACGTCATCTTATCAAACCCTACTTCAGACGAACTCGAACAAGAACAATTTGAAACGAGTTTTGATGTCTTATTTGTAACGATGAAGTCCGAGCAGGACATTCAAGAAGAAATTAAATCCGTTTCGGAAGTGGCACAAGTCTTGATTCAACCATTTGAAGTGTCAGTCGAACCGGCTACTGCGGCGACATTACTTGAGCCCGTCAAGAAAGCAGACGATACGCCAAGTACACCTGTCGAAACAGCAAACGAGTCACAAACACCCGTTGCAGCAAAAACAATCCGGGTTAATTTAGAACGAATTGACCGATTAATGAATTTATTTGAAGAGTTCATCATTGATCGCGGTCGTTTAGAGCGGATTGCGGCGGAAGTCGGTTCTTCTGATTTGACAGAAACGGTCGAACGAATCAAACGTGGGACAAACGAACTGCAATCCCTCGTCTTGACGTTACGAATGATGCCGATTGAACAAGTGTTTAACCGTTTTCCACGGATGGTGCGTTCTGTTTCAAAAGATGTCGGAAAAAATATCAAACTCCATATTACCGGGGCAGAGACGGAGCTTGACCGTACAGTCATCGATGAGATCGGCGATCCGCTTGTTCACTTGATCCGCAATGCTGTTGATCATGGAATCGAAAACAAAGCAGACCGGATTTTGGCAGGAAAACCGGTTGAAGGAAATCTGTCCCTTCGTGCATACCACTCAGGAAATCGGGTGTTCATCGAAATTGAAGATGATGGCGCGGGCATCAATCATGAACGAGTAACAAAAATCGCGCTCGAAAAAGGGTTATTGACAGAGGAAGAAGCTGCTTTGTTGACACCGGAAGAAGCTTCGATGCTGTTATTTGCACCAGGTTTCTCGACGGCAGAAACGGTAACTGACTTGTCAGGTCGCGGTGTTGGACTTGATGTCGTAAAATCAAAAATCGAATCATTGGGCGGGGAAGTTTTTGTTGAAACAAGACGAGGAGAAGGTACCATCTTCAGAATCAGTTTACCTCTGACGTTATCCATCATTTCCGCGATGCTCGTTAAACTAGGAGAAGAAACCTATGCGATTCCGTTGACAGCGATCATCGAAACGACAGCATTAAAACAAGATGTCATCTTACAGGCGCATCGCGAAAAAGTCTTTGATTTCCGCGGACAGTTGGTTCCGTTGATTTCTTTAAACGAAGTATACGGCTTACCGCAAGTTGAGTCGGAAGCATATTCAGTCGTCGTCGTCAGAAGCGGCGAAAAATTAGCCGGTTTAATGGTGTCCGAGCTGATTGGTCAGCAGGAAATCGTCATGAAACCGCTAGGCAGTTATTTGGAGGGAATCCGTGCCATTTCAGGCGCGACGATTCTTGGTGACGGGCAAGTCGCGTTGATTATTGACAGCAATGCACTGTTACGAAAGTGAGGGAATATAAATGGAACAAAAATGGGTCGTTTTTCAACTAGAGGAAAATGCGTACGGAATTGATGTTCAATCCGTACGTTCGATTGAACGTATTATCCCGATTACACGTATTCCAAATGCTGCATCTTATGTCAAAGGTGTTATTAATTTACGCGGTGTCGTCACACCGGTCATCGATTTACGGACACGTTTAGGTTTCGAAACGATTCAGGAAACAGAAGAAACGCGAATCATCATCGCAACGCTGGAACATGGAGATGCAGGTTTTATCGTGGATCGGGCAAATGAAGTCGTTGAGGCCGCGGACGTTCGAATCGAACCGTTAACCGATCAAAAACAAGATGAGACAAACTACTTGACGGCGATTGCCAAGGGTGAAGATCAATTGTTTTCACTGTTGGAACCAAACCGATTGTTTGAAGAGATTGTCCATGCTTGATCGAATGAAACAAGATATTTTCCGAGAAGTCGGGAATATCGGAGCCGCCCACGCAGCAACGGCACTGTCGACATTGTTAAATCAACCTGTCGAAATTGAAGTACCTTCGGCGGATTTGCAATCCTTTTCCACCATCATTGACCGTGTAGGTGGTGCTGAAGCCTATACGGCAGGTGCATTACTACGTTTTTCAGGTGATATTAAAGCGTGTCTGCTGTTTTTAATGCCGCTTGAAGATGCTGAGAAATTAGTAGCACAATTGATTCAACAACCCTTTCAATTTTTCTCAGACAACCATGCATTAGGTGTTTCAGCATGGGAAGAAATTGGGAATATCTTGATTGGAGCCTATGCACGCTCCATTTCAGATTGGCTGAATCTTTCTGTACACGTCACCGTACCTGCTTCTGCTTTCGATATGGTCGGAGCAATTTTGGAAGTAGCCTTACTAGAGTCGACAAAATTTGGTAATATGGCAGTATACATCGATACGCGTCTAACCAGTTCAGGTAATGATTTAAACGGTCATCTGCTTTTATTACCTGAAGAAGGCGCGTTTACATCCGTATTCGAACGATTGGGTGTGGATATTGATGGATGAGGTCGTTCGGATCGGAATAGCAGAATATGCCGTCAGTCAAAAACCGATCATTCTTCGAACAGCTGGTTTAGGATCTTGTGTTGGTGTCATTATTTACGATCAAGAACGGGGTCTTTCCAGTATGGCACACGTCATGTTGCCGGATTCGGCCATTAGTCGGAACATTGCACTTGAAGTCGGTAAATTTGCCGACACGGCGGTCGTTGAACTGACAAATCGTTTACGGGCTGGCGGTGCCGTCCGCCTGCGGGCGAAAATTGCCGGTGGTGCTCAAATGTTTCAGTTTAAATACGAGCATGAATCGATGCGAATCGGGGAACGAAACATTGCAGCCGTTAAACTAGCTTTACGAAAAGCGAACGTCCCACTCGTTGCGGAAGACGTCGGGGGAACTAACGGTCGGACGATCGAATTTCACTCCACTACTGGCCGACTGGTTATTCGGACAGTGAACGTCGGAACGCTGGAAATTTAGAGGAGGAATGGTCATGCGTGAGGAATTACAACAACTTTGGGATCAATGGCTATCGACGCGTGATATAGCGGTAGCTGACCGGTTACTTCTGAATTATGAACCTCTAGTTCAATACCACGTTCAACGTCTCAGTGCGACACTTCCAAAAAGTGTTGACCGTGATGAGTTAAAAAGTCTTGGCATGATGGGGCTGTACGATGCCTTACAAAAATTCGACCAAAATCATAATAATAAATTCGATACGTACGCCGCTTTTCGGATTCGTGGTGCCATCCTCGATGGACTTCGGAAAATTGATTGGCTGCCACGCTCGTTACGTGAAAAATCAAAACGGGTGGAAGCCGCTGTTGAAATTCTAGAGCAGAGCCTTCAACGGACACCAACGATTGATGAAGTTTCTTCCATCGTTGAAATGAGTCCGGAAGAAGTGAAAACGGCACTTGCTGAAAGCTATTTTGCCAATGTGCTATCCATCGATGAAGCGGTGACGCTTCAAGATGAAGGCAAAGCGATGGCGGTCTCTTATCTGGATCCGGACGCGGCAACACCAGAAGATACATTGTTGATGCGGGAACTGATTTCGAAACTGGCAGAAGAAGTGGAGCAATTATCTGAAAAAGAACAATATGTGGTATCGCTCTTTTACTTTGAAGAGTTGACGTTGACGGAAATCGGAGAAGTACTGGGGTTATCAACCTCACGGATTTCACAGATTCATTCCAAAGCCCTCAGAAAATTGAAACAAGCGCTAGGGAGCGCTTATCTTTCTGATCGTGTCGCGATGTGAAAGGAACTATCATGACAGTTTTTTATATTTTACTAGCTGCCCTCATTTGTTATGGTCTTCTATTATTGTTTAAACAACAGGCACTTTTGAAAGATCGTATTTCGCGTCTCGAGCGGCAAAAACAAGAAACGGAAGAAATGTTGTTACAGTTCATGCAACAAGTGAACGGTTTGACGAAAACCGATGAACCGCCATCGATCCTTCAGTCGAAAGAAAATAACGAGAATAAAGAAAATGCAGAACGGATCATTCTGGAGGAGAAAACAGAACGGTCCGTTCAACAAAGTATGCCAAAAGAACAAAATGTCCTAGAAGAACCGGTCATTCCTGTTCAGGAAACGGCTTTGTTGGACGTCAAAGATCAACTGGAGAATGGGGCCGATTTAGATGCATTGGCCCGTTCGTTAAACCGGGGAACCGGTGAAGTCGCATTGATCGCTAAACTTTCTCAAAAAACGAAGGTTGCCCGCCGGTAAACTTTATGCTATATTTGTCTACGGTGTTAATTACGCACGCATGTATCGCCGGCTGCGGTGCCTTTAATAGGTTAGCCGGAAGAACGATCATCGCGGAGGACATCCAAAACCCAAAAGGAGGAATTCATCATGGCAGTAATCTCGATGAAACAATTGTTAGAAGCTGGTGTACACTTCGGTCACCAAACACGCCGTTGGAACCCAAAAATGGCAAAATACATCTTCACAGAACGTAACGGAATCTACATCATTGACCTACAAAAAACGGTTAAAAAAGTAGACGAAGCTTACAACTTCATTCGTGAAGTAGCATCTGAAGGCGGAAACGTTCTTTTCGTTGGTACGAAAAAACAAGCTCAAGATACTGTGAAAGAAGAAGCGATCCGTGCAGGTCAATACTTCATCAACGAACGTTGGTTAGGTGGAACTCTCACGAACTTCTCAACAATCAAAAAACGTATCAACCGTTTAAAACAACTCGAAAAAATGGAAGAGAACGGTACATTCGAAGTTCTTCCTAAAAAAGAAGTCATCATTCTTAAAAAAGAAATGACTCGTCTTGAGAAATTCCTCGGCGGTATCAAAGATATGCCAGGCGTTCCAGATGCACTGTTCATCGTTGACCCACGCAAAGAGCGTATCGCGATTGCAGAAGCACACAAACTCAACATCCCAATCGTTGCGATCGTTGACACAAACTGTGATCCAGACGAAATCGACTACGTCATCCCAGCAAACGACGATGCGATCCGTGCAGTCAAATTGCTTACTGGTAAAATGGCTGACGCAATCCTCGAAGTTAAACAAGGCGAAGATAACGTAGCACCTGAAACTACTGAAGAAGTAGTAGCAGACGCTGAGTAATTCGTGATGCCAGGTGATAAAGGGAATCGACCTTTTATCACCTTTTTTTTGAAAATAAGGACGTTATAAGGAGGAATATCGAATGGCTATTACAGCAGCTATGGTAAAAGAACTTCGTGAAAAAACTGGTGCAGGGATGCTTGACTGCAAAAAAGCACTTGTCGAAGCAGATGGGGATATGAACGCAGCAATCGATTTCTTGCGTGAAAAAGGAATCGCGAAAGCAGCAGCTAAAGGTGACCGGATTGCAGCAGAAGGCTTAACAGCTGTCGCAGTTAACGGAAACAAAGCAGCACTTGTTGAAATCAACTCAGAAACAGACTTCGTTGCGAAAAACGAACGTTTCCAATCACTCGTTCAAAACATTGCGGATGCAGTACTCCGTAACGGTTCTGAAACGGCTGAAGCAGCACTTGCTTCTGAATACGAAGCAGGAAAAACAATCGACACATACATTTCAGAAGAAGCATCGACAATCGGAGAGAAAATCTCACTTCGTCGTGTAGCGCTCTTCGCTAAAGAAGACAACGCAGCATTCGGTTCTTACCTCCACATGGGTGGTCGTATCGGTTCTGTCGTCGTCATCGAAGGAACAACAGATGAAGCAGTTGCAAAAGATGTCTCTATGCACATCGCAGCAGCACGCCCACTCTACGTTGACCGTTCTTCTGTCACAGAAGAAGAAAAAGCACGTGAAGAAAAAGTCTTGACGGAGCAAGCACTCAACGAAGGAAAACCTGCTAACATCGTTGAAAAAATGATTGCTGGCCGCATGAACAAATTCTACGAAGAAATCTGCCTTGTTGATCAAACGTTCGTCAAAGATCCAGATTTCAAAGTCGGTAAATATGTAGAATCTAAAGGCGGAAAAATCGTTTCATTCGTACGCTTCGAAGTTGGAGAAGGTATGGAGAAACGTGAAGAAAACTTCGCTGAAGAAGTAATGAACCAACTTAAAAAATAAGAATCAGGATTTCCTGATGACAAGAGAAGGAACACGTATGCTTCAATCCACTTTCGCGTGGAAGTGGGTCGTGTTCCTTTTTTACGGAATTTAGCAAGGAGGACATAGTCATGCAAACGAAATATAACCGGATTGTGTTAAAATTGAGCGGAGAAGCGCTCGCTGGTGATCAAGGGTTCGGAATTAACCCCGCAATCGTCAATTCCATTTCCAAACAGATTCGTGAATTGATTGAATTGAACGTACAAGTGGCCGTTGTCGTAGGTGCAGGTAACATTTGGCGTGGTAAAACTGGGGCAGAACTTGGAATGGACCGAGCAAATGCCGATTATATGGGAATGCTTGCAACAGTGATGAACTCACTTGCCTTACAAGACAGTTTGGAATCGGTTGGTGTCGAAACACGTGTCCAGACGTCGATTGAAATGCGACAAGTGGCCGAGCCGTACATTCGTCGCCGGGCAATGCGTCATTTAGAAAAAGGCCGTGTCGTCATCTTTGCCGCTGGAACGGGTAATCCGTACTTCTCAACTGATACGACAGCCGCACTGCGTGCAGCTGAAATTGAAGCAGAAGTTATCCTCATGGCAAAAAATAACGTCGATGGTGTCTACTCTGCCGATCCAAACCTTGATCCGGAAGCGAAGAAATTTGAGACGTTATCTTATCTCGACGTATTAAAAGACGGTCTCCAAGTTATGGATTCGACAGCAACGTCGCTTTGTATGGATAATGATATCCCACTCATCGTCTTCTCATTAATGGAAGAAGGAAATATTAAACGTGTTGTCATCGGTGATGAAATCGGGACACTCGTAAGGGGGAAATAAGATGTCACAGGCAATCATGAAACAAGCAGAAGAACGGATGGAGAAAGCGCATCAGTCACTAAAAAAAGAATTAGCTACGCTTCGTGCAGGTCGGGCGAATGTTGCCATTTTAGATCCTGTTCAAGTCGAATATTACGGCGCACCGACTCCGCTTAACCAAGTCGCGAACGTCAACACACCAGAAGCACGTTTAATTTTGATCACGCCATGGGATAAATCAATGGTGACAGAGATCGAAAAAGCGATTCAACGCGCTGATTTAGGATTGGCACCATCTTCTGACGGAACGGTCATTCGATTGGCTATTCCACCATTGACGGAAGAACGCCGGAAAGAACTCGTGAAACTTGTCAAAAAGTACACGGAAGAAGGCAAAGTGGCACTTCGAAACATTCGTCGTGATACGAACGAACAGTTGAAAAAGCAAGAAAAAGACGGAGAGTTGACAGAAGACGACCTTCGCGGCTATACAGAAGACGTCCAAACATTGACGGATAAATTCGTGAAACTGATGGATCAAACAGCGACGGATAAAGAACAAGAAATCATGGAAGTATGACACAATACGTTGTCAGGTTGGGGACTCTTTGTCACACGAAGAGTCCCTTTCTTCTTAAACGAATCGAGGGGAGGAAGAGGTAAATGTTTCAATGGTTAAATCAGACGAAAGAAGTGATTGAACAACAAGCTCCTGCACACATCGCGATTATTATGGATGGAAACGGACGTTGGGCAAAAAAACGAGGCCTTCCCCGTATCATGGGTCATCGTGAGGGCATGAAATCTGTCCGGGAAGTCGTTCGGACTGCAAACGAATTAGGTGTAAAAAGTTTAACGCTGTACGCCTTCTCGACAGAAAATTGGACACGTCCCGAAGAAGAAATCAGCTTTTTAATGAAGTTGCCGGCTCAGTTTCTGGAATCCGATCTCAAAGACTTAAAAGAGCGCAATGTAAAGGTAGAAGTCGCAGGAGAAGTATCGCGATTACCCGTTTATACCCGGGAGGCCGTCCAGCAAGCAAAAGTAGATACTGCAGACAATACAGGATTACGTTTGATTTTTGCCCTGAATTACGGTGGTCGGGACGAAATGGTCCAAGTCATGCAAAAGATTGCTGAAAAAGTACAGGCAGGTGTATTGCGTCCGGAAATGATTACAAATGAGGTCATTGAACAGGAGCTGATGACCGGTTCCATGACGGATGTCGATTTGGTCATCCGGACGAGTGGAGAACAACGGCTCTCTAATTTTTTATTATGGCAAGCAGCCTATGCCGAATTTTATTTTACGGATGTCTTATGGCCGGAGTTCCGGCGTGACCAGTTTCTGGAAGCCATCGAAGACTACAATCAACGGACCCGTCGGTTTGGCGGCGTCTGACTAAACGAGGACATATCTTATGAAAACACGGATTATTACTGGGATTTGGGCAGGTGCCATCTTTTTAGGTTTGCTTTATCTAGGAGGACTGCCATTTCTTGCTTTCATGGCAATTTTGACGATCATCGGTTATACCGAATTGATTAAAATGCGGCAACTGTCGTTTAAATCGGTTCCGGTCCTGTTGTTTGGACTGGGCACGTTACTTCCGTTCGTCGGACTGTATGAACAGGCAAGCGATCAGTCGCTTTCACTGGGGTTAACGCCACTTGCGTGGGGGATGTCGATTGTCTTAATCGGGTTATTTTGGACAGTATTCTCTAAAAATGTCTTCACATTTGATGATGTGGCTTTTCTGCTGTTGACCGCTGTATATGTCGGAGTGGGATTTGCGTCATTTACGTACATCCGTCTGCTCGAAAACGGGTTGATTTTTTCCTTACTGATCATTTTGTTGATTTGGTTCACGGATTCGGGTGCCTATTTCATCGGGAAAAGTTTTGGGAAAACAAAATTATGGCCGGCAATCAGTCCGAATAAAACGGTCGAGGGCGCTGTTGGTGGAGTAGTTCTTGCTGTTGTGCTTGGTCTTGTGTTTGAATGGATCCATCCGACTGTTGGACTCGGTACCGTCATTTTATTAGCGGTTATCATTGCTGTCGTCGGCCAACTGGGCGATTTGGTCCAGTCAGCGTACAAACGACATTATGGCGTAAAGGATTCCGGAACATTATTGCCGGGACACGGCGGTATTCTTGATCGGTTTGACAGTATGATCATCGTATTTACTGTTCTGATCGTACTCGGTATATTCGGTTAAGGGGGAAGTAAAGATGAAACATGTCAGTATCATTGGTGGAACCGGTTCGATTGGTACGCAGACGCTTGATGTCATTGCGGCAAATCCCGATCGTTTTCAATTGGTCAGTTTTGCATTCGGTAAAAATATCGAAGTGGCATTACCCTGGTTAAATCGTTTGCGTCCTGAATTAGTTGCTGTTTTAGATGAGACGGTAAAAAAACAACTCGAGGCGGTTCTCGACTATTCTCCGACACTTCTCGTAGGAGAAGAGGGATTGATCGCCGTCGCGACGGCGGAAACTGCCGACATCGTGATGACAGCGGTCGTCGGGGCAGTGGGTCTTCGTCCGACACTTGCCGCGATTGAAGCCGGAAAGTCAATCGGATTGGCAAATAAAGAAACGCTGGTAACGGCAGGACATCTCGTCATGAAAAAAGCACGCGAAAAAGGGGTCGCCATCTTGCCGGTTGACAGTGAACATGCTGCGATTTTCCAATGTTTAAACGGTGAACGCCGTCAAGACGTTCGACAAATCATTTTAACAGCATCCGGTGGCAGCTTCCGGGATCAAACACGGGAAGAGTTGGCGAATGTGACTGTCGAACAGGCACTCAATCATCCGAACTGGTCGATGGGAGCTAAAATTACAATTGATTCAGCTACGATGATGAATAAAGGATTTGAAGTGATTGAGGCACACTGGTTGTTTGATGTCACGTATGACGAAATCGACGTCGTTCTTCACCGGGAATCCATCATCCATTCGATGGTTGAATTTAATGATGGCGCGGTCATGGCGCAGCTCGGAATGCCGGACATGCGTGAGCCGATTCAATATGCCCTTACATATCCGTCCCGCCTTGAAATTAAAGGGGGAGAACGGTTAAACTTAAAACAAATCGGACGCCTGAATTTTGCGGAAGCTTCATTTGAACGTTATCCTCTGCTCCGTCTTGCCTTTGAAGCCGGACGTGCGGGTGGATCGATGCCTTCCGTGCTGAATGCTGCGAACGAACAAGCTGTCGACCGTTTTTTAAAAGGGGAAATCAGCTTTTTAGAAATTGAAGCGAGCGTCGAGGCGGCTCTTCAAGCGCATGGAAACATCGAAGATCCGTCTTTGGAACAGATTTTAGAGGCGGATCGTTGGGCCCGTGCATTTGTTGTGTCCCTGTCATTCGCTAACTAAGGATGGGATAACATTGACGACCTTTATATCAATCGTATTGATGTTCGGTGTGCTTGTTGCCGTACATGAATGGGGGCATCTCGTCATGGCGAAACGGGCGGGCATTCTCTGCCGCGAATTTGCCATTGGATTTGGTCCGAAGATTTTTTCTTTTTTCAAGAATGAGACACTGTACACAGTCCGCTTGTTACCGATCGGCGGTTATGTCAAAATGGCCGGTGAAGAACCGGAGTTCGTCGAAGTCAAACCGGGTCAAACAATCGGTATTGCGTTACGTGACGGTGTTATTGAAACCATGTACCTGGATGCTTCCCGTCCGGAAGCCGATCAAGTCGTAACGGTCGAAAAAATTGATCTGTTGCACAAGTTGGAAGTCATCGCGTTACAAGACGAAGTGTCGACACGTTATCCCGTCTCGAAGACGGCTTTTCTAGTCGAGGGACAAACGAAAACACAAATCGCTCCGTATGACCGGACATTCGGATCAAAATCCGTTTGGAAACGTGTCCTTGCGATTGCCGCTGGTCCGGCGATGAACTTTGTTCTTGCCTTCGTTATCTTGTTTGGTTTAGCGTTATATAACGGTTCTCCAACAGGTGACAGTGTCATCGGAACGGTCCAAAAAGGCTCTCCTGCTGACAAAGCCGGTCTTGTTGAAGGCGACCGTATCGTATCCGTTAATGGTGATCAAACGAAACAATGGACCGATTTACGGGCAGGATTCCAAAATCAAGCTGGGAAAGAGACGACCGTCGTCTATGAACGAGACGGTCAAGAACAAACAACCTCGATCACGCCGAAAGTACAACAGCAGGGAGACCAAAAGGTTGGCATTATCGGTGTGACGAATGAAACTGAAAAGTCGTTTGGAACAGCTTTACAAACGGGTGTCTCAGAGACATGGCGGATGTCTACACTGATTGTCGGGGCCGTTGGGGATCTTGTGACAGGCGTCGTCGGTGTCGATCAACTATCTGGTCCGGTCGGTATCGTTAAAATGACCGATCAAGTCGCAGACAGTGGTTTTTCGATGTTATTGACATGGACAGCGTTACTTTCGGTCAATTTAGCGGTATTCAACTTATTGCCACTACCGGCTCTTGATGGTGGACGATTATTGTTCCTCTTCCTGGAAGCGTTACGTGGAAAACCGGTTGATCCGCAAAAAGAAGGGTTGGTCCACTTTGTTGGATTTGCGCTTTTGATGCTCTTGATGTTAGTCGTCACATGGAACGATATCCAGAAATTCTTTTAAATTATTAGTCAAAGGGGTTCACGACTCAAATGAAACAATCCAAACTATTTATGCCAACTTTGCGTGAAGTACCATCCGATGCAGAAGCCATCAGCCACCAACTCCTGTTACGGGCAGGCTTCATGCGTCAAAATGCTGCCGGAATCTATTCCTACCTGCCGTTAGCTAAACGTGTTCTCGCTAAAATCGAGACGATTGTGCGTCAGGAAATGGAAGCGGCTGGAGCGCAGGAGCTGTTGATGCCAGCGATTCAGCCGGCAGAATTATGGGAAGAGACAGGTCGTTGGGACATCTACGGTCCGGAACTGATGCGTCTGACGGATCGCCATGACCGCCGGTTTGCGCTTGGTGCTACTCACGAAGAATTGATTACATCGATTGTTCGTGATGAGTTGAACTCTTATAAAAAACTACCCGTTAACTTGTTCCAAATTCAAATGAAGTACCGTGATGAGCGACGTCCACGCTTCGGATTACTCCGCGGACGCGAATTCATCATGAAAGATGCGTATTCGTTCCATGCGACACAAGAAAGCCTCGAGGACGAGTATCAAAATATGTTTGATGCCTACACGAAAATCTTTACCCGCGTAGGACTTGAATTCCGTCCTGTCGTCGCGGACTCCGGTGCGATTGGTGGAAGCGGCACACATGAATTCCACGCTCTAGCTGCAATCGGAGAAGATACGATCGTTTACTCGGATCAGTCGGATTACGCGGCGAACTTGGAAATGGCGGAATCGGTTGATGCTTACACGAAACAAGATCAAACACCGGGAGCGCTCGAAGAAGTGCAGACAGGTGACGCGAAGACGATTGAAGCGGTCAGTGAAGTCTTGGGACTGCCTGCTGTTGAATCAATCAAAACGGTCATCTTCAAGACGGAACAAGGTCTCGTCATGGCGCTTGTCCGCGGTGATCATGAAGTCAACGACATCAAGCTGAAGAACTATCTCGGCGCTTTGGATATCACGATGGCATCCGATGAAGAAATCGAACAGGCACTCCACTCGACGCCAGGGACACTCGGACCAATCGGGGCAGACATGAAAATCGTTGCGGATTACGCGGTTCGGGCATTAACCAATGCCGTCTGTGGTGCCAACAAAGCAGAAACACATTACATCCATGTCGATCCAAGCCGTGATTTCGAAGCGGAGTATACGGACTTACGTTTTGTCGAAGAAGGCGATGTGTCGCCGGATGGTGCGGGACACGTCAAGTTTGCCCGGGGAATCGAAGTCGGGCAAGTCTTTAAGCTCGGGACACGTTATTCCGAAGGCATGAACGCGACGTTCCTCGACGAAGGCGGGAAAGCACAACCGTTGATCATGGGTTGTTACGGAATCGGTGTCTCGCGGACGATGTCAGCCGTCGTCGAACAACATTACGACGAACGTGGCATCATTTGGCCGAAAGCAATCGCACCTTTTGATGTTCATGTGATTGCCGTTAACGGTAAAAATGCCGACCAAATGGAAGTGGCGGAAGCCGTTTACCGCGAACTGATGGAAGCCGGATTCTCGGTGTTGCTCGATGACCGGAAAGAACGTGCCGGCGTTAAATTCGCCGATGCTGACTTGATTGGACTACCGGTACGGATCAACGTCGGGAAAAAAGCGACGGAAGGAATCGTCGAACTGAAGGCCCGCCGCGGCGGGGAATCGGAAGAAGTTCAACAAACAACGCTTCTTGAGGCTGTTCGTTCGCTTTATGAAGGTTTACAATAAGTAATGGGAACGGTCACTTTTTTGCAAAGTGACTGTTTTCTTGTCTCACACCCATTCGCCCCTTGGGCAATCTGCAAGAGGAGGAGGAGTGGCTGTCACGGTGTGAAGAAATAACGACAGCACAAATGCGAGTGGATACACAACAACGCATGTCGCTTTTGATGAGCGATTTAGAATTACCGACAGGAATCGTCGAAGAATTTTTTACCGATGCTTCTCTTGAAAAATTACGGGTTCAAAAAACAACCGCCGTTTGGACGTTTCATATCCGAATCGGACAAGTGTTACCCCAAAATGTTTATCAAATGTTTTATAGCCGGTTGAAAAGCCGTTACCAACAGTTTGCAGAAGTAAAATTACATCTGGAATCGGAACACCGCCCGGATGCCAAACTGTTTATCGATTATTGGCCGTACATCGTTGAAGATTTGGCCGACGCTTCGTCAGCCATGCGGAGCCACTTGAGCCGGGTTCTACCGGAATACCGGGACAATAAATTATTTATTCCTGTCCGCAGTGAACCGGAGGCGGGCTTCTTAAAAAATGATCTATGCGGTGAAATGCAACTCTTGTACGGGGCTTACGGTTTTCCGAAATTCAATTGCGAACCAGTCGTTCAAATGGATCAGACGGAGCAGGAAGAGTTGCGGAATCAAGTGAAACAAGAGGATATCGAGGAAGCAAAACGAATGCTTGAACTTCAATTCAAGCGGGAACAATCCCGTGACGATGATGAAGGACCCATCGATATCCGAATTGGAAAACCAATTCAAGACGAAGTGGTTCCGATTAAGACGATTCAAGACGAAGAACGCCGGATTGCGATCCGTGGTCTCGTCTTTTCAGCCGAGAGCCGCGAACTGCGGAGCGGAAAAACAATCTTTACGTTTAAACTGACCGATTATACGGATTCATTGGTTGTTAAAATGTTTGCCCGCGATGAAACAGATGTCAAAATCTTGTCGGCCATTAAAAAAGGGATGTGGATTCAGGTCGCAGGGCGTGTCGAGTTTGATACGTTCCTCCGTGATTTATGCATGATGATTGCGCAGTTATCTGAAGTCAAGATGGAACTTCCGGCTGATCCATGGGCGGGCGAGAAGCGTGTGGAATTGCATGCCCATTCCCAAATGAGTCAGATGGATGCGGTCATGAATGTGACAAAATACGTCGAACGTGCGGCAGCGTGGGGACACCCGGCTGTTGCCATTACGGATCATGCCGGGGCACAGAGTTTCCCGGATGCGTATTATGCCGGAAAGAAAAACGACATTAAGATTTTATACGGCATTGAAGCGAACGTCGTCAATGATGGCGTACAAGTCGCGTATCATCCGGTTGATCAAGAACTAGAGAAAGCGACGTTCGTCGTGTTTGACGTCGAGACAACCGGATTATCTGCCATGTACAACAAAATCATTGAGCTCGCGGCGGTCAAAATTTACGATGGCGATGTCATCGATAAGTTTGAAGCGTTTGCTGATCCGAAACATTTGTTGTCGGCGACGACGATTGATTTGACCGGCATCACGGATGAAATGGTACGCGGGAAACCGGATCCGGAACAAGTCGTCAAGGAATTCATGGACTGGGCGGGTGATTCGATCCTCGTTGCCCACAATGCTTCGTTTGATATCGGTTTCTTGAATGCGACACTACGATCGGGTGGTCATGAGGAATCGATGTTACCCGCCATCGATACGTTGGAACTCGCACGTGTCTTAATGCCAAGCCTTAAAAATCACCGATTGAATACGCTCGCGAAACGATTCGACATTGAGTTGACCCAACATCACCGGGCGATTTATGATGCGGAAGCGACGGGATATTTGATGCTCAAATTGCTGCAGATGGCGGATGAGATGTTCAATATGAAGACCCATCTTTCGCTGAACCGGGAAATGGGAAAAGATATTTCACGGGCCCGCCCGTACCATGCGACAGTCTATGCCAAAAACCGGACGGGTCTGAAAAACTTGTATCAGCTGATTTCGCTGGCGCATACGAAACACGTCCATCGTGTCGTTCGGACACCACGTTCCCAACTTGTGGCACACCGAGACGGTTTGATCATCGGATCAGCCTGTGATAACGGGGAAGTGTTTGACGCGGCACTCAATAAATCGGATGAGGATTTAGCGAAGGTGATGCGGTTTTATGACTTTATTGAAATTCAGCCACCTGCGATGTACAGTCATTTGATCGAACGGGAAATCGTTCAAAATGAGTTGGAATTGCGGGAATTGATCAAAAAAGTGATTCGCGTGGCAGAAGAAAATGACATTTTGCCGGTCGCGACAGGGAACGTTCACTATTTGGACCAACATGACGCGACATATCGGGAAGTATTGATTCGAACTCAGGGCGGCGCGAATATGCTGAATATGCGTAAACAACTGCCGCCGGCTCATTTCCGGACGACACAGGAAATGATGAGTGATTTTAAATTTTTAGGACCTGACGTATCGGAACGACTGGTCATTACAAACAGTCAGCAAGTCGCCGACTGGTTTGAAAATATCGATATCATTCCGAAGGACTTGTTTACACCTAAAATTGAAGGAGCGGATGAAGAAGTCCGGTCATTATCGTACGACATGGCCCATCACATTTACGGGGATGTCTTACCGGAAATCGTCGAAGCACGCCTTGAAAAAGAGTTAAAATCAATCATCGGTCACGGTTTTGCCGTCATCTATTTGATTTCGCATAAACTCGTTAAAAAATCACTTGACGACGGATATCTCGTCGGTTCACGTGGTTCCGTCGGTTCAAGTCTCGTGGCGACGATGACAGAAATCACGGAAGTCAATCCGTTGCCGCCACATTATGTTTGTCCGAATTGTAAAGAATCGGAATTCTTTGATGACGGATCGGTCGGTTCTGGATTCGATTTACCGGATAAATCATGTAAGACATGTGATATACCGCTGATTAAAGACGGGCATGACATTCCGTTCGAGACGTTCCTTGGATTCAAAGGAGATAAAGTACCCGATATCGATTTGAACTTCAGCGGAGAATATCAACCGAAAGCCCATGCCTATACAAAGGTGTTGTTTGGGGACGACTATGTTTACCGAGCAGGGACGATCGGTACGATTGCCGAAAAAACAGCGTATGGGTACGTCAAAGGGTACCAGTCTGAAAATGATCTCAACTACCGGAATGCCGAAGTGGACCGGCTTGTCAGCGGTGTGACCGGTGTCAAACGGACGACGGGACAACACCCGGGTGGAATCATCGTTGTCCCGGACTACATGGACATCTATGACATCAGCCCGATTCAGTTTCCGGCGGATGATATGGGATCCGAGTGGAAAACGACTCACTTTGATTTCCACTCGATTCACGATAACTTGTTGAAGCTCGATATCCTCGGACACGATGATCCGACGATGATCCGGATGTTGCAAGATTTGTCGGGGCGCGATCCGAAAACGATTCCCGTCGACGATGCGGAAGTCATGAAGATCTTCAGTTCGACGGAATCGATTGGTGTCACACCGGAACAGATTGACTCGAAAACCGGTACGCTCGGAATTCCGGAGTTTGGGACAAAGTTTGTCCGGCAGATGCTTGAAGAAACAAAGCCGACGACGTTTTCGGAGCTGGTTCAGATTTCCGGTCTGTCCCACGGAACCGATGTCTGGCTTGGCAATGCGAGTGAATTGATTTATAACGGCACGTGCGAACTGAAAGACGTCATCGGATGCCGGGATGACATCATGGTCTATTTGATTTATGCCGGACTTGAACCATCACTCGCCTTTAAAATCATGGAGTCGGTCCGTAAAGGGAAGGGTCTTTCGATTGAGATGGAAGAAGCGATGCTTGAAAATCATGTGCCGCTTTGGTACATCGATTCATGCAAAAAAATCAAGTACATGTTCCCGAAAGCCCATGCGGCGGCATATGTTTTGATGGCTGTCCGGATTGCTTATTACAAAGTCCACCATCCGATGTATTATTACGCGTCGTACTTCACGGTCCGGGCCGGTGATTTCGATATCGGCGCAATGAACAAAGGATCGGCTGCCGTCCGCAAAGTTTTACAGGATATTAAGGATAAAGGATTTGAAGCGACGGCGAAGGACAAAGGACTTTACACGGTACTTGAGATTGCGCTTGAGATGATTGAGCGCGGGTTTACCTTCAGTAAAGTTGACTTGTACAACTCGAGTGCCTCGGAGTTTTTAATTGACGGCGATACGTTGCTGCCACCGTTTGATGCTGTCACCGGACTTGGGACAAACGCGGCGAAACAAATCGTCGAAGCCCGAAAAGGTGGCGAGTTCCTGTCGAAAGAAGATTTGCAAAAACGGGCAAAACTCTCGAAATCGATTATCGAAACGCTGGATAATCTCGGGTGTTTAGAAGGTCTTCCAGATGAGAACCAACTCTCGTTATTTGACCTCTAAAGCCTTGTGGATGCTTGCTTAAGACGGTGCATTATGCTATATTGAGTGAGGAAATGTTTTTTATACTACGACTTGGAAGGAGTAGGGGGACCTGCTCCTTTCTTGTTTGTTTTTTGAAGGAGGATGAAGATGACGAACGTAACTGAGAAGGTCGAACAACTCGCAAAACCGATCGTAGAACGTGAGGGGATGGAGCTTGTCGACGTCGAATTCGTCAAAGAGGGGGCGGATTGGTTCCTACGTGTCTCCATCGATAAGGACGGTGGCGTTGACCTGGAAGACTGTGTCAACATCAATGAAAAGTTATCGGAAGCATTAAATCAAGATGATCCGATTGACGAACCCTACTATTTAGATGTTGCGAGTCCAGGTGCCGAACGACCACTCAAAAAAACTGAGGATTTCGAAAAGGCAATCGGGAAACATGTGTACATCAAGACACATGATCCGGTCAAAGATGCGACGGAATTTGAAGGTACATTACTGGCTTATTCTGAAGAAATGCTTGAGCTCGAAGTCCGTGTGAAGACACGCAAATTGAAAATTGAAATACCGGTGAACAAGATCGCGATGGCGCGGCTTGCGGTAGTGTTCTAAGGAAAGGAAGAGAACGATGGGACCACAGTTACTCGAAGCAATCGAACAGATCGCAAAAGAAAAAGAGATTGATAAAAATATCATCATCGATGCGCTGGAACAGGCATTGATTTCCGCTTACCGTCGCAATTTTGGAAAAGAGTCGGAGGCTGTAAAGGTCGAGTTCGACCAGAAGACAGGAGACATCCGTGTCTTTGCGCTCAAAGAAGTCGTCGAGCGGTTAACACAGCCGGAAGAACAGCTGTCACTCGAAGAAGCGCATGAAATCGATCCAACGTATGAGTTGGGAGATTTCCACAAAGTCGAAGTCACACCAGGTGATTTTGGACGTGTTGCGGCACAAACGGCCAAACAAATCGTCACACAAAAAATGCGTGAAGCAGAGCGGGAACGCATTTACAATCACTTTGCTGACCGTGAAGACGAAATCATGACGGGAATGGTCGAACGTCAAGATGCACGTAATCTTTACGTCAACCTCGAAGGTATTGAAGCCGTATTGACGACACATGAACAGATGCCGAATGAACGCTTTGGAATTCGGGAATACATTAAAGTGTACGTCACGAAAGTCGATCCGATGGTCAAAGGATCAGGCGCATCGATTCTCGTCTCGCGGACGCATCCAGGTTTATTAAAACGTCTGTTTGAAATCGAAGTGCCGGAGATTGCAAGCGGTGAAGTCGAAGTGAAATCGGTGGCACGTGAAGCCGGTGACCGTTCGAAAATCGCGGTGGCTTCAGAACAAATCGATCCAGTCGGCGCATGTGTCGGTCAAAAAGGAGCACGTGTTCAACACATCGTGGATGAGTTGAACGGTGAAAAAATTGATATCGTCCGTTATTCAGACGATCCAAGAGAGTATGTCGCCAATGCCCTCAGTCCGGCACAAGTCGTTGCGGTATATGTCAATGAACCGGCAAAAGCAACAATCGTTGTCGTACCGGACTTCCAATTGTCACTCGCTATCGGAAAACGTGGTCAAAATGCACGTCTTGCAGCGAAATTGACAGGGTGGAAGATCGACATTAAGAGCGAGACAGAAGCCGAATCGATGGAATTGAAGGATGTTTTCTCAAAAGTCGAACCTGTAACAGAAGCAGTTGACGTGGAAGCGGTCCAAGTCGAAGGCGAGGAATAATTCGTGCAAAAAAAGGTACCATTACGAAAATGTGTCATCACACAAGAAATGCGTCCTAAAAAAGAGTTAATTCGGGTCGTCCGAACACCTGACAGTGAGGTTGTCGTCGATCTTAATGGTAAAATGAATGGGCGGGGCGCCTATTTGACAAAGGATGCCACGGTTATTGCGACAGCAAAAAAGAAACGCACACTCGATCATCATCTGAAAGTGAAAACGACAGATGCATTATACGATCAATTGCTTGCGATCGCGGGAGGTACACATGAGTAAATGGGAATCGCTCCTTGGTCTCGCGAACCGAGCGCGGAAAGTGACGACTGGAGAAGAACTCGTACTGAAAGAAGTACGGGGGGGACAAGCCAAACTCGTCCTCTTAGCAGCAGATGCGGGGGCTGCCACGCGTAAGAAAGTGACGGATAAGTGTACAAGTTATCGTGTTCCGTACATTGAAGTCGGGGATCGAAACATTCTTGGACATGCACTTGGGAAAGACGCGCGTGTTGTCGTGTCAGTCAACGAAGCCGGATTTGCGAAAAAGCTAACGGAACTCCTCTCGAACGATTAACTGGAGGTGGATCTTTTGGGTAAACGTGTATACGAATTCGCGAAAGAACAGAACGTAACGAGTAAGCAGGTCATCGCCCAGCTCGAAAAGCTGGAAAAACCGGTCAAGAATCATATGGCGGTTTTAGATGAACAGACAGTACAGCAACTCGACAAAGTATTTAATCCCGAGAAACATCGGGTCCAAAAAACGGAGGCTCCAAAACAAGTGAAATCAGACAATAAACCGAACAGACCAGGAACATCTAACAAACCAGCAGGGAACCAATCACGCAATACAAAAGGCGGACGTCCGGAATTCGGAAACCGCAACAACCGTGGCGGTAAACGCCGTCCACAGAAAAAAGTAGAACCACGCAAATTAGAAGTAGCCGATCCGAACTCGAAATCAAGTCAACGAAAAGCAGCACGTCGGGCACAAGAAGAAGCAATGGCGAACGTTGTTCAATACGCAGACAACTTAACAGTCGGCGAATTGGCTGAAAAAATGGACAAAAAGCCAAACGAACTCATCATGAAATTAATGGGAATGGGTGTCATGGCGACAATCAACCAAGATCTTGATGATGAGACCGTTGAATTGCTTGCGTCTGACTTCGGATTTGAAGTTGAGAAGACGGTAAAAGTCGATGAAACAGACTTTGATGCGTATGAACTGAATCTCGATAACTATGAATTGTCAGAACGTCCACCGGTCGTTACGATCATGGGACACGTTGACCACGGTAAAACGACGTTGCTTGACTCAATCCGAAACACAAAAGTCACTGCAGGCGAAGCCGGCGGAATCACGCAGCACATTGGTGCGTACCAAGTTGAAATCGAAGGAAAGAAAATTACGTTCCTCGATACACCAGGTCACGCCGCCTTTACAACAATGCGGGCACGTGGGGCAGATGTCACGGATATCGCTATCATCGTCGTTGCTGCAGATGACGGTGTCATGCCACAAACAGAAGAAGCAATCAGCCATGCGAAGGCAGCCGGCGTTCCTATCATCGTCGCTGTCAACAAGATGGATAAAGAAGGCGCTAATCCGGACCGTGTCAAACAAGAATTGACTGAGTTTGAACTCGTTGCCGAGGACTGGGGCGGTGACACGATCTTCGTACCGGTTTCAGCACTTAAGGGAGACGGCATCGATGAGTTGCTTGAGATGATTCTGCTTGTCTCAGAAGTTCAAGAATACAAATCAACACCTGACATGCACGGACGCGGAACAGTCATCGAGGCGAAACTCGACAAAGGTCGTGGACCGGTCGCAACATTACTCGTTCAACACGGAACACTCCGTGTCGGAGATCCAATCGTTGTCGGTCATACATTCGGCCGGATCCGGGCAATGGTCAACGATATCGGTCGTCGTGTCAAAGAAGTTGGTCCGTCGACACCAATCGAAATCACGGGCTTAAACGATGTACCAAAAGCCGGAGATCAATTCTTTGCGTTTGAAGATGAGAAAAAAGCCCGTCAAATCGGGGAAGCGCGTTACCAACGTGAAATCGAGGCGCAACGCCGCGATTCAGCGAAAGTCAGCTTAGAAGACCTCTTCGACCGGATCAAAGAAGGCGAAGTCAAAGACCTCAACATCATCATCAAAGGTGACGTTCAAGGGTCTGTCGAGGCACTTGCCGGTTCACTCAAGAAAATTGATGTCGAAGGTGCTAAAATCAACATCGTCCACTCAGGTGTTGGTGCCATCACAGAAGGTGACGTCATCTTGGCTTCAGCAGCCAATGCGATCATCATCGGCTTTAACGTCCGTCCGGATGGGAATGCTAAATCGATGGCCGATCAAGAGAAGGTTGAAATTCGCCTTCATAAAATCATCTACAACGCGATTGAAGAAATCGAACAAGCGATGAAAGGTCTTCTTGACCCTGAATTCGTTGAGAAAATCATCGGTCAAGCAGAAGTTCGTGACGTCATCAAAGTCTCGAAAGTCGGCACGATTGCAGGTGGATATGTCACTGAAGGTAAACTGACACGTGCAGCAGGTGTTCGTGTTGTTCGTGACAGCATCGTTATTTATGAAGGAAAGCTCGATACGTTGCGCCGCTTCAAAGACGACGTCAAAGAAGTAGCAGCCGGTTACGAGTGTGGAATCAAGATTGAACGTTACGACGATATCAAAGTAGACGATGTCATCGAAGCGTTTGTCATGGAAGAAGTTAAACGCAAGTAACAGAACGGATCAGAATCCGAACTGGAGGGATATAGAATGAGCGTACGTTCCAATCGTGTAGCAGAGCAAGTGCGTAAAGAAATTACGCAAATGTTGATTAAAGATGTGAATGATCCGCGCGTCAAGGCGGTTACGGTAACTGGTGTTGAAGTCACCGGTGACTTACAGCAAGCAACGATCTTTTATTCGGTGCTCGGTGATGAAACAGTGCGTGAAGAAGCGCGCGTTGGTCTTGAAAAATCAAAAGGGTTCATGCGTAAGGAAATCGGATCACGGATTCGTTTACGGAAGACACCTGAACTGTTATTTGAGATTGACACATCAGTCGAGTACGGATCACGGATTGACGAGTTGCTCCGGAACTTGAACAAGGATTAAACAGGACAAGGGCAACCACAGGCGTGGTTGCCCTTTTTTAGAAGGGAAGGAAGCGATTAAAATGGAACCAATAGGTGTATTACCTTTAGATAAGCCGGCCGGCATGACGAGTCATGATTGTGTGTTTCGACTGCGTCGCCTTTTTCAGACAAAAAAAGTCGGACATACCGGAACACTTGATCCGGAAGTCACAGGTGTCTTACCGATCTGTCTCGGACGAGCGACAAAGCTTGCCCGTTTCATTACAGACGAAGGAAAACGATATGCGGCAGAAGTGACGATTGGATATGCGACGACAACGGAAGACGCGCATGGTGAGACGGTGCAGGAAACTCCGGTCGAACCGGACAGCATCTCACGGGAAGCCATCGACGAGATCTTACAACAACTGACGGGTCAGTTGCAGCAGACACCGCCTTATTACTCGGCCGTCAAAGTGAATGGGAAAAAATTGTACGAATACGCCCGTAAAGGGATCGAAGTGGAACGACCGACTCGAATCGTTCAAATTGATACGCTGGAACGAACGTCCGGACTGACTTTTGAAAACGGGATCTGCCGTTTTCGCATCGAGATTGCATGTGGAAAAGGGACATATATCCGGACGCTTGCCGTTGAAATCGGTCAACGTTTAGGTTATGCGGCTCACATGAGTGAGTTGCGCCGTACGAGTTCGGGTGCGATGTCTGAAACAGAAGCTGTGACGCTTGCTACGCTTGAAGCATGTGAGACTGTGGAAGAGCGCATGCAATATGTTTTGCCGATTGAACAAGTCATTCAAAAGTGGCCGCGCATGACAGTAAACGCTGAAACGGCAGCCCGAGTGTTGAATGGGGCAAAATTACCAGGCATTCCGGTCGAATTTGAACGATTTACTGTCTATAATGAAGAAGGCATCCCTTTGGCGATCTATCGACTGGATTCCGAGATCAATATGGGACGCGTCGAAGTCATGTTACAAATCGATTAGGATCGGAGAGATCAGGAATGGACATCATTCATTTAACATATCCAGAACAACCAGTAGAAGATCCGGCTGTCATCGCACTCGGCTTTTTTGATGGTGTTCATCTTGGACATCAGCGTGTTTTACAGGCGGCAATCGAAAAAAGCCGCGAACTGCATCTGCCAGTAGCGGTTATGACGTTTGATCCTCATCCCAAACAAGTACTTGGTAATGGAACGGAACAAATCCTCTACATTACACCGCTTGACCGAAAACTTGAAAAGATGGCGCAACTTGGTATTGACCGCGTTTATGTCATCGAATTCACAGTCGCTTTTTCAGAGTTATCCCCGCAGGACTTCGTCGATCATTATTTAATTGCCGCCGGAGCCCGTCATATCGTCGCCGGTTTTGACTATTCGTATGGTCGGTTCGGCGCAGGAAAAATGGAAACACTTGATTTTCACAGCCGGGGACGATTTGAGCACACGATTGTTTCGGAACATCAAGCACAGAATGAAAAAATCAGTTCGACGCGTATTCGTCAGTTGCTCGCTGCGGGTTCTGTCACGGAAGCAGCTAATTTATTAGGAGAACCGTATCAAACGAAAGGAATCGTCATTCATGGTGATGCGCGGGGCAGACAAATTGGTTTTCCAACGGCTAATATTCGTCCCGAATTTGCCTATGTCATTCCAAAGTTAGGTGTCTATGCGACGTTTGTTCATTTAGAAGACGGACGAAAATTTCCGGCAATGACAAATATCGGACGCCGTCCGACGTTTTATGAAACGGGAGAAGTCAGCATCGAAACACACCTGTTACAATTTGATGAAGATCTGTATGGACAAGAACTAAAACTCGAATGGATGGCGTACTTACGGGACGAACAAGCGTTTGACGGTATTGAGAGCTTAAAAACCCAGCTCGCACACGATAAAATTGAAGCGATGCAGGCATTAACGGTTTGACAGACGGTCAGCGGTTCGATATGATGAGTCAGTACGAATACGTACAGCCGGTTGGCTTGGCATCAGGTCTCACCATCCGATGCTCGGCAACACGGTCATTCAAAAGATGGAGGTGGAGTGACAATGGCACTCACTAAAGAACGTAAAAACGAAATTATCGAAGCTTATGCTACGAAACAAGGCGATACTGGTTCGCCGGAAGTACAAGTTGCTGTTTTAACTGAACAGATCACAACTTTGAACGATCACTTACGTACACACAAAAAGGATCACCACTCACGTCGTGGTCTCTTGAAAATGGTTGGTCGTCGCCGTAACTTGCTCACATACCTTCGTAACAAGGATGTTTCACGTTACCGTTCATTGATCGAGCGTCTTGGTCTTCGTCGCTAATCGGAACAGATCAACAAGGAAGCAGGAGCATCGTCTCCGGCTTCTTTTTTTTTGCCGATTCATGGACATTTGACGTCAGAACATCCATAATTAGATTTGAATGAAAAAACGGATAGAAGTGAGAGGGGATTTGTGCATGTCACAAACAAAACAGACGTTTTCGACCGAGCTCGGTGGACGTCCTTTAACAATTGAAATCGGTCAACTGGCCAAACAAGCAAACGGAGCAGCGTTGATCCGCTACGGTGAGACGGCAGTTCTCGCAACGGTTGTTGCATCTAAACAACCAAAAGACTTGGATTTCTTCCCATTAACAGTGAACTATGAAGAAAAATTATATGCTGCCGGTAAAATTCCAGGTGGCTTCCTAAAACGTGAAGGGCGTCCAGGTGAAAACGCGATTTTGACATCACGTTTGATCGACCGTCCAATCCGTCCATTGTTCCCGGATGGATTCCGTCATGATATTCAAGTCGCAACAACGGTCTTGTCTTCTGATGAAGATAACTCGCCGGAAGTCGCAGCAATGATCGGGGCATCAATCGCGTTGTCGATTTCAGACATTCCGTTTGACGGACCGATTGCCGGTGTAACGATTGGGCGTGTGAACGGTGAGTTCATCATCAATCCGACGATGAGTCAAGCGGCTGAAAGTGATATTGACCTTCAAGTTGCCGGAACGAAACATGCGGTCAACATGGTTGAAGCCGGTGCAAAAGAAGTTTCGGAAGAAGCGATGCTCGAAGCGATTCTCCTCGGACATGATGTGATCAAGACCTTGATTGCGTTCCAAGAAGAAATCGTCGCAGCGGTCGGTCAAGAAAAATTCGCCTATACGGTCTCTTCGTTTGACGAGACGCTTGTCAACCGTTTAAAAGCAGACGCACTGGCAGAAGTGACGACGGCCGTTCAAGTCGAAGAAAAACAAGCACGTGATCTTGCGATCAACGAAGTCATTTCGAAATACATCGATCAATATGCAGCAGACGATTCTATTACGGAAGCGCAATTAGCGGAAGTTTCAGGAGTCTTGAATAAATTCGTCAAAACCGAAGTGCGTCGATTGATCACAGAAGATAAAGTCCGTCCAGATGGACGAGGACTTGCTGAGATTCGTCCACTCGATTCAGAAATCGGGCTGTTGCCACGTGCACACGGTTCAGGTCTCTTCACTCGTGGTCAAACACAGGTCTTGTCTGTTGCGACGCTTGGTGTTGCAGGAGATGCGCAAATCATCGATGGTCTTGGTTTGAAAGCGGAGAAACGTTTCATGCACCATTACAACTTCCCGCCGTTCTCAGTCGGGGAAGCACGTCCGATGCGTGCGCCGGGTCGTCGTGAAATTGGTCACGGAGCACTCGGAGAACGTGCCTTGTTACCGGTTCTTCCTTCAGAAACAGATTTCCCGTACACGATCCGTCTTGTTTCAGAAGTTCTGGAATCAAACGGTTCGTCTTCACAAGCATCAATTTGTGGTTCGATTCTTGCCATGATGGATGCTGGAGTCCCGTTGAAAGCACCAGTTGCCGGTATCGCGATGGGCTTGATCAAAGAAGGCGAAAATTACTCAATCTTAACTGACATTCAAGGAATGGAAGACCATCTCGGCGATATGGACTTTAAAGTCGCAGGAACAAAAGATGGTGTCACTGCCCTTCAAATGGATATGAAGATTGGTGGCATTACACGTCAAATCTTAGAAGAAGCACTCGAACAAGCACGCCTTGGTCGTTTACACATCCTCGAGCACATGAATTCAGTGATTGCTGAACCACGTGTTGAGTTGTCTAAGTACGCGCCAAAAATCGTTACATTGAAAATCAATCCGGATAAAATCCGCGATGTGATTGGACCCGGCGGTAAAGTCATCAACGGTATCATTGATGAAACAGGTGTCAAAATTGATATCGATCAAGACGGAACGGTCTTCATCGCGTCGACGGATCAAGACGGCATCAACCGGGCACGTCAATTGATTGAAGAGATCGTCCGTGAAGTCGTCATCGGAGAAGAATTTGACGGAACGGTTCGCCGCGTTGAAAAATTCGGTGCGTTCGTTGAATTGTTCAAAGGCAAAGATGCACTCGTACACATCTCGGAACTGGCACTTGAGCGTGTCGGTCAAACCGAAGACGTCGTTAAATTGGGTGACAAGTTGAAAGTCCGTGTCACGGAAGTGGATGACAAAGGACGTGTTAACGCGTCGCATAAAGTATTGCTTGTCGAAGGTATGAATGCTGAAGATCGTGCGGCATACGAAGAAAAGAAAAAAACAGAGCGTGAAAACCGCCCGCCGCGTCGGGATACCGGATCTCGCCCACCACGTGACGGACAGCGTCCACCACGTCGTAACTAATGAAAACAAAGGTGGCTCAACGGTGCGAAAATGTGCACCGCGGGCCACCTTGTTTCATATTTAAAGGAGGAGTAAACCATGGTCGAAAGACTTGTATTAGATAATGGCGTTCGAATCGTCAGCGAACGAATTGAGAATGCCCGAAGTGTAGCCACCGGTATTTTTATTAAAGCCGGTTCACGGACTGAAACCATTGAAGAGCATGGAATCAGTCATTTAATCGAACATATGATGTTCAAGGGGACGAAAAAGCAATCGGCAAAAGAAATAGCCGTTTATTTTGACCGCTTGGGTGGTAATATTAATGCATTCACGAGTAAAGATCAGACCTGCTATTACGTTAAGACGTTGGATGAGCATGCGATCACGGCATTTGATGTCCTGGCAGACATGTTTTTGGAATCGACGTTTGACGAAGAGGAACTCGAGAAAGAAAAACGGGTCGTGATTGAAGAAATTAAAATGTACGAAGATACCCCGGATGATTTAGTACATGAGTTGCTAGCAGTGGCGGCCTACGGAGACGATGTCATGGCACGGCCCATTCTTGGAACAGAGGAAAGTGTGAAACGCATCAACCGCCAAATGATTGTGGAATATCTTCAAGAAGCCTACGCACCGGAACAAATCGTCATTTCTGTTGCCGGTCACGTGACAGATGAGTTAATTACACAAATCAAACATCGATTTGAGCAATTACAGGCAAGCGGAGCAGTCCGTCAAATTGAAGAACCTGTTTTAAAAAGTGACGCCTTACGCAAGGAAAAAGATACGGAACAAGTGCATGTCTGTTATAACTTCCGGTCAATTCCTTCTGCAGACGATCGTTTACCGACGTTGGCTTTGCTTAATAATGCGTTCGGTGCAACGATGTCAAGTCGACTGTTTCAGTCCATTCGGGAGGACCGTGGATTAGCCTACTCTGTCTTTTCCTACTATACGACGTTTGATGACCATGGAACCTTTACGATTTACGTTGGAACATCGAAAGAAACGTTGGCTGAAGTCGAGACGGTTCTTGCGTCTGAAATCAATCAATTGCTCGAACATGGTTTGACGGAAAAAGAACTAGAGGACGGAATCGAGCAGTTAAAAGGCTCTTTAATTTTAGGGAACGAGAGCACTTCAAGTCATATGAATCGGAATGCCCGAAATGAACTCCATTTAGGTATGCATCCGACTCTGGAAGACGTCATAAAAGAAGTGGAGCAGATAACACCCGCTCACGTTCAGGAAATGATTGCGTATATTTTTAGTGAACCGCCGGCTAAAGCCTATATCTTGCCGGAACTTGATGAGGCAGACCTTGAAACCGAGTAAGCCTTACCCTACACTGAAATAGCAGGTAACTGAAAAACAAGTTGTTGAGAAAGAAGGAATACCTTTGAAATTAACTGAATTAATCGAAGTCATTCAGACTCAGAAAACGGAACGTATGGTAGAGGTGGACGTAACCTCTTTAACAACGGATTCGCGCGATGTGAAGCCTGGTACATTATTTGTTGCCATTAAAGGATACACAGTGGACGGACACGATTATGCCAAACAAGCCGAAGCACAGGGAGCTGTTGCCATCGTGTCAGAACGTCTGCTTGATGTGACGATTCCTGTTATTCTTGTTCGAAGTACGACACGTGCAATGGCAGAACTGGCCGGTAAATTTTATGATTATCCTTCGGAAAAGATGCGGATGATTGGAATTACGGGAACAAACGGGAAAACGACGACAACGACCATCGTACGTGATGTGTTGGCGCAATTAGGGCGAAAAACAGGCATCATCGGGACTGTTGAAGTTAAGATCGGTGACCGGGTGATTCCAAGTCGGAATACGACTCCTCAAAGTTCGGAACTGCAGGCCTTTTTCCACCAAATGCGCCAAGAAGGCGTCGAAGATGTCATCATGGAAGTTTCTTCGCACGGACTAGAACTGGGTCGCGTGGCGGGGACAGACTTTGATATTGCTGGATTTACGAACTTGACACACGATCATCTTGATTTTCATAAGACGATTGAAAACTACGCGCGGGCCAAAGGATTGCTTTTTGCCCAATTGGGACAACGGCTGTCGGACAAAAAAGTAGCCGTTTTAAATGCGGATGATGAAACGAGTGACTTGTTTGAGATGATGACAGGGGCACGTGTCCTGACATACGGGATTGAGAAGCCGGCTGATCTGCAAGCCAAACACATTACACAGACGCTTCAAGAAACCACGTTTACGATGGAGTATCAAGAAGAATCCATTGAATTGACGGTTCAATTCATCGGTCGATTCAATGTCTACAACTTACTGCTTGCGACCGGTATTTTACTGTCGTCAGGATACAGCTTGACTGAGATTTCGAATGCGATCACTCAGATTCAACCGGCAAAAGGACGAATGCAGCGTTTACCGATTGACGGTTATAATATTTACGTCGACTACGCCCATACGCCGGACGGAATTGAACAATGCTTAAAAGCTTTAGTGGATGTTCCGAAAGAAAACATCGTCTTTTTGATCGGAACAGGTGGAAATCGCGATGTAACGAAACGACCGATGATGGGTCAACTCGCGTCGACGTATGCCGGAACCGTCGTGATCACGACCGACGATCCCCGGTTCGAATCATATGAGTCGATTACATCCGGTATCGCGTCGGGGATGCTCCACGATCAATTCGTTGAGATCGGTGACCGGGAAGAGGCGGTCCGCTACGCAGCGCGCCTTGCTCGTCCGGACAATATCGTCATCTTAGCAGGAAAAGGGCATGAAAAATATCAAATCATTGGGGATGAGAAGACGCCCCTCGACGAAGAACAACTCGTCAAAGAGATGATACGCCAATTGGAGGAAAAGAAGTGACTTACCAACAACTTGAAATTGAACAGACGCAGTTTGAACAGTTTGTAAAAACTCATACGAAAGGAGATCTTTTGCAATTGCCTGCTTGGGGATCCGTTAAGGCAGCGACCGGTTGGACACATGAACGGATTGCGATCGGAACGGCAGATGGACAAGTAGCAGGAGTCGCACTTTTGCTGTTTAAAAAAGTTCCGAAACTGCCGTTCACGTTATGTTACGCACCCCGTGGATTCGTCGTTGACTATACGGATCTAGAAGCGGTTGCCGCTTTACGGGATGTTGCTGTTCGTGTCGCCAAACAACGGAAAGCCATTACGATTAAACTGGATCCGAACGTCAACCGGACGGAATATCCGAACTTACTGCAGGATATGAAGACTTTAGGATTTAAGCATAACGGATTCGGAGGCGGATTTGATTATGCGCAACCACGTTTTACGATGGAAACAAGTCTGGAAGGATCGGAAAAAGAGATCTTTGACCGCTTTCATTCCAAGTTCCGCTATAATGTCCGTTTGGCAGAACGAAAAGGGATTGTCTGTTATGAAGCATCACGTGAGGAACTCAAGACATTTGCGAACCTGATGGTCGAAACGGGCGAACGTGATGGTTTCTCGATCCGTGGTCTTGATTATTTTGAAAATCTGTATGATCATTTGCGCCCGACTGGAGACGCGGCATTGTTTTTGACTAAACTGGACGTTGTCCGGGCACTTGAAAATACAGAAGCGGCTCTATTACAAGCAGATAAAGAATTAACGAAAATTCATCGTCAGCTTGAAAAAGAAACGATTGAGAAGAAAATCAACAGTTTAAATAATCGACTCGAACAGACGACGGCTCAGATTGAAAAGGCAGAGAAGTCGAAAACAGAATTGATGGCGATTGCGGCTAAACATCCAGACGGTGTGATTCTTTCAGGCGGCTTATTGACTCTAGCCGGTCGACGGTCGTATTACCTGTACGGTGCCTCGTCAAACGAATACCGTGAGTTTATGCCAAATCATTTAATGCAATGGACAATGATGCGTCATGCGAAAGCACATGGAGCCATCTCATATGATTTTGGTGGTGTGAGTGGATCGACGGATCCGGACGACCATTATGCTGGATTGTATGCTTTTAAATCCGGCTGGGGGAGCGAGATGATTGAAAAAATCGGTGAGTTTGACTATGTTCTGAACAAACCGCTATCTATCTTGCTGGAAACTGGATTACCGATTCTTCAAAAAATTCGGAAGAAGCTGCGCCGCTGATGAAACGGGGAACAATCTTCGGATGGATTTTGTTCCTGCTTGCCATGTTTGCCATCGGATTGTTTCTTGCAGCTTTTATGAACCGGATGCCGAGCATTTTAATTGATCAGCCGGAACTCGGCATTGAAAGCTGTCCGAGGGATTTTGCTGGTGAAGAGCGGCTCATCAATGACAGTGCAGATCAGTTGAAACAGCTTCACCCGGCGGTTAGTGCGGGGGCGAAAGATTTAATACGCCTCAGTCATTCCTGCTATAACATCGATATTCGAATCACCCAAGGCTATCGAACGAAAAAACAGCAGGATGCTTTGTACGAACAAGGACGTTCCCAAGCAGGAGAAGTCGTAACCAATGCACGTGGCGGAGAATCGATGCATAATTATGGTTTAGCCATCGATTTTGTTCAAATCATAGACGGGGATATTTCCTACGATTTAGACTATGACGGTAATCAATCAGGTAAAAGTGACTGGCGAGAAGTCGCTGCTGTCGGAAAAGCACTCGGGTTCGAGTGGGGTGGTGACTGGAAACGATTCGTGGATTATCCGCACTTTGAGATGACATTTGGTTATTCCTTGGACGAACTTCAAGCAGGTGAGCGACCAAACCGTCAGGAAATAGCAAAGCGAACAGAAGAAATCGAGAAACTGTTGAATCCGTAAAACGAACATCGTGTGGACCGAAAGAGTGGTCACACGATGTTTTTTTTCGTTTTCACCATCCCTGTTGTTGGCAGAACGGCAAAGTTCGGCTAGAATAGTGATAGTGATAAGTGGACGGCTCACGAAAAGTGAATATAAATAGGAGGTCATATTGTGTCAAAGAAAAAGACGGAAAAGGTAAGCGTCTTTGCTCTTGGTGGCGCCGGTGAAATCGGTAAGAACATGTACGTCGTCGAACTCGACGAGGACATCTTCGTAATCGATGCCGGATTAATGTTCCCAGGAGATGAGATGCTTGGAATTGATAAAGTCATTCCAGACATTAGTTATTTAAAAGAGAATAAAGAGCGGATTCAAGGGATTTTCATTACCCATGGACACGAGGATCACATTGGTGCTCTCAGCTATGTGTTACGTGACTTAAAAGTACCGGTTTATGGAACACGCTTAACGCTCGGTTTGATTGAAATTAAATTAAAAGAAGCCGGTTTATTGAAAAAGGCAGATCTTCGTCCAATTGATGCCAAGACGAAATTAACCGTAGCAGGTCATTTCATTACATTTTTCCGTGTCAATCACTCGATTCCGGATGCAGTCGGGGTATGTATCCAAACGTCACAAGGGGCAATCGTACACACGGGAGACTTTAAGTTCGATTATACGCCGGTTGACGGAAAACAAGCTGATTTCGGGAAAATTGCAGCGATTGGTCAGCGTGGTGTTCTCTGCCTCTTATCGGACTCGACGAATGCAGAACGTCCCGGAATGTCCGGTTCAGAATCAACGGTTGGTTCAGAACTAAATGATGTCATCTACGAGGCACCGGGTCGTGTCATCGTTGCTTCATTCGCATCAAACGTGCACCGTTTGCAACAAGTATTTGCAGCGGCAGAAGCCAACAACCGAAAAGTGGCGGTTGTCGGTCGCAGCATGGTCAATATCGTTGAGGTCGCTCAACGTTTAAACTACTTACGGTTTAAACAAAAAACGTTGGTTGAACTGTCCGATATCAATCGCCTCGATGACAATCAAGTCGTCATTTTGACGACTGGTTCGCAAGGTGAACCGATGGCAGCCCTCACACGTATGGCGCGTAATGCCCATAAACAGGTCAACATTCGTCTGAATGATACGGTCGTTGTCGCGGCTTCACCGATTCCGGGAAATGAAAAATCTGTCTCGAAAACGATTGATCTCTTGTTCCGCGCGGGAGCGAATGTCATTTACAATCAGCGCAAAGTCCACGTGTCCGGTCACGGACATGCAGAAGACTTAAAATTAATGCTGAACTTGATTAAACCGAAATTCTTCGTTCCGATTCATGGGGAATTCCGGATGCAGAAGGCACACAGCCGCTTAGCACAAACAGTTGGTGTCAATGCGAACAACATCTTTATCATCGAAAACGGAGATGTCGTTGAGTTCGAAAAACGAAAAGCCCGGATGTCGCGCAAAGTGAATGCCGGAAACGTCTTGATTGACGGTATCGGTGTTGGAGATGTCGGGAATATCGTGTTACGGGATCGCCGCCTGTTGTCACAAGATGGCGTCGTTCTCTGTGTCATAACGATCAGTCGTAAAAATAAAACGATTGTCTCCGGACCGGAAATCATTTCACGTGGATTCGTCTACATGCGCGAATCAGAAGACATGATCAACGAAGCCAACCGAATCGTTGCAAAACAATTGCAAGGAAAACTGACGGGCGAGTTGGACTGGACAGAAATGAAATCATTGATTCGTGACAAGTTAAGTTCGTATTTATACGAACAAACAAAACGTCGTCCGATGATTTTACCGATCATCATGGAAATTTAACAAAAGGAGCGACTCAGGGAGGCCGGATAGATGGTCAGCTGAGTCGTTTTTTTATCAGGAGGTCAGAGAAAGATGGCAACGACAAAAAAAGGACCGGTCCGGAAAACACCAGCGCGAAAGCGGCCACCGGCAAAAAAACGTCCATCTGTGAAAAAGCAGCGACAACCCATCCAATACCGTACATATGCAGCAATCATCGCGGTCCTGTCTTTGTTGGCCTATATCCTGTCACTTGGACAGTTTGGACGTGTCGGCGAAGTGTTGGCTCAATTCGCCAAAGATCAGGTCGGACAGTTTGGTTCACTCCTTTACGGTTTGATCGGGGGGGTACTGTTACTCTTGTTGTCGAATCAAGAACGTGTAGCCAAATGGGCCTGGTCCTCCTTGATTTTGGGTGGTTTGATCTGGATTGATTTGCTGCTCGGTCAACCGCGAGGTGCACTGAATGCCTGGTTGTATCAGGGTTCTTCTTACTATATCTCAAGTTTTGGCGCATTTATGATTGGCTTATTTTTGATTATGACGGGTGTTCATTTACTGCAACCAACATTTTTCAGTGAATTACTCTTCGGTATCAAAGAACGAATTCAGGAATTCCGCCAGCGTGAACGATCGGTCACGACAAACGAGCGTCCTGCAAGAAAAAGACACCGTCAGTCAGAACCGACTGAACAGCCGGTTGAAAAACAAAAAACACTAAAAAATCAAGTTCTTCAAGAAACGGTGCAGGAAGAGCCCCCTGTTAATCTTCAGGATGTGCCAATCATCGGATTTGCAGATCATGTCGAACCGCAAGCGAAAGAGACACAAGGACCGTTGACGATGACCGAGACACCGGACGGTTATCAATTGCCATCGCTCGATTTATTAGCGGAACCTGTCACCAAAGATTTGTCTGGTGAAAACAAACGCTTAAAAGATAATGCCACAAAATTGATTGCCACTTTGAAATCATTTGGGATTGGAGCAAAAGTCTTAAAGATCCATCTTGGGCCAAGTGTGACAAAATATGAGATTGAACCGGATCAAGGTATCAAGCTGAGTCGGATTACCGGACTGGCTGATGATTTGGCACTTTCTCTCGCAGCAAAGGATATTCGGATTGAAGCACCGATTCCCGGCAAGGCTGCCGTCGGGATCGAAGTACCGAACCGGGAAGTTGCCATGGTCTCGTTGCGAGAAGTACTCGGGGCAGAGAGTGTTCAAGCGGACCCCGACCGTTTACTCGTTGCACTTGGTCGAAGCATCTCCGGTGAGACGGTCACCGCGAAACTGAATAAAATGCCGCACGTTTTAGTCGCAGGTTCAACCGGTTCCGGGAAATCTGTGTGTATCAACGGGATGATTGTTTCGATTTTGATGCGGGCCCGACCGGATGAAGTCCGGTTGATGATGATTGATCCGAAGATGGTCGAATTGAATGTCTACAATGGCATTCCTCACCTGTTGGCGCCGGTCGTGACTGATCCTAAGAAAGCGGCACAAGCCTTAAAGCAAGTCGTTTCAGAAATGGAACGGCGCTATGAAATCTTCAGTCAGAATGGAGCACGCAACATCGAAGGATATAATGCTTTGATCGATAAGATGAACGCAGAGGAAAAAGTCCATCAACGTCTGCCGTACATCGTCGTCATCGTCGATGAGTTAGCCGATCTGATGATGGTCGCTTCAAATGAAGTCGAAGATGCTATCATGCGGCTCGCCCAGATGGCCCGGGCAGCCGGGATACACATGGTCATTGCGACACAACGACCAAGTGTCGATATCATTACTGGTGTCATCAAGGCAAACATCCCGTCGCGGATTGCCTTCAGCGTTTCCAGCGGGACGGATTCCCGGACGATTCTCGATACAAGCGGTGCAGACAAGTTGCTCGGGCGAGGAGATATGTTGTTACTTGGAAACGGAATGAATAAACCGGTTCGCGTCCAAGGTGCCTTCTTGTCGGATGAAGAAGTCGAAACGATTGTTAACCATGTCATCTCCCAACAAAAAGCACAATATGTCGAAGCGATGATTCCAAAGGATATTCCGGAAGGGGAGACGGAAGTCGACGATCCGTTATATGACGAAGTCGTTCAATTCATTTTGACGCAAGAAACAGCATCGACCTCGATGATTCAACGTAAATATCGGATTGGCTACAATCGAGCCGCCCGATTGATCGATGCATTAGAAGAAAATGGATTAATCGGTCCATCTGAAGGATCTAAACCGAGACGTGTCATGGGACGTTAAACGAAAAAGGGAAGAAGACCGATTGTGGTT